>CAYMWV010000042.1:0-21513 GCA_964394395.1 uncultured Sediminispirochaeta sp.
CCGTTGCGATACTGGTTCATCAACGGAACACTTGTTTCCAGTCTGTTAGCAGCGAGCTTTGAATTGCCGGTATCAAAGTGTCCGGCCGTTTCACCGCTCCCCTCTTTCCGTTTGCCGGAGTCCCTGCTGCCGACAAAGACATCAAGCTTTGTCTGATCAAATCCCTCTTCGGCAAAAGCCTTGGCGAGGTTTTTCAGATTACTCTCAAACAAATCCCTTACACTTGTATTGTCGACAAAAATGCGGCCAGCTATACGGTTATCTTCCAACTGGAGCTGGATTCTCACCTTCCCCAGTTTCTCCGGATGGAGAACCAGCCGGATTTCTCCGCTCTTGTTATCCTTCAAGACGATGGAGGCCTGTTTCACCACCTTCCCGGAGAGATCCTGCTCAAAGCGCTTTCCTAGTGCGGCTGCGGCATCTTTCACCGACCCTCCATTATCACTGCCCGAAGCACCCTCTCTGGTCGAACCGGCATCAATATGGATTATTCTGGCCTCTCCCCTGGATTCTCCCTGCTCCATGGAAGCAGGATTAGCTTTTCCAGCCTGTTCGGTCAATGAGAGCTCTCCAGCGCCAGTGCCCCTGGCCTTTACCGCTTGACCGCCCTTAGTTCCATCCAGAAAAGCCCCGGAACGTCTGTCGTCCGTCTTTCCACTCTTTTTCTTTTCTCCAGGAGAAGATGAAACCTGCTTTTTTCTTAGATCAATAAGCTGGAGCTCTGCTCCACGCTTTTCGCTATGTTTTTCCTGGTTTTGAGCCCTTAGCAGGTCACTATCCCCGGAGAGAGCCCGTTCATTAGCTTTTGCATCCGATCGGCTCTTATTATCAAGCCCTTCTAAAGCTATCTTTCCCTCAGGGGTGGCAGAAAGAGCTGCAGCATCTATCGCTTCCGCAGCTTCAAGCTCCTGGATATTCTTTCCCTCTTCAACACGGCTTTTTTCAAGGCGTGACTCAAAACCCTTCTCACTGCGGCTCACCTTACCGTTCTTCTCTTCTGCGCTTTGTGATTCCCTCAAACTCAGAACATCTTTCTCTGTAGCAGCACCTTTTTCAGCCCCATCTGCCTTTCCAGTTTCCTCGGCCTGTGCCGACCCATCTGCCTTCAAGCTTTTCGAACCTTCACCCTTAGAGGCAGTGGTCAAACGTTCTTCAGAGTCCTCTGGGACCTTCGTTTTCTTCTGACTATCTTTCGCCTTGCTCTCTGCAGCAGCCTGGGACTCCTTTGCACTCTTTTCGATTTTTTCATTTCCTCTTATTTGCTTCTCACCCTGCTCCTCCATGGTGGAACTTCCAGCTTCCCAAGGGGCCTCGTTAAAGTTTTCCGGTGCTGGTCTATCAAGTTCCGTACTATCAAGGGCTGGGCTATTCAACCGCTCCAGATACTCCTGGAAACTCTTCCCCCCCCCAGTCGGTTCAACCGGATAGGCGGAGCTGCCGGGTGAGGAGAACCCGGTCTCGGGTGGTGAACTTTTCAGCGTCACGATCTGAATCACTTTCCCTCCATTCCCCGAACCGTTCTACGAACCGAAAAAATGGTTCTCAGGGTTTTTTTATCATTTTCCGACTCAGTACTGCAGCCCTCTCCGGGGGCATCAAACTGAGCCAGAAGGAGACAATGGAATCTTCCCCTGCCTCCTGGGCTATTTCTTCGGCGGTACGAAGAATATCGATCACATCCTGATCTTCCATCTCCAAAAGCCGATCTACAGCCTGTTGCGGCGGCATTCCCACATAATATAGTGCAGCTTGCCGCAGGTTCGCTCTTATATTTTCGTACTGTTTTAGCCTTTGGTTGAAGGTTTTTTCTTGTTCTTCCAAATCATTTTCTCTTTCTGCCAAAACTTCAAGCTGTTGCTGGATTTCAGCTTCCTTTACGGCAAGCTCATCCTCCCGTACATCAAGCTCTTCACTACGGATATCCAGAGCCTCCAGCTGCTTTGCAAGCCGCTCCTTCTCCAGCATGAGTGTATCCAGTTGATCAGGCTCAGGAGGCTTTTCGGGCACCCCAAGTCCAACCAGGGTGAGAACCGGCGCAAAGAAGGGCTTTACCTGGATCAGACCCAGATAGTCGATCCAGAGCAATCCTCCGAAGGCGAGGGCCGCAATAAGTAATATGAGAATAACCATCCTGGCTCCGGTTTGTGCTGCTCCCACTATCTCCCCCTTGGCAACGTTTGCCTATACCGGCGATACTTCCTCTTCAAGAAAAAATCTGTTTCCACCCAGTTCATCCAGGGCTTTCTGCTCATCCTTGAGAGCCAACTTCCTGTAACTCTCCTCTTTTCGCTCTTTCAGTTTATCCAGAACCTTTCGCTTTCTGGACACTTCAAGAAAGAGCTTGCGGGCCTCTTCCTCTTCCCGCCGTGTCTCTTCCAGACGACGGGAAAGCTCTTTCCGCTCGCTGCGCATTCTCAAGCCGAACTGTTCAATTCCGGAAAGCAGCTGCATATCAAATCCTTCAGGCCGGTGCAGGAACACTTCCTGCTCTCGCCTGCGCCGATCCTCAATCTGCTTCTCCAGCTGAACCCGCTCGCTTACCACCCTTCCCAGGGCTATTTCCTTTTCCCGCTCTTCCCAGATCCTAAGATTCAAAACCTGCTGCAGGGGAAAGATAAAGCGCCTCATATCACACTCCAATCATGGCCATCTCATCTTCCGGAATCTCAATTCCCGAAAGCCGGCTCATCCACTGCACCGTGTCTTCAAGAGCTGCTGCTTCCTCAACATCCTGGGAAAGAAAGGCACGGATATCTTCGATCTTCTCAATCGCCTCATCAATGGCAGGATTACTTCCGGCAGCGTAGGCTCCCACATTGATCAAATCCTCTGCGTCGGTATAGACCGCCAAAAGGCTGCGGATTTTTCCCGCCGCCTCTCTGAATGCCGGGGTGGTAACCTTGTTACCCAGACGGCTGAGACTGGCCAGTACATCCACTGCAGGATATCGAAAAGCCTGGGCCAGCTTTCTACTTAAAACAATATGGCCATCCAGAATACCTCGAACGGCATCTGCAACCGGTTCATCCATATCGTCTCCCTCCACCAGGATCGAATAGAAACCGGTCACTGTCCCCTCTTCTCCGGTTCCGCACCGTTCCAGGAGCTTGGGGAGAATCGAAAAGACCGAAGGGGTGTAGCCCCGGGTTGCTGGCGGCTCTCCCACAGCAAGTCCAATCTCCCGTTGTGCCCGGGCAAACCGGGTAACAGAATCAAAGAGGAGCATGACATCCTTACCCTGGTCACGAAAGAACTCGGCTATCGTAGTTGCCACAAAGGCACCCCGTAGTCTGCTTAAGGGGGAGGTATCTCCGGTGGAAACAACCAGAACTGAGCGCTTCAAACCCTCCGGCCCCAGGTCATGGTCGATAAACTCCTGCACCTCCCGACCCCGCTCACCAATCAGGGCTATCACATTGACATCTGCCTCGGTATTTCGGGCGATCATACCCAGGATGGTGGATTTACCAACCCCGCTTCCTGAAAAAATACCAATCCTCTGCCCCTTTCCAATGGGGGTCATGGAATCGATACAGCGGACTCCAGTGGTCAGCTGTTCCCTGATCACCTTCCGGGTTAAGACATTGGGAGGCTCGTTAACCGTAGGAAGACGATCGGCGGTACCGATAGGGCCCTTTCCGTCAATAGGCCGTCCCATGGCATCCAGAACCCGACCAAGCATCGTTTCGGCAACCGGAATCGATAGAGCCTCTCCCATGGCTATCACCTGGCTTCCCGGCTCTATCCCGTTCATGGTGTCGAAGGGCATAAGCTGTACCGTTCTGTCCCTGAATCCGACCACTTCAGCCCAGACAGGCTGGTCCCGCTCACCGGTGATGATCTGGCAAAGCTCCCCCACCTCTACCTGGGGACCTTGACTCTCCACCAGAAGGCCCTTCACCTTCCGTACCGTACCTATCTCCTTTATCGGATCCATCCGCTTGAGCACGTCGGTATATTTGGTAAAGAGAGCAGTCATACCCCGAACTCCTTTCGATCATCGGAACTGCGGCTTTTTATGGGAGCAAGGTCAAGAATTTTATCCTCTATCTCCTTCAATTGACTGGAAATACGGGCATCAATCTCCCCAAAGTCCGTCTCAATTACACAGCCCCCCTTATCGACAGTAGAATCTTCCACAACCGTTACGGACTGCACGTTTTCTGCCATCCGGGTAAAGTCCTTGATCCGCTCGCTGGCAAGCTCGACATCCTCAAGATTGACCCGAACAAGCACCTCACCCCGGGTCTTCAGCTTCCTCAGCGCCTGAATTACATTGTTGACCACCACATTCTTCTGGTTCTCGCTGATAACCTTCACAACCTTCCGCGAAATCATAAGCACCAGTTCGATAATCTGGGTCTCTGAGTCTTCAATAATAACGGTCCGTTTTTCTATCGCTTTATCCAGCACCCGTTGAAACTGCTCGGCAAGACGCTCTGCCTCGGCGAGACCCTCCTGGTACCCCGCTTCCCGTCCCTCTTCGAACCCCTCTTTTCGGGCACTCTCCCTGATATCTCCAGCGGAAGCCTCGGCATCGCTTTTTATTTTTTCCGCCTCGGTTTCGGCATCCTCGCTAATCCTTTCAGCCTCGTTTTTCGCATCCTGGACCGTCTTCTGAGCCTCATCATTTTTCCTTTTTACCTCTCCAAATGCACGTTCCTCCGCATCTGAGACGATCTGTTCAGCCTCTTTCTGGGCAGCTTCAACCATGCTTCGTTTCTCTTGCTCCCAGTGCTCCTTGAACATCTCTGCTTCCCGCCGAAGATCATCGGCAGTGGGGCCGCTGTATTCCTCTATATCCATGGGTTCTTCTTCCAGCACCAGAGGTTCATAGGGGGATTTGAGAATTACCCTATCCTGTACAGAGACAACTTCCTGACTTCGAAAAACGTTTTTGGCCATACCCTACTCCTCTGCCTCCATGGGCTTACACAACCATCTCGTCTTCGCCGGACCGGGCAACAACGATTTCGCCCTGATCTTCCAGCTTTCTGATAATGGCTACGATTTTCTGCTGGGTCTCCTCTACATCCTTCAATCTGACCGGACCCATGTACTCCATCTCCTCTTTCAGGAGAGCAGCAGCCCGTTTGGACATGTTACGGAAAATCTTATCCTGAACCTCAGCCTCCACACCGCGAAGTGCTTTTGCAAGTTCCGCTGTATCGACCTCCCGAAGAACCTTCTGAATGGCCCGGTCGTCAAGCAGCACGATATCCTCGAATACAAACATCCGCTTTTTAATCTCTTCTGCCAGTTCCGGATCTTCCTCTTCCAGGGACTCGATAATCGCCTTCTCGGTGGTTCTGTCTACCAGATTGATGATCTCAACGATGTTCTCAACTCCTCCGGCGGCGGTAAAATCCTCACTGGAAAGGGTGGAGAGCTTCTTCTCCAGTACCCGTTCCACCTCCCGAAGGGTTTCAGGGCTGGTCCGGTCCATGGTGGCTATCCGTTTAGCCACATCGGACTGAAGCTCATGGGAGAGGCTCCCCAAAATGGCCGAAGCTTTCTGGGGTTCCAGATAGGCCAATATGAGAGCGATAGTCTGGGGGTGCTCCTGCTGAATGAAGTTCATAAGATGGGCCGGGTCGGTCCTTCGGATAAAATCGAAGGGCCGCACCTGGAGACTGCTGGTAAGGCGATTGATGATATCCACCGCCTTCTGGCTCCCCAGACTCTTCTCCAATAGCTCCCTGGCGTAGTCGATACCTCCACTGGTGATGAAGTCCTGAGCGATCATCAGCTCTTTAAACTCCATTAGTACCTGATCCCGCTCCTCAGAATCCACATTATCAAGCCGGGCTATCTCAAAGGTGAGAGTCTCAATTTCATCTTCCCTCATATGCTTGAAGATTTCCGAGGAGATCTCCGAACCGAGGGTAACGAGAAAGATGGCTGCTTTCTGCCGCCCGGAAAGATCTTTCTTGACCTTTTTCCCGCCGCCGCCTTGACCGCTGCCCTGGCCTCCGCCACTCTGTTTCGCCATTTTCTACTCCTCCGCCAGCCAGGTCCGGATCAGCTGGGCCACATCCTCCGGATGCTCCCGGGCCATATTGATGGCATTCTCCTGCATCTCAAGCCGGGCACGCTCTTCCACAGACATGGCCACTTCCATCTCTTCCTCTTCCGCACTCCTGAGAGCAGCTTCCCGCATCATCTGGTGCTGCCGGGCCAGCTCCTCTTCCCGGAGTCTGCGCCGCCGTTCCAGCTCCCTGCTGATGAGCCTGAAAACGACAAAGGCGATGACAATAACCGCAAGGCCGATGATGGAGTAAAGAATCGCCTGCTGCAGCCGTTTCTGGGCCCGAAACTTCTCATCCTCCTCCATAAACTGGTGAGACCGGTCAAATTGGATGTGCTGGACCGTAACCGAGTCCCCCCGCTCCTTCTTGAACCCCACTGCATGCTCCACCAGTGTTTTAGCTTTACGCAGGTTTTCATCCGCCACGGGAGTGTAATTTCGTTCAATCGAACCGTCCGAAGAGAGTTTAACCGTTCCATTGTCGTTATACGTCCATTTCCACACCCCATCGATGGCCACACCAATGGTAATCCGTTTTATAAGCCAGGGACTCTTCTCTTCAAAAGTATTTCGTCTGTTTACTTCCTGGTTTACTATTTCCGAGTTCTTGTTGTACTCCCCAACCAGGTTATTCATATCCTTGTATGCTGGTGGAGTTTGACCCTCCTGCCCCGGAGGGCCCTCAGGATTGAAACCGGTACCTTTAAATTCCTCATTAATTATCTCGCTGGACCGGGGAATGGAGAGGACGTACTCCCGCTCGTTATAGGGAGTATTGGGATTGTCTTCCACAGTGGTTACTGGAAAGTGCTCCTGGGTCTCCACAGTCTCTTTTCGGAAGTCGAGGTCAATGTCAACCTTCGGTATGCTGATCCGGTCGAGGCCAAAAATCTGGCTCAGCTCCTTATAGATCTGGCTCTTATAAGCGGCTTCCAGGCGCTGCTTCTGGTCAAGCTGCCGCTTTGAGAGCTCCAGGCGGTCAAAATCTGCCAGATCGTCAAAATCATTTAGCATCACCCCCCGGTGGTCACTGATGACGATATTATCCTCCTGAAGCCCTTCTACCGCCAGTTTTACCAGTTTTACAATACCTTCAATCTTCGCCCTGCTGCTGGCTATATCCGAACCGGGAGCAGCGGTGATAATGACCGAAGCAGTTACCGGATTCTGATCCTCCTGAAAAAGGGTCTCTTCGGGAAGAACCAAGGTCACCTCAGCGTTATCTACATCCTCCAGAGCTTCAATGTGCTGTTCCAGATTTTCAGTGATGGCCCGACGCAAATTCACATTTCGCTCAAAATCGGTGAGGGTCCACCGGTCCATCTTGAAGATGTCCCAGGGGGATGCTTCTGAAGGGATCAAATCCTCCCGGGTCAGAATGGAGACCATCCGCTGGGCGGTACGTCTATCAGAAACCAGGATAACCCCTTCAGCGCTTATCCTATGCTCCACCCCCTCTTCATCCAGGCGGATACTGATTTTCTCCCTGATAGCTTCGTCTGTGATGGGTGTTGTGATCAGCGGTGCCATACTGGGGGCAGAACTAAAACGCAGAGTGAGTACCACCGCCGCAACTACAGCTACCACCACTGCCAGGAGAATTATTTTCTGCACCATCGACCACTTGCCCCAGAGGCTCTTAATGCGGTCGACCATTTTTTTAAACCATTCGTTCATGTCCCCTCCCATTTTTCAGGACTGAATCCCCCAGACCGAACCTTCCCCGTTGGTACGGCCTGAGAGACACTATCTGATATTTATTATCTCTCTATACGCCTTCAATGCTCCATCTACCACACTCTTGGTTACCGAAACCGCCAGATTCGCCTTTCCCAGGGCGATGGTGACATCGTGGACATCCACGCTCTCCGGATCGGTGATAAACTGCTGACTCAGAGCGTTTGCACTCTGTTCAAGATCACTTGTTTCGGTGAGGGCATTTGCCAAAACCGAAGTAAAACTTTGACCCGAGATCTGGGGGTCAAGCTTATCTTCCCCTTCATGGACCTTTCCGGAAAGATGGCCCGGCTGGCTTACCGCAAGCCGAACAATATCCCCTGAAGCTCCCATATTACCTATATTCATATCCTATCTCCTTACCTTCCAATCTCCAGGGCTCTCATAAACATCGCCTTGGATCCGTTAACCACCGCCAGGTTCGCCTCATAGGAGCGGCTGGCGCTTATCATATCCACCATCTCCTCCACCACATTAACATTGGGCATCTCCACATAGCCCGTCTTGGGACCGGTCTGTATTGCATCCGGATGGGTGGGATCATAGACCAGTTTAGGCTTCTTATCCGTATCCTTCTCTACCGATACTACCCGGACCCCCTTTCCTATCCCGTTATCAAGGGCTGTTGGAAGAAAGGGACTCCGCCAGTGGGGCTGGCTGTTCATGGGTCGAAAAACCACCCGGCTGCGCCGAAAAGGGCCCCCTTCGGGAGTTCTGGTGGTATTGGCGTTGGCAATATTATCGCTGACCACATCGAGACGAAGACGCTGGGCGCTCAAGCCGCTGGCTGCTACATTGATACTGCTAAAAAGTCCCATCTACATCGCCTCCTAGCGAAGAACCACATTAATCCTGGAGAACTGACTCGAAAGAGCCCTTCCCATCAGGTCGTATCGAAGCTGATTCTGCAGAAGGAGCATACTCTCCTCCTCCACATCCACATTATTTCCGTTATTATCGCTCTGACTCAGATAGTCAAGATTTCTTCTGGGCCGCACATCCCGGTAGTTCTGCACCCGGTCAAAGGGGATGTGACGGCTGTCGGTCAAAGCAGCTTCCGGTTTTACGCTCTTCTCCGAAGCAAGAGCTCTTGCAAGCTCCGATTCGAAGTTGACCGTGCTCCGCTTAAAGTTGGGAGTATCCGCATTAGCCATATTGTCGGAAGAGACCTGACGCCGAAGCATCTCCACGTCCATGGATCGGTGAAGAATATCGAGGGTCTTGCCAAAACTGTTATTCAAAAACATCCTCTGCCTCCTCTCTCATTTTCGGCCCCTTTTACGCCTCCCTTTACAAAATATAGCGGGCAAGATCCTGATCCTGCACCACCTCGCCTAAACGGCTCTCCACGTAGTCGGGTGTGATGGGAATACTTTCCCCTTTCATCTCCGGAGCGGTGAAGGAGATCTCCTCTAAAAGCAGTTCCATAATCGTGTGCAGTCTTCTGGCCCCGATATTTTCAGTTCTGCTGTTTACATCCGCTGCAATCTGACTGAGCCGGGTAATTGCCTCATCGGTAAAACTGATTGTTACCTCTTCGGTCTTTAAGAGCTCCACATACTGGCGTACCAGAGCGTTCTCCGGTTCGGTGAGGATACGGAAAAAATCCTCAGCGCCCAGGTCATCCAGTTCCACCCGCAGGGGAAAGCGGCCCTGGAGCTCCGGAATAAGGTCGCTGGGCTTACTCATATGAAAGGCTCCCGCAGCAATAAAGAGGATGTGACTGGTATCGATCATGCCGTACTTGGTATTGACTCCGGAGCCCTCAACGATGGGCAGGATGTCCCGCTGGACTCCCTCCCGACTTACATCGCCCCCGCCGTGGTCCGATTTCACCGCCACCTTATCTATCTCATCGATGAAGATGATCCCCATCTCTTCGCACCGCTCCCGGGCTATATCGGTAGCCTGTTCTGAATCGATCAGCTTATCCTTCTCTTCATCCAGGAGAATCTTTTTTGCCTGCTCTACCCGAACCCGTTTACGCTTCTTTCCACCCCCAAAAATGGAGCCCAGATTCCCGAAATTGACATCCATCGCCTCCTGTGCCTGGCCGCTGAACACCTCTATGGTGGGAAAGCCTCCCTGGGCAGCAACCTGAACATCCACCTCTTTCTCATCCAGCTTTCCATCTCTAAGCATCTGCCGGAACTTTTCCCGGGTGTGCTGTTCTTTGCCCTCTTCGCCGTTTTCGCTACTCTCTTTTTTAATTCCGGGAAGCAGCAGGTCCAAAAGTGCCTCTTCCGCCCGCCGTTCTGCCTCCTCTTTAACATTTTCGGCCATCTCCGCCTTTACCATATTGAGGCTTACAGACATAAGGTCCCGAACCATGGACTCCACATCCCGGCCCACATAACCAACTTCGGTATACTTGGTGGCTTCTACTTTGATAAAGGGGGCTCCACTGAGCCGGGAAAGACGGCGGGCTATTTCGGTCTTTCCAACGCCGGTGGGGCCGATCATGATGATGTTTTTCGGAGCAATCTCGTCCTGCAGCTCCTCGGGAAGCATCCGTCGGCGCACCCGGTTTCGCAGAGCGATGGCGACCACCTTTTTTGCCTTCTCCTGTCCTACGATGTATTTATCCAGCTCGGTCACTATCTGTCTGGGCGTCATGGTATCAAGATCTTTTTTCATACGAGTTCCTCCAGGATGATCTCTTCATTGGTGTAGATGCAAATTCCGGCGGCAATCTTCATCGCCCGTTTTGCGATTTCCCCGGCAGCAAGTCCAGATGCATCAAGGTAAGCCAGGGCGGCGGCACTGGCAAAGCTGCCTCCGCTGCCGATGGCGATAGTGTCATTCTCCGGCTCTATCACATCACCGTTTCCGCTGATAAGGAGGATTTTTTCCCGGTCCGCCACCAGTAGCATCGCTTCCAGCTTCCGGAGCATCCGGTCGGTCCTCCACTCCTTGGCAAGCTCCACCGCCGAACGGGTGATATCGCCCCCATGCTGTTTCAGCTTTCCTTCAAACTTTTCGAAGAGGGTGAAAGCATCGGCAGTAGCGCCGGCAAAACCGGCGAGGATCTTACCATCGTACATCCTCCGAACCTTCCTGGCGTTCCCCTTCATAACCGTCTGACCCAGAGTAACCTGGCCATCTCCCGCCATGGCTACCTGCTTATCTTTTTTAACGGCGATAATCGTCGTTGCGTGCATTTTCATAAAATCGTTCATGATATCTCCTTTCCATGGGGATGCGCTTCTTCATACACATCCCTCAGTCGTTCCAAACTAACATGGGTATAAATTCCGGTGGTGGATAGATCAGCGTGGCCCAGCATCTCCTGAACCATCCTGATATCAGCTCCCCGATCCAAAAGATGGGTGGCAAAACTGTGGCGAAAGAGGTGGGGATAGAGTCGCTTTCCACCTGAAGCCTTCCCCTGGTACTTGCGCAGAATGAAGCCGGCCCCCCTGCGGCTGAGCCGTCCCCCTCTTGCATTGAGAAAAAGCGCCCTGTTTCTTTCTCCCCCCCTGGCAGCTGCCCGTCCCCTTCTCAAGGGGAGGTAGGATGCCAGGGCATGGAGAGAGGGAGCTCCCAGATAGGCGTAGCGATCCTTCTCTCCCTTTCCCCGGAGAAGCACCCTAGCTTTCTTTATATCCACATCAAAGAGATCTGCTCCAACTGCCTCGGATACCCGGGCACCAGTGGAGTAGAGAAACTCCATGAGGAAAGCATCCCGAAGCCCGATAAAGGAGTCATCGGTCTGCTTCAAGAGTTCCGACACCTCCGGAGCTGAGAGGATATCAGGCAGCTTTCGTCCCCTCCCCTTCCCCCGGACCGAATCAAAGGGATTACTGCTGCACCACCCGGACCTGATGGCGAAACGGTAAAAGCCCCGGAGGGATGACAAGATTCGCGCCACCGAAGCGGGGGCGTAAGCATCCTTGATCCGGGAGACAAAAAGACGGAGATTACCCTGTTCCAGATCAAGGTATATATCCCTTTCAGAAAGAAATGAGAAAAGCAGCTCCAGATCCCTCGCAGCGGCCTCCCGACTCCGATCGGAAAGACCGCGGTTTCTGGTCAGATAATCGAGGTAGCTTTTGATCTGCTCCCGGCTCATTGCCTCATCTCCTTTCACCTTCTCACTCATCAGGCAGACTCCCGCACTTCCAGCTTCTTTTCTGAGTACTCTCCTGAACCCTTTTCCCGAACCATCTCGCCCCGGTCCCGCCGAGACCCCAGGTCCCGCCGAGACCCTCGGAAAGGGCTTCGTTGGATATCATACCAGGTTCCGCGGTAAAAACAGCGATGCCCTTCAAGCTCCCCCCGAACCATATCTCCCGATCGTTCCAGGGGCTGGCCAATCTTTTCGCATCTGCCAGCTTTCCCGGTTGAATAGCCCCACTGTTCAAGGAGCTGCGAGGCGTTTCGAATCACAGAAGCTCCCTGCCTAAACAGATCCTTTGTTCCCGCCTGAGCCAATCCTGCGGGATGGATATAGAGATCCCTCCCCTGTTCCAGGGCGTAATCTGCACTGATAAGGGCACCGGACCGGCGGGGAGCTGCAACAACCATGGTGGCCCGGCTGATCCCGGTAATAATTCTGTTCCTGGCAGGGAAATGGTAACGCAGGGGGGGAGTTCCCGGAGGATACTCACTGAGAAGAGCCCCCCCGGAACTGAGGATTCCTTCTACCAGGTGGCGATGAGCCGCAGGATAGATCACATCCGGTCCCGAACCGAGGACCGCCATGGTGTATCCACCACAACGGTAGGCAGCTTCATGAGCGGCTCGATCAATTCCCCTGGCAAGACCGGAGATTATCGGCAGTCCCGAAAGGGAGAGCTCTGCGGAGAAGGTAAAGGCCGCCTCAAGCTCCTCTTCTCCAGCCTTCCTGGTTCCCACCACCGCCACTGCGGGTGTCGATCTCTCCGGTACCTGGCCTCTGAGATAGAGGAGGAAAGGGGGATCGTGGATCTCCCGGAGCAGGGGTGGATAGGATTCACTCCAGTAATCGATGAGCCGGGTTCCTGACTTCTCGATAAACCGGATAACCCGTTCCAACTCTGCAGGCAACATCTTCATCTCCTCCCGGCTCAGCGGAAGGCTTCTGCCCACTACGTAGGATAAATCCCGCACTTTCATCCTGAGAAGGGTTTCAAGATCGGGAAGCATGTTTGAGAGAAGTAGCCGCTCCCCCGGTTTGAGTTTAGGCATAAGAGCAAGGGCAAGGGTAAAATCGGTGTTACTCATAGGCACCCCCCAAAAGGGCATTCCGGTTTACCCTGGCCTGATCGATTTCCCTCTCACTGGCCTGTTTGCTATCAATAATCCTTTTATAGATTGCAGCAGCCGTTTCCCGGTCTCTTGTTTGAATCCTCAGATTGGCAAGCAGAAAGAGTCCCCGAACATTATCAGGGTAACGGTCCAGCAGCCTGATGATCTTCTCTTCGGCAAGCGCAAGATCATCAGATTCAAAAAGGGATAGTACCGCTGCCCCGTAAAGGGCGTCCTCATAGGCAGGATCCAGCTCGATTGCCCGCTCATAATAGTACATCGCCTCGCTGATACCCCGTTCCCTTTCTGTCCCATTGGCGAGAGTTTTTGCAAGAAAGCCTCTACACACCCCGGCCCGGTAAAAGAGCACCCTGTTTGCGGGGTAGATCTCAAGAGCTCTCTCCAACGCCTCCAGAGCGGGCCCGTACATCTCCTTCTCCATGAGATCGGTAGCAAGGATCCGGTAGTAGATTCCCAGCTGTCCCGTATCCTGAACCCTGCGCTGTACATCTTCATCAAAACGATTAAGAGCAGCTTCCAACTCTGCTATCCGGCTCCTGTCTATCTCCTTCCCCTCATATTGCCCCTCTTCGGTTTCTAAAAGCTCCTCCATCATACCGCTATTCTCACTTCCGCAGGAGAATAGCATCAGGAAGATGCAGTGGATCAAAAGAATTTTTGCCATTTTCATAATAACCCCCTGAAAACTATACATCCCAAAACCTCCCGGATGACCCATTTTTTTCGCTCTCAGAGGAAATTTCTTTCGATCCCCGAGGATGAAAATGGGTGTGGGCAGCCTGTTTTGCCGGATCTTCTATGTGGGTATAGATCTGGGTTGTAGAGATGTCCGAATGGCCCAAGAGCTCCTGTACTGACCGAAGATCGGCGCCTCCCGCCAGAAGATGGCTGGCAAAGCTGTGACGAAGGGTATGAACCTTCCCTTCCAATCCCGCCAGGGCGGCAAATTGATGAAACCTTTTCCAGACGCTCTTCCTTGAGAGGGGGCCACCACGGCGGCTGAGAAAGAGCGGGCGATCGCCCCTGGAGTCCTTGTACAGCTTGGGCCGAGACTCTTCCATGTAGCGCCGAAGCCAGAATAGAGCCGCTCTTCCCAGGGGAAGAAGCCGCTGCTTGGATCCCTTTCCGGTCACCCGGATAAGCCGCTCTTTGAGAAAGAGGTTTCCCACCTCCAAACTGACAGCTTCAGAAATCCGAAGCCCCGCAGAGTAGATCAGCTCAAAAAGAGCCCGGTCCCGCAGCCCCTCCGGTTTACCCAGGGGAATGTGGGAAAGAAGGGTGGTCACCTCATCCATCGAAAAGAGAGAAGGCAGATGCTTTCCGAATTTGGGGGCATCAATCATCCGGGCAGGATTATCCCCCCGCAATCCCTCACTCACCATAAAATCAAAGAAACTGCGAAGAATTGAGACCCGTTTTGCCAGGGTTCGTTTGTCAATTCCCGCTTCAAAGGCGATGCCCAGGTATTCGAGAAGCTCCGCTTCCCCCACCTGAGGGGTAAGCATCCCCTTTTCATCCAGGTAGTCAAGAAAGTGTGAAGCAATGGCAGTGTAGCTCTCCCGGGTAAGGGGGCTCAAGGCCTGTACGGCTGAGAGGTGAGCATCATACTGTTCCAGCAAAACCTTCCTGTCTTCCATGCTATACTATCTTCCTTATCCAATTCCTAATCTGTCCCGGCTTGTCCGGAAACCTTCCGATCCCTGAGAACAGTCGGGATTCCAAGATCCCCCTCATCGCTGTTTCGACCCATAAGGTAGCTGGGATTTATGCTCTGACTCATCCCCCGCTGCAGCTTGATCCAGTCCTCATACTGAATCACCTCTTCATTGGGCTCCTCAGGGATATCCTGCACGGGGGCGACGGGTTCAAAGCTGAAGCCGGTTGCAACCACCGTTACAGTGATAGTATCCTCCAGCGTTTCATCCACAGATTGACCAGGAATAATGAGCGCATCATCGTCGGCATTGGCGGTGATGATCTTTATCACCTCTTCATATTCGGTAAGAGAGAGATCCATGCCGCCGGTCACATTCACCAAAATCCCCTTGGCACCTTCAATCCTTGCATCTTCAAGGAGTGGATTGTTAATGGCGTTGGTCGCTGCATCCACTGCCCGATTATCTCCGGTACCAACGCCAATACCCATCAAGGCATCACCCCGGCCCTTCATGATGGTTCTCACATCGGCAAAATCGATATTGATCTCTCCCGCCTCGGTAATCAGCTCGCTGATTCCCTGTACACCCTGACGGAGTACATCATCGGCCAGCATAAAAGCTTCCCGGATGGTGGTATTGCGTTCTACAATTTTGAGAAGATACTGGTTAGGTATGGTAATCAGGGTATCTACATGCTCTCTAAGCCGCTCGATCCCCTCATCTGCAAGGCCCATTTTTTTCTTTCGTTCAAAATCAAAGGGTTTGGTAACCACCGCTACAGTAAGGGCATCAAGCTCCCTGGCGATCCGGGCGACCACCGGAGCTGCCCCGGTTCCCGTGCCGCCTCCCATTCCGGCGGTTACAAAAACCATATCGGCCCCGCGAAGAGCGTTGGCAATTTCGTCCCGGGACTCTTCAGCCGCCTCTTCCCCCTTGGCGGGAACCCCTCCTGCTCCCAGACCACCTGTTGCCTTCTCGCCGATAGGCAGCTTCACCGATGCCCTGGATTTCCCGAGGGCCTGAAGATCGGTATTTACCGCAATAAAATCCACCTTCTTCAGTCCGCTCTCGATCATCCTGTTGACCGCATTACTTCCGCCACCGCCTACACCAACAACTTTGATTACCGTAGGCTGGCTCTCACTAGTGGTAACCGTTCTCTCTTCTACAACTTCTATTTGCATAGCCCCCTCCCAGAAGCATTTAGTTTTGCGCTTTTTACTTTCCGGCAGAACACACCACATATCCTCCCGTGAAATTACCGCATCTTCGCTTGTTTGGTCCTCCTAAAAGAACTCCTTCATCCAGTTTCTCAGTTTTCCCATCATTCCGCTGCCGCTTTTCTTTGGCCCTGCTCCAGAGCGGCCCTCATTTCTCAGCTTCACTTGCCCTGCCTCAAATTGAACCAATCCCACAGCAGTAGAATAGAGAGGAGATTGGTACATATCCGCTAAGCTACCCAGCCGGCTCGGTGCTCCGACCCGGGCCCTTCTACCGAAAACCTCCTGTGCCAGCTCTGCAGCTCCGGGAAGCAGAGCTCCACCACCTGTTACCACCACCCCCCCGGCGAGGTGCTTCAAGTAATCCTTCTTGATCAGCTGCTCCTTAACCAGGGTAAAGATTTCCGCCATCCTCGGCTGGATAATCTTGCACATCTCCCTGCGCTCTACAGTAACAGAGGGCCAACCGCCCATACCCCGAATAACCACATCCTCATCGGAGGAGATCAGGGGCATATAACAGATCCCGGATTCCCGTTTGATCCGCTCCGCTGCCTCATTGGGGATTTTTAACATGAAAGAGAGATCAGCAGTAACCTGGTTCCCCCCAAGGGCAAGGATATTGGTATGGTAAGGAGCACCGTCGATATAGACCAGCACATCGGTGGTTCCACCCCCAAGATCAATGAGGAGAACCCCCATCTCCTTCTCCTCCTCGGTTAAAACCGCTCCTGCAGCAGCCAGGGGCTGGAGAACAAAATCCATCACCCGATAACCGGCTCGATTTACACACTTGATCAAATTTTGAGCACTGGTAACTGATCCGGTAACGATATGCACCTCCGACTCAAGACGGATACCGATCATATCCATAGGATCCTTTATCCCCCCCTGATCGTCTACAATAAACTCCTGGGGAATAACGTGGATAACCTCCCGATCCATGGGAATCACTATCGCTTTGGCTGCGTCGATCACCCGGGATATATCCTCCCGATTGATCTCCCGCCCCTTTCCGGTAACCGCTACAACTCCCCGGGAGTTAATTCCCTCAATATGGGCCCCGGCAATTCCGGTAACCAGGTTTTGGACCTCCCGGCCGCTCATCATCTCTGCAGCTTCAATGGCACTCCGAACCGAACGCATGGTAGCTTCAATATTGATAACCACACCCCGTCGCAGTCCTTCAGATGGAGTTGTACCAACACCGGTAATCTGGAGTTGATCGTTTTCATCGAGTTCACCGATAACGGCACACACCTTGGTGGTTCCTATGTCGAGCCCCACGATCATATCATCTACCGGCACCTTGATCCTCCCTCACCTTGTATACCACTTCACCTGTCCGAAAATCGATCTCTTCAAGATCCGGAAACAGTTCCCTCTCTCCTAGCACATCAAGAACCATCATGATGTAAGCTAAGAGTTGTTCATTCAGGGTCGCACCAATCCTGACACGGATCCGACGATGGGCGGGAAAAAGCACTACTTCATAGTCATTACCCCTCTTTTTAACGAATTTCAGCTCAGATATCAACCTGTACAGCTCCGGAGCATCCTGATGAGTCTTCTCAAAGGTGTAGATGCTGTGCAATAGCTGTTTCGGAAGAAACATGGTCTCTCCCACCTGGGGGATTTCAATTCCAGAGATAACAGGCATATCTGTTACCACCAATCCGGGCCGGGGAAAGACCGCTCCATCCCGGGAGACAAAGAGGGTTGAACTTTTATTATCCCCGCTTTTACTCTCCCCGGAAGCAAGAATGGTTGCAATCGCCTCTCGCTCCTGAATTCCAATATGAAGCTTGTTAGGAAAACTCCGTTCCACCTGAACTTTTTTGATATAGGGAACTGAAGATAGTCGTTGAGAAACCAGTTCAGGATCGACAGAAAAGAAGGAAGCGCCACTTTGTATACCGCCTAACTCAAGGATTTCCTCATCTGCCATTGGAAAATCGGCAGCAGCTTCTATGACAATATTGGAAAGTACAAGTCTGGGAGAGATGACAAAATGAAACAGCAGTTCACCAGCCAAAACAAGGAGAAGAAAAAGAATGATGAGAGAAAAGAGCTTCTCCAACCCTTCGGTACGTCGATCCCTCGATTTACTTCGTCTGATCGTATCTGGTACATAGGCAATACTACTCATTTCACGCTCTCCCTCTCCCCTTCGATCAGTCGGGAAGCGCCAAGGATGATTCCACACATGGTCATGGTGACCAGGACTGAGGAACCACCATTCGAAAAGAGGGGCAAGGGCAATCCGGTAGCTGGAACAAGACCGGAAACGACCGCCATATTGAGAAGAGCCTGATACAGAATAGATGTTGTTAATCCAAATACCGCATAGAAGCCGAAAGGACTCTTACTGCGAATCTTGAATGCAGTGATATATCCCCTTACTGCAAAAGCGGTAAAGAGCGAGAGAACAAAAAGAACCCCTAGAAACCCGGTCTCCTCCCCAAAGACGGCAAAGACAAAGTCAGAATGAGCTTCCGGCAAGCCTCCCAGCTTTTTACTGCCCAGACCGAGCCCATCGCCCCAAAGCATCCCCTTCCCAAGGGCGGTCTGAGACGCAATCACCTGGTAACCTGCCCCGGAAGGATCACTGTAGGGATCCAGAAATGCCAAGAGCCGCTGAACCCGATGCTCTCTGCTGAAAAGGAGCATTGCAAGAAGGGGAGATACAATCGTAAAGAGCAGGATAAAATGGCGAAACCGCACACCAGCTACAAAGAAGAGCACGGCAGATACCAGTAAAAGGAAGGCTGCGGTGGAGAAATCGTTCTGAAAATAGATAAGGGTGGTAAAAAGACCCACAACAAGAAGGGGAGGAAGGACCGCATTGACAAAATCGTCCATCCGCTCCTCTTTTTTTGTCATAATCCTTGCGATATAGAGGATCACCACCAGTTTGACCAATTCAGAGGGCTGAAAGGAGTTTCCTGCTAGGATAATCCAGCGCCGGGCACCCATTATCTCCCGGCCGATTCCAGGAACAAAGGTCAAAAGCATCAGGACCATTCCCACGACAAGGAGAAGGGGGACTAGAGAGCTCCACTGCTCCATGGAGATTCTCGAGGCAATAAAGGCAAAAACCACCCCAAGGCCAAGGAAGAGAAGATGACGGTCCAGAAAGTGAGTGGGGTCGCCAAACACCTGCCGGGCGTGAAAATAGGAAGCAGAATAGAGAGCAGTTACCCCAATTCCTGCAAGAAGCAGAATAAGAGCTGTTAAGACGAGATCGCTTCCCTGTTTTTCCAGCCTCTCGGCAGCAAAAAGTCCGTTCATCCCTTCCTCACTGAATCTTCAAGGTTGACAAACTGAGGATGGTAAAGAGTCCTCCTAAAATCCAGAAGCGAACAACCACCTTGGTTTCGTCCCAACCCTTTTTTTCAAAATGATGATGCAGGGGAGCCATCTGAAACACCCGTTTTTTCCTGCTTTTATATGAGGCGACCTGAATAATCACCGACAACGCTTCGAGAACAAATACTCCACCAATAAAGATCAGAAGAATCTCCTTTTTTATCATCAGTGCGATAACACCTATTACTCCACCAAGGGAAAGGCTGCCGGTATCTCCCATAAAGATCTCCGCCGGATGGGCGTTGTACCACAAAAACCCGGTAGCCGCTCCCACCAGTGCAGCACAGAGAACAGTAAGTTCTGCACTCTCGGGAAGATAGGGAATCTGCAGATAGGAGGAGAAATCTATCCGTCCGGAGAAGTAACTAATAACCGCAAAAGCTATTCCCACAAAGATTACCAGACCAGCGGCAAGACCATCCAAGCCATCAGTTAAATTGACTGCATTACTGGTACCGACCAGAAGAAGCATTCCAAAGGGTATATAAAGGATTCCGAGATCAATAATTGCGTTCTTGAAAAAGGGAAGATAGAGCAGCGTCGTATGCTCATGCCGGTTCATATAAAGCACCACCATGATGAGGAGAGATAACAGTGTCTGGGCGGAAAACTTGAACCGGGCCTGCAACCCCTCTGAGCTTTTTCGAAACACCTTCAAATAGTCATCGAGAAAGCCGATAAGACCGAACCCTACAATGGAAGTAAAGGCAATCCAGGTAAAACTGCTTCTGATATCCTGCCAAAGGAGTACCGAAACTGAAAGGGAGAGCAAAATAAGCAAACCACCCATGGTGGGGGTACCGCTTTTCGCCAGATGTGTTTCCGGTCCATCATCCCGAACAACCTGCCCAGCCTTGAGATGCCTGAGCTTCCGGATCACCCAGGGACCAAAGAGAAAAGAGATAATCAGGGCAGTGACCGCCGCATAGGCGCTCCGAAAGGTGATATACTGGAAAACATTCAGAGCCGAAAAGCGGGAGACCAGGGGTAAAAAGAGCTCTTTAAGCATGGGAAGCCTCCAGGAGTGGAATAAGCCGCTCAAGTTCAAGAACTCTACTGCCTTTCAGCAGGACCAGGTCACCGGGCTGACTCAATTCAATCAGGAAAGACTTGAGCCGTTCGAAGTCGGAATCGATGAACTGCTCAATCCTTCCAGTGAAACCACTTTTCGATAGTTCCTCTACGGTCCATTCCGTTTCCCGGCCATAGAGAAGCACCGCTTTTAGTTTGAGAGAAGAGAGCACCTTTGCAATCCCCCGATGAAAGGATTCCTCATACTCCCCCAACTCCTTCATTGCTCCCAGAACAGCGATTTTGTCACCCTTCCAGGGAATAGCGCTGAAATAGTTCAGCATCTTTTCTAGAGAGTCAGGATTTGCGTTGTAGCTATCATCGAGAATGGAGACCACCCCCTCAATCATCCGACACCGGCCTGGTACTGCAGTGGCGTTCAGGAAGCCTCTTTCAACTGCATCCAGATCAATCCCCAGCTGCAGGGAGAGGGAGAGTACTCCGCAAGCGTTCATCAGATTATGCCTGCCCGACAGGGGCAAATGGATCCTTCTGCCATTAATGTGAAGATTCCAGCCCGAAAGGCCAAGATCTTCTATCCCTTCAAGGGCCAGGATGCTCTCTGGTCCATAGGGAAGCATAGTTACCTGGGGATAGGAAGCAGCCAGAGATTCGATTCGCTCTTCATCCTCCGGTAAAAAGCCGTAGCCTCCCTCTGTCATGGAAGAGAAGACCCTCCCCTTCTCAAAGAAGACCCCATCGGCCCCTCCCAAAGGGCCGCTATGGGCAACCCCGATATTGGTGATAAGCACCATATGGGGTTGATAAAGGGAGCTTAACTGGTCCATCTCCCCTTTCCGATTGATACCAAGCTCAAACACTCCATACCGATGCTCTTTCCGGATGGAAAAAAGCGCCAGGGGCAAGCCGATATCGGAATTAAGGTTCCCCTCACTCACCGCAGTTGGAGCTACAGCGGAAAGAACTGATCCAAGAAGCTCCTTGCTTGTGGTCTTACCACTGCTCCCCGTAACCGCCACCCGCAACAGATCAGGGAACTGTTTCAAGTGAGCAGCTGCCAGGGCGTGCAGAGCCTGAAGGGGCTCATCATGCTCAAAAATGGGCATTGAGATCGCCTCTTTCACCTTGCTGCCCACCTTACCGCACCGGATTAGAGCAGATACAGCGCCCCGCCGGGCTGCATCGTTAAGGAATCGGTGGCCATCGGTCCGTTCCCCTT
>CAYMWV010000043.1:0-10996 GCA_964394395.1 uncultured Sediminispirochaeta sp.
AGAGGTTTGAACGAGTTATTCTGATAAAGGGGCTCTTCTGCAATGGGAAACCGGGCAAGCCGCACACTCTCCTCCCACATGAGGGTACCGGGAACGGGGCTGTATTCGGCCACCTGTACCTGAAATCCGCTCTCCCGGGCAGAGCGGATTGATGTGAGCAACTCCTTTTTCTTCTGTCCAGGCAGTCCGCCAAGCACATAGAGGAGCACCTCATTTTGCCTAAACCCGGCCTGCTTCAGTGCATCAAAGGCAGCTGTCGCTTCCCCGGGCCGATATTTTCTGTCATGGAGCAGGTGGAACTCCTCCGAATTAGACTCGTAACCGAAACGAAGATCCCTGAAACCGGAGCGACGCATCAGTTCTGCGGTTTCCCGATCCATCATGCGGAGATGCATGGCGTTGGGGGTGAAGAAGGAGAGGCCTGGGAGATTCTGGATAAGCTTCTCCAGCAGGGGAAGCAGCTGCTCCTCTTTATTCAATAAAAGGGCATCATCGTAGAAAGCGAAGCTTTTTACTCCCTCTTTGCTTAGCGCTTTGATGTATTCGTAGAGGCTGTCTATATCCCCGGCTATGCATGCGGGCTCCAAGAGCCTGGAGGCGCAGTAATCGCACCGGTAGGGACAGCCCCGGTTAAGGCGGATTACCGCACCTCCATCCCTGACCAGCGCCGGATGAAGGTCCATCTTACCGTGCCGGCTTTCTGGAACCATTATCCCAGGATACCATTCGGCCCAGGGGTCCCAACCGCTCTTGAGAGGCATCATAGGCGGATACCGGGGAAGATCCCCCGATAGCGGCACCAGAAGCTCCTCCATCAGGAAAGTATCAAGCACCTTTCGTCCAGCACCTCCCCGATCCAGAGCACCGGCAATAGCTTTGAGATTGCCCCCCAGGGATTCCAGATGGTCAGGCAAGAGAGAGGCATAAACCCCGCCGGCGACAATCGGTGTATCCGGCCAGATTTGCCTGGAAAGATGAATCACCTCCAGGACTCCGGGATACCAGTAGGTCATTCCGGTACCGATACAGATAATATCAGGCCCCCGCCGACCATTCAGGGCTTTCAGTTTCGCCTCCAGAACACTCCGGTCGATCCCGTAACGGCTGAATTGTCTTTTGATCCCCAGAACCCCTTCAGGAAGCTTCGCAGGACGACGAAAAAACTTCCCCCTCCCCGCCCCTTTCCGCTTTGGATATCGACCATACAGTGCAGCAGTCTCTCTGTCGAAGGGGTCGAGAGCATCAATGAAAGAGATCTCATATCCCGACTGCTCAAAAAGTGCAGCACTCCGCAACAGACCGTAGGGCCGCAGAAAAAGATCAAAAAGAGCAAAATCGTATACCGGCGGCGCAATAAAGAGAGCATGGGCCTCTCTAAGGAGCTTATGTTCCATTCTACTGGACATAATCACCGCTTTTTGGTATCTTTGCAACACACGGCGCCGTACCCAAGTGGTAAGGGAGAGGTCTGCAAAACCTTTATGCAGCGGTTCGAATCCGCTCGGCGCCTTTATGCCCTCTTTGGAGGGCCATTCTTTTTTGCGGGCCAGCGATTCGCGAAGCGACATCGCGAGCCGAAGGAGCGGCAGTGGTTTGCAACGCAAACCACGAGAGCGACGCATGGGCGGCATAGCCGCTTCCGCTCGGCCCCAGCGGTATTGCCGAAGGCAATACCGCAAGCACAAGGAGCGGCAGTGGTTTGCAACGCAAACCACGAGAGCGACGCACGGACGGCGTAGCCGCTTCCGCTCGGCCCCAGCGGTATTACCGAAGGTAATACCGCAAGCACAAGGAGCGGTAACGGTTTGCCTCGCAAACCGTGATAGCGACGCAGTGGCCTTTGTGCCCTTTTTGGAGGGCCATTTTTTTTCCGGTATACCATTCCAAAGAGGTCTCTCCTTTTAATAACGCCTGTATTGCTTTGGCAGGTCCAATACTGGAGGGATACTGCAGCAACAAGAAATCATCATCGGGCTGGGAAAGATATCTTGTGAAAATCCGAACATGTAAAAGGCTAGTGAAACAAGCGAAAGCAGTAACAGCTAAAATTCTGCATGAGCACTGTAGATATGGAGAAAGATCCGGGCGAGTTGAATAATCGCTAAAAGCTGGGTTTGATTAGACAATAGGCAGCCCCAATCTTACATCATCCAACCCAAACCGATTCATAGTTATCCTCTGCTTGATCTTCTGTATGAAATCTCCCGCCATAACCGGAAGAGTAAAGGGAAATAGCCCTGGGTTAGATTGTAGAGCTTCGAGGGAAGCGACTCCTTCCGGGATAGTGTGTAAGATAGATTCAAGCAACAATATCGCTGGTTGATTTCCGGAAAGGAACATTGGCGTAGATTTTTCATAGCGCCCTTTCACAGCTGAATCCCTTATAACAACCCAAGTAATAAAGGACCGCAACACGGCCCGGGAATAGCGGCTCACTGTTTCCCGATCTCCGTAATGCTCTTTTAGACGGGCAAGAACCTGGCTTTTACTGATTTGATCCTGCAACGTAAAAAGCCTGCCTACCTGCTTTGCGGTATTGAGCCAGAATGGATATGGTGCAGAGATCATGGCCCGGCTTCAATAGTTTTCCCCAGTCCCACTTCATCTGTTCCAGGAAGCCAGATGCGGGATAGTTTCTTCCCCCAAAGCTCTGCTTCTTCGCTTATTTTACAGGGGCTGTTGTGGATGGTGCTGTAGAGCCAGGGTGAGTCCATTACACCGTTGATCCTGAAAGTTCACACAGCTTTTGCCGGAAATAAGTAAAACTTGGAGACACATTATTAAAAACATCCATGTGAGGAGTGATCTTTATCGCCCATTGGGATTTTTCCGTACCAACAGACTGCCAACCTTTTGCGGAAAGTGCTGCTGAACCGCCATCACACACTGCATCTGCCAGTCGTTCCCAGGTGCCGCAAATGGAATCATTTACATAAGTGTTCAGAACAGTATCTTTTGCATCCGGATAGGCAGCCTTTATTGCGGGAATATCACCAAGAAACCAAGCTTCACCTTCTTCAATCGCAATACAGAATCTGGTCTCAGGTTGAGGATTGCAATTGTCAAGAATGGCCAGAAGTTCTTGCCGAAAATCCTTTAAACACTTGGCATCTAAGTCACAGACCAGAATAACCGCTGCGTGGTAGTCATCCGGATAATTGGCGAAGGTATTACCATAGCCGCGAAGTAGCTTTGGGAGCTGGTCAAGCAAGATACGTTTTTTTGCATCACCAGCTGCGGAGAGGTTTTTAGGAATGCGACCTATTCCTTTGTAGGGGTGGACTCTAAAGGTATGCATATCGCCGATGATCTTGGGAATCAGGATATCAAGTGCTTTTTTGCCAGACTGATCTTCAACGAGGATTTCAAAGTGCATCTACTTACCTCGCATCAAGATAGTCACTATACCAAAGGCTTCCCAATGGTAGACCTTCATCGACCATACTTTCTACAATAGCATCATCACTGGCTCTTCGAATGGTGGAGAACCCGTCTGGCCCTTTTTCAAGAATCCACACCTCATCCGGCTCCAGGGCGTCTACAAAATAGGGCTGGTGAGTGGTAATAAAGATTTGCGAAGCCCCTTTTTTTCCTGTTGCATGCTCCCTAAACTCATTTGCAAGGGCTTCCAACAGTTTGTGATAAAGCCCATTTTCAGGCTCTTCTATACAGACAAAAGGTGCTGGTTCGGGATCATTTAAAAGGAGAAGGTAGCTGAACATTTTCAATGTACCATCAGACATTTGCTGTTGGGTAAAAGGTTTGGCGAATCCTTTATCTTTAAAGAGAAGGTAGAGGTTATTTGTTATACTATCTCTGTATGGTTCAATTGTTCCTACCCCAGGTATTTTTTTAGAAATGTCCGAAAGGACTCTTTTGAAAATGATTGGATGATTTCTTTCCATATACTGAACAACATTCCCGATGTTATCACCGTGAAGATTTAGATGTTTTTGTATTCCAGCCTGAGGAACTTTCCTGGCAGAATCAGGAGTGAAATAGCTCAGATACCAACTTTGGATAAATTTCTTGAATTGGGCAATCCTGGGGTTTTCAGTAAACTGTTCTGCAAGTGATACAATGGCCAGTTTATGGGGGTCAAACTCAACAATACGCTTGGAATCTTCATCCCCTTCAAGAGCATCATCACCAACATATACAGTGCCTTTCCCTTTTTCCAGGTGTAAGAAAGATCTCGGACGGCCTGTGGATCCACTACTTTTTGCTCGTTGTCGTAAACGCTCGCTCAGCACTATTGGCAAGCCAGTTTTTTTTTCCTTGCCGATGCTTACTTCATACGTTATGGGACGGTCATTTTTAGACTCTCGATAATAAATCGTGATGGTAATAGGCTCGTCAATATCTGAAGAGACTAATTTATCATACCCACCTCTATTCCTGGCGTTGCATGCCGATTCCAGGTCTGTTTCCATGCAATCTGCAAGAAAACCAAAAGCATCGAAGATAGAGCTTTTACCGACTCCATTTTTACCAATAACAACTGATAAGGGAGTTAACGGTGTCGAATTACGTAGTGTTTGATCTGTACCAATCCTACCCATAGCAATATCTCGTAAAGATCGATAATTCTGTATTCGCAATCCTTCAATAAGTGCCATGTCACCCTCCAAGCCTCGTTACAGTCTGATCATACCACATAAGCAGCTTGGGGTCTTCTTCCAGCACCTTTAAAGGCATTTTCTCTGCAACATTTATAATGACTTCATAGTTCCGCTCCTGCCACGCTTTCTTGAAGCCTGCCGGACAGCCTTCAGACGGAAGATTTTGAGCTCGGCGGTCCTCTTCATTCTCAAAGGTCCGGCTGAGACAAGTCACTGGGCCGCCAATAATAGGCAGTTCCTCTTCAAACAGCTGAGCGGAACCGGCCTTACCAGGTACCACTTTTGAGTGAAATACACTTTCCTGGTTTTCCTTCATGCTTCTCTCTCCTGTAATTTATTACCCTTTTCTGTAATTCGATATCTCTGCGACGGGCTTCTCGGCTTGTCAGGAATGGTCATTTCAATAAGTTCAGCTGTAACAGCAGATTGCTGATAATGTTCTCTAACATGTTTCCCTAGAGTATATTCAGCATTCGCACAACTTCGGGGGTAGCTTCACGTGTAGCTTCGGAGTTGTTATGGGTCTTCCCTTGTTCGGTCCCCTGCCTCTCCTTTCACTTTAGCCAGATCCCTTCCCTTCATCAGCTTATCGATAAAGGCTTCGAAACGCCGTTTCATCTCATCCACCGTAGCTGGACCTTCGAAAATCTTCAAGGCACTTTGCAGGGCCCATCAATATCTCCAATTTTTTATCTTTATTCTGTAATAGATCTCTGAAAAAAACAAACCTTTCAGGAAGAAGACAAGTTCTTTACCGCCGAAAAATAGCCCCCGTTTCGTGGTGCCCCTCGAAACTCAATCTTGCCTGCCTTCTTCAACTCTGAGAGGTAACGCTCGACCGATCGAAGTGGAAGCTGAAGAGCACTAGCAATGGTGTTGGCTCGATTGCCGGGGTTCATTTGAATATAGATCAGAATATCGTTTACTCCGCCAATTACTCCGCCAATTACTCCGCCATCTGGTGTGGCATCCTCGCATTGATACATTTTGAGGGCCTCATAAATTTCCGTAAGCATGAAATTAATAAAAGCACCGCAATCGGCTCCTTTCGTGCTTTCGTTGATCACATCGTAATAGGCCTGCTGGTTGTCATGCACCATGGATTCCACTGGCAAGGCAAGAAAGGCTTCATGCAGTTGACCGAGGATAAGCGATTGCCATAGCCGTCCCATACGTCCATTGCCGTCAGCAAAAGGGTGAATAAATTCAAACTCATAATGAAAGACACAACTGCGTATGAGCAGGTGATCCTCAGCCTTTTTTAGCCAATTGAACAGATCGTTCATCAAGGAAGGAACCCGGTCGGCGGGTGGTGCCATGTGAATACATTGATCACCAGCAAAAACACCGACACCGCCCTGCCTGAATCTTCCCGGTCGATCATCCAGGGCGGACATCAGTACATTATGGGCACGCAACAGATCGTTGACCTCAAAAGGGTTCAGCTCGGATATTAAATCATATGTGGCGATAGCATTTTTTACTTCCTGAATCTGGCGAACGGGAGCGACCACTCGTTTCCCATCCAGTAGATCGGAAACCTGTCTTTCGGTTAGGGTGTTCCCCTCAATAGCCAGCGATGAATGAATCGTTTTTATTTTATTTGCTCTTCGAAGGTGTAGTGAATCCTGACGTTCCAATCGGATCGCATAGCGCTCGATCATTGCCGAAATCTCTGCGACATGTGAAATCGCTTTTGCCGAAACCGTGAAGGGCGGCGTGTAGGTATCTGAAGTGTGGTTATGTTTTTTCTTCATCCATCCTCCTCCTACGTTCATTTTTCAACGGATAACCATTGAAAATCGCTTCTTCCAGCAGCATCCATAGGATCGGGTACTCAAGATGCTATTCTCATCATATCCACCTCCCGCTGTAAACAGGGTTACTTTTCATACCTATTACTTCCATTGAATAACAATCGTTCCCCAACCTATTTCGAGTATCAGACACATATAGTGGTGAATTATAATAGCACCATATATGGTGACTTGGACAGCCTCGATTCAGGGGGATCAATGTTGCGGGACGGGCTGAATTGCGAAAAGTAAAAGCAGGCACTATATAAACAACCAGTCGGTTCTGCGACCCTCGTTCGCTTGGAAATAGCTCTAAATTATGTGAAAATTGTCAATATCTATGTCTAAAAAACGTGATATTCCAATTGTTTTTATCATCAATTACGTGCACCCTTAAAGCAAGAGGTATCACGATGATTTTTAAACGAAAGATCTATGAGCAGCTTCTATCCTGGAAAGAGGAACAGGGGAAGACCGCACTGCTGATCGAAGGAGCAAGGCGGGTCGGGAAAACCACCATTGCGGAAGCGTTCGGAAAAAGTGAATACAAGACCTATGTGCTTATAGATTTCAGTATCGCTTCTGAGCAGATGAAGTCGATCTTCACTCAATACGCATCGGACCTGGACGACTTTTTCTTCTTCCTTACAACCCTGACAAATACTGAACTTCACGTAAGAGAGACCCTTATGATCTTCGATGAAGTACAGTTCTTTCCTCCTGCCAGGGGCTTGATCAAACATCTGGTCAAGGACAATCGTTATGACTACATTGAGACAGGCTCCCTACTATCGATCAAGCAGCATGTGGAAAATATTCTGATACCCTCAGAGGAGAGAGCCATCTCCATGTACCCTCTGGACTTTGAAGAATTTTGTTTTGCAGTAGGGCAGGGAACCATTCCAGAAATCATCAAAGATCACTATGAAAGGAAAAAGCCTCTTGGGCCTCTCCATTCCCATATCATGAAGCTCTTCAGGGAGTATACTTTGGTAGGCGGCATGCCCCAGGCGGTTCTTGAGTTTATTGAAACGAAGGATTACACAAAGGTTGACCGGATCAAGCGGGGTATCCTCCGACTCTATCGGAACGATATTGCCAAATATGCAAAGAGATATGAATCGAAGGTGCTGCAGATCTTTGATGATATCCCATCTCAACTCTCAAAGCATGAGAAGAGATTCAAACTCTCTTCAATCTCAAAGCATGCTCGTCTCAGGGAGTATGAAGATGCCTTCATGTGGTTGAAGGAGGGAATGATAGTCAACATCAGCTACAATGCCGAGGATCCGCAGATCGGGATAGCTCTCTATAAGGATCGCCTTACAATGAAACTGTATATGGCTGATACAGGCCTCTTGCTCACCCATGCCTACGATATGACAGAAGAAATGGATCAGGATATTGCCAAAAAGATAGTAGCAGACAGATTTGAAGCAAACCATGGAATGATCTTTGAAAATATTGTGGCACAGATGCTTCAGGCAAAGAACAGAAAACTCTATTTCTACTCCCGCAAGGATAATATACATAGCGAAAATACGATGGAAATTGATTTTTTAATCCCCGACCCCGATAAGCCATCCCGGATATCCCCAATAGAAGTAAAGTCGGGAAAACGTTACTCGCCTGTCTCGTTGGATAAATTCAAACGCAAGTTCGGATCAAAGATCGGACAGAGGTACCTGCTCCATACCAAAGATCTTATACGTAAGGATGAAGTACTCCATCTTCCGGTCTATATGACGATGTGTCTCTAAGCTGGTATCAGCCTGTTTCCCGAAGCTTGTAGGTGGGATGCCGGTGAAGAATACTGGTAGCCAGTGGAGAGGCTCTAAAGTAGGGTAAGAGCACATCCTGGTAGACACCCTCTTTTATAAGGGGTTTAATATTAGGGCCTAGGACAATATCCACTTTTCTGCTCAGCCTGTCTGACAGATACTCTTCCAGTTCCACCTGGGAAAGCAGTGTCAAATGGTGATCCGGCTGGAGAACAGCACGGGGCTCCATCTTATGGGGGGACCCATTACCGTTTTCGAGGAGGGGAGCTACGCCGGGGAGGCCCTGATCGACGATATCCGCCCCTCCGGTAAAAGGCTTCTCAGCTTTTCAATGGATCTTGATACCTCAGTCATCTCCGAAGAAGAGCCGGTCCCCCGAAGAGATAAGCAGGATTCGAATATATCGCGGCTCCCTTATCACTATCCGGCTGCTGCGTAAGAGCCGCAGCTACACCGCCCTTACCACCTCCAATGATCCGAAATAACTACTAATCATCCATCCCCGGACAAGCGGCTGGGACCTCAAGAAGCCCGCCGCTGCAGATGAAATTAATGACAATTCGTACCAATTCACCCTTACCCTTCCCCCTTCCGGAAGCCGCAGAATACTGAGGGTTGTTGAAGAGCGGAGCGTGGAGCAGTCTGTCGCTCTGCGCAGCATGGGAGGGGATGCCATTCAGTTCTACCTCCGTCAGCAGGAGCTGAGCCCCAGGGTAAAAGCGGCGCTGTGGCGGGTGCAGGAGCTTTCTGCTGCTGTTACTGAAGCGAGGAGGGAGCGGGAACGGCTGGAAACGGAAATAAGGGATATCCACCGGGGGCAGGAACGGATACGAGCCAACATGGGTGAACTGGATCACGATTCGGCCCTCTACCGTCGCTATATAAGCACCCTTACCGACCAGGAGGATAAGCTTGTGGCCATCGACAGGACGACCTTGAACGCTACATAGGCAGTCTGGAAATCGAATAGGGGTCACGATTTCTCTGCCCCTATCCAACAGATAGGGGAAACGTTGGAACATTGCTCTTAAAAGGGCCAGAAATCTGCGTCGTACCAGGAATCTTCTATAAGATCGCTGTAGATATCGCCAAGAAACCCGGCATGGGTTTTCTCCCACATGGACAGCTCCCGATATAACTTCTTCTCCTCCGGGTCCTCAGCCTCATCGGCCCTTCTGGAATAGAGATCTACCGCCTCTTTTTCCATGGCGATAGCGGCAGAGATAGAGGCAGCCTCATACGTCGCCGCATGTATCTCTTCCCTGATCTTCTGCGAAAGTATCTTGTCCGAGAAATCATTGGGGGAACCGAGAGCTATCTCCGATGAGAACCCCCCATCTTTCTCATAACTCCGATACTGAGCAGTCAGAGTCTCCATATGTTTTTTCTCTTCCTCCGCCATGATGGAGAAAATATTTTTCACCGCCTCACTTTTTGTCTGTTCCGCCACCTGACTGTAGAAAACCATACCCTGCCGTTCAATGATAATTGCTTTCTTTAAGATTTCAACTACCCTTTTTTCCGCCATACACACGCCTCCTTACCAGATTATACTGTACCCGAAGCTATTCATTATTCCTCTCCACAGCTTGTCCTGCTCCATATCAGGAGCAGCAGCTTAATTGACTATCCGCTGAAGCTCCTGAGGAGCTCCGGCGAATAGACTCCTTTAGCGCCAGTTCCGGGGCTGCTCCGGCTTTGTTCCTGCGACCTCATCAATCTTCTCCATAATTTCCGGGGTCAGCAGTTTTGCGACTTCCAGAGCCTTCATGTTCTGCTCCACCTGCTCCGGTTTTGATGCACCGGTAATAACGGTACTGACATTGGGATTTTTTGTTACCCAGGCAAGAGACATCTGTGCAAGGTTGATTCCCAGCTCTTCTGCAATGGGCCGCAGCCGTTCCACAGTCTCAATCCGCTTTTTCCCTTCCTCACTCTCGTATCGTTCTTTCAACCATTCGTAGCCAGGCAACAAGAGGCGTCCCTCTTTTATCCCCTCACCATATTTTCCAGTCAGGACGCCGGAGGAGAGGGGGCTCCAGGTAGTACTCCCGATACCGTACTCCTCAAAGAGAGGCTTGTATTCAACCTCGAAGCGGCTCCGGTCGAGCAGGTTATACTGAGGCTGTTCCATGGAAGGTGGAACAAGACGGAGACGTTCGGCAAGCTCAATGGCCTTGGTGATCTCCCGGGCGCTCCATTCGCTGGTTCCCCAGTAGAGAGCGTAGCCCCTATCAACCAGATAAGACATGGCCCGGACCGTCTCTTCGATGGGGGTTTCGTAGTCGGGACGGTGGCAGAATACCAGGTCAACGTAGTCCAGCTGAAGCCGATCCAGAGCTGCCTTTGTACCTTCGAGGATATGCTTGCGACTAAGACCGCTGTCGTTGGGTCCCTTGCCGCCCCAGAAAATTTTCGTGGAGAGGACCAGATCGCTCCGTTTCCACCCAAGTTTCTTCAGTGCCTTGCCCATGATTATTTCGGATTCTCCTCCAGCATAGGCTTCAGCGTTGTCAAAGAAGTTTACTCCTGCCTCATAGGCGATCTTCATCATCTCCGCAGCAGCATCTACATCAACCTGGGACCCAAAGGTGACCCATGAGCCGTATGAGAGGGCTGATACTTTCAGTCCCGATCTTCCTAAATTACGATATTCCATATGTTCTCCTTCACCTTTTAAACTACTAAGATCCAGGTGCAAAGGAAAGCGCTTCCCATATCCGGAAGCTGCAGCTTTACAGAAGTTCCTGAAAGAGAGGGGCAACAGAGTACAGTTTATCCAATTGTAATCACGGTG
>CAYMWV010000043.1:11096-21420 GCA_964394395.1 uncultured Sediminispirochaeta sp.
CGCACCAGCTCTATCGCCCCTTCCGGACATACCCGGGTACAGACACCACAGCCAAGACAGATATCGCTCTTGAGCTCTGCGAGCTTGCGCTTCGGCTTGTGGGGGTCATTGGCGGAGATCAGGCTCATAGCCTCCACCGGACAAGCGGAGACACACCTGCCGCAGCCGGTGCAGCCGGCGGCATCAAGTTTGGGAAGAAAGTTGGTGGTGTGAATGGGGTTGAGGGCGGAAAACTTTCGCTGAGCGATCATCGCCTCGCAGCAGCAGCCGCAGCAGTTGCAGATGAAGTTGACCCGCTCCTGCACATTCTCACCGAACTGTACCAGATTGTTTTCGTAAGCCTTCTGAAGGAGGTCGAGCCCTTCAGCCACATCCACCTGGCGGGCGTAGCCGCTTTTTATAAGGGAGGCGGCCGAGGTGTTGAAGGTCATACAGATATCCATCGGAGCGTCGCATGCCCGGTCCATATGCGCCATCTTGTGGCGGCAGTAACAGACTCCCACTCCCATATGTGAGGCCGTCTTTATCACTTCAGAGGCCCGCTCGTAGTCGAGGACGTGCAGTGAATCATCCGCACTGATTGCCGGCTCATGCACAAAAGTGCGCCCAAGCTGGGTCTCACCGTTGGTGAAAAGCTCACGGATAAAATCCTCCTCCACATTCATGTACTGGTAGAAAAGGCCGGCCAGCTCTTTCTGATCGATATCCTTTCGGTAGCGCATCATCGAGAACTCGAAGAAACCGGCCATGGGAGGCGGCAGGGTGTACTTTACTTCATTGCGCTGCTCGATATCCACCAGCACCGCCCGGGAGGTGAGCTCATCCAGCACCTTCCGGGCCTCCGCCTCGCTCATCTTCCAGATCGAAGCTGCTTTCGCTGCAGTAAAGGGTTTAATCGGAAGGGTTGAGAGCAGGTCTGCTTCCTTCTCGGAGATCAGGACTTTCAGAATCTTGAACAGCAGCTCGGAAGGCGGCGCTCCCTGGGGGAAGCGGTTCAACCTCTCACTGAAACTCGAATAGCTGCTCTTTAATGTGCGATGCGCCATACTCCCTCCTCTTTATCCACTTCCGGCGGATCTCTTCTATTGTCAGGGCAGTCTCTATGTGCTGTCAACTCATTTCCCTCTCCACACTCTCAATGCGCTCCAAACTCTCAATGAGAACAAAAAGGGAAAGCGTCATTTCCTGGTGTTTATGGGTCACGACAAGGGGTTAGATATAAAGAAGCTCAAAAAGAAAGTCGGCGCAGACCGGCTCAGGTTTGCCCCCGAAAGCCGACTTGAGAAATAGCTGGGGCTGAGCACGGGTGCGGTCTCCCTATCTGGACTCGTAAACAATAGCGAAAAGTAGGTTACACTTGTTATCGACAATGATCTTCCCCAGGGGGAACAGGGTTGTCTCCCTTCACTTCTCCCCCCAGCAAGAGTATCTTACGTAACAGGAGGATTTTTATGTTAAACCTGATTAAACCAGTAACCTTTGCTACAATCCTGATCGTTATCGCCGGTACCCTCTTCGCCGGAGGAGAGAAAGAAGATAACCGCATTCTCGAAAGCGGACTGCCCGGTTTGGAAGAGGTGATCCGGGAGATGCAGGATGACTATGAGCTGATCGATGTAAGAACCCCTGGCGAATATGAATCAGGCTACATTCCGACGGCAAAGAACATCCCGGTGAATGAGCTACAAGAGCGAAGCTCCGAGCTTGATCCCGATAAGCGGATCTACCTCTACTGCCGCAGCGGTAACCGTTCCGCCACCGCTGCCAAGATTCTCGAAGATGCCGGTTTTACTGATGTGGTAGACTACGGTGGAATCAACAACTGGAAGGGAGAGCGGGAAAGGCCCTGAAGGGTCCATCATTCATTCTGTTTCTTGTAAGCTTCCAGTGCTCTGGATAAGAGCCCTTCATCAAGTTTTCCCGCTGGTGCGACTGCACCGGTTTTGTTAAGCAGGGCTTGTACCGAATCGATGCCGGTTAACCCCATACCGGATAACGCATCATCATCCTCCAGACCCAGGAGGGGGCCGAGCAGGGACTGGGAAACACTGCTCCCATCTTCATCACTCTGCCCCTCTAAAAGGCCCGCCGCCTCCTGTAAAAGCAGGGCAAACTCGGCAGCTTCAGGGGAAGAAGCAGCTGAGCTATTCGTAGAGCCTTCGACACCGGCCACACCGCCCCCTGCGGAAGAGGCATTGGCAGCAGTAAGCCCCTTCTTCTTTCCCAGGCTCCGGATTTCGTCAATGCGGCTTCGAATCTCTTCCATCCGCTGCATCATGTTCATCATTGAATCACTCATCGCTACAGTATATCATCCTTTTCCGTTCTCTGCGATCTTCTCCAGAGCTTCCCAGCGGGAATAGGCACTCTCCAGTTCCTCTTCCAGCTCCTCGAGCCGTCGGGTCAGGGCCCCCGGGTCCCCATCACCGGTTCGATAGAGATCGGGATCTGCCAGGGATGCGTGCAGCTTCTCTTTCTCCTCTTCCAGGCGGGAGATTGCCTCCGGGAGAGCTTCGAGCTCCCGCTTCTCATTGAAGGTGAGCTTCTGTGGACGATCACTTTTGGCCTTCCCGCCCCCTGCAGTAGCATTTCGATCGGAACCCCCGCTATTCGAGCTCCCAAAGCCGGAACCCCCGCTCTTGCCGACCCTGGCCTCTTTAGCATCTTTCTCCTCCAGATTCCGCTTCGCCTCCGATCCATGCCAATCGGAGTAGCCCCCGGCAAACTCAAGGATCCTGCCGCCGCCGGTAAGGACAAAACAGTCGCTTACCACATTATCGAGAAAGGTCCGGTCGTGACTCACCAGGAGAATGGTCCCGTCATACTCCTGCAACAGCTCTTCCAGCAGCTCCAGGGTTTCCACATCCAGGTCGTTGGTGGGTTCATCCAGGATGAGCATGTTGGAGGGGCGGGAAAAGAGTTTAGCTAAAAGCAGCCTGTTCCGCTCTCCCCCGGAGAGGTGAGCCACGGGACTCTTTACCCTGTCAGCCGAAAACAGGAACTCCTCCAGATAGGCAATGATATGTTTCTTCCTGCCATTGAGCTGCACGGTATCGTAGGAAGTAACATTTTCCGCCACCGTTTTATCCGGGTCCAGTTCGCTGCGCATCTGATCAAGGTAGAGGGGTTGCAGATTGGTTCCATGACGAACCGTCCCGGAAACCGGGCTTAGTTCACCGGTCAGCAATCGCAGCAGGGTGCTCTTTCCCGAACCATTCGGTCCCACAATCCCCACCCGGTCCCCCCGCATAATCATGGTGGTAAAATCGTCAACAATCTTTGATCCTGGCTGCTCTGAAACAGTATCCTTCAATTCAGACCCGATTGAAGGAGCTTTCCCGGCCTCGGAGGAGGGGGTGGAGGCGGTGCTCGAGGCAGAGCTGGAGGCTGTACCGGAGGAGGGGCCATAAGAAAAAGTGAGCCCCTTTGTTTCTATTACCAGCTTCCCGGTCCTTTCCGCCTCATTAATCACCAGACTGGCACTGCCCAGCCGTTCTCTCCGCTGCCGGTAGCGGTCCCGCATCGCCTCAAGATCCCGGACCCGCCCCTCGTTACGGGTTCTCCGCGCCTTGACCCCCCGGCGAAGCCACGCCTCCTCTTCAGCCAGCTTCTTGTCGAAGCTCTCCCGGGCCTTTGCCTCGGATTCGAGTAGTTCATCCCGGCGGGCGATAAAATCGTCATAACCGGTTTTAAAACTGTAGAGCTTCCCCCGGTCGATCTCCGCCACCCGGTTTGCCAGGTTCCGGGCAAAACTCCGGTCGTGGGTAACAAAGATCATGCTTTTTATCCGCCTGGCAAGGTACTCTTCCAGCAGCAGGATAGTATCGATGTCCAGGTGGTTGGTCGGCTCATCCAGAAGGAGAAGCTCCGCATCGGTAGCAAGCACGGCGGAGAGGAGGGTGCGCCGCAGTTCTCCTCCGGAAATCAATTCGGCCGGCTGATCTTCATCAACCGAGAAGCGGCTGAACATCTGTCTGATTCGCAGGATCTGATCCTCCCGTCCAGTCCCGGCCGATCCACCCCCGGTAGCAGTTATGGAAGGGAAAAGAGAGAGGGCAAGATCCAGGGCTGATCCGGAAGGGTCATGGGGAAACTCCTGCCCCAGGTAGGCGGCTCTGCTCCCCTTCTGCCTCACCACCTCTCCGGAATCGGGAGGGATCAGCCCCGCCATCACCTTTAAAAGGGTGGATTTACCCGCCCCGTTTCGCCCCAAAAGGCAGAGCCGGTCCCCCTCTTCAATGTGCAGATCAATCCCGTCGATCAGGGGCGGCCCGCCAAAGGAGATGCCAAGTTGTTGAACACCAATAAATCCCATGGTCCGACTATACCCGGAGGTGAGGATACTTCACAAGGGAGGCAGAGAGCTTAGAAAGAAGAAAACAGGGCTGCCCCTTCTGGCCTCAATATACTACACGTCTCATTACACGTCCTGCATCGATTCGAAGATCTCCGCAAATACCCGGTGGTGCTCTTCAAAGAGCTCCATCAGATCCTCACCGAAGCGCTCCACACCTCTCGCTCCGGAGCGGTCATCCAGACGGATAATGGTGCACGCCTTCTCGTGGGGCATGGCCGGTTTATACTGCCGAGGTGATCGCAGGGCGTCGTAGGTGTCGGCCAGAGAAACAATCCGGGCGGTAAGGGGGATCTCATCTCCTTTGGCGGGGCGAAGCTGCAGATAGTCCCGGTAATTTCGGCTCTCCAGATCGGTATATCCCCCATTCTCTGCATAGAGACCGGGATAGCCCTGCCCATCCCACCGCTGGTGGTGATAGAGGGCAATCTCCCGGGCCATATCGAGCCGGGGATCGGCATCGTCACAGCAGTTCATCATCCGGCCGATGATCTGGGCACCGTAGATTACATGCATCTCCATTTCATACCGCTCTTCCGGAGTAAAAGCCCTGTCAAGTTTGATCAGATGGGGAATGGCCACCTTTCCAATGTCGTGCATGGAGGCAACCATACCGATCCATTTCTGCTCCTTCTGATCCATCCCCACCTTCTCTGCGAGAAAGCGGGAGTACTCGTTGACCCGATAGATATGTAGCCCGGTTATCTCATCGCTATACTCTGCCGCAGAACAGAGGCCGGTCACCCCCTGGTAGAACTTCTTATCATTCACCCGGGCAAGATCAACCAGGCTGGAAACTGACCGGGCGCTGTTTACAACGATCTCCAGTGCGAGGATATCCTCGCTCTCTATCCTGTGGTCCAGGTTAAAAGCGATGATACTGACCTCACCCTCATGATAGTTGATAAAACTCCGGATAGGTTCTCCAATAAAGGCGGCTACCTGCTTATCAAAGGGATAACGCATAAAGAAAGCCTCTTCACTTTCCCCGGGAAGGAGCTGGTCGTAGGTAACCTTTCCGCTCTCCCGGCTTCGCCACACAGGAGCATCGGCCTCCCGATGGATAGTAAGCAGCCCGGAGTGGACAATCTCATCATTATCATTTCGATAAACATGGCCCTCAAGCAGATTCCCGGATTTTTCAGAAACCTTTGCGATCAATACCCCCTGAAACCCAAAATCGAGGGCCAGGGAAGCGATCCCCTGAAATGCCGATCCCTCTTCTGCCACATCCTCCAGGTTCCTGAGTACCGCATCGGTGAATCCGTGAAGGGAGGTGAGAGCCCCGTAGGCCCGTTTTCTGCCGGAGATATCATCGAGCCATACCAGGAGCTTACTCCCACTCCCATCGGTATTGATCACCAGCCGGTACCAGCTTTCCAAAAGGGGGCTGTACCGCTCAAGTTTCAGGGGGAAGGCGTTCTCTTCAGTCCCGGAGATGGTAGAAAGAACTGATTCGCCCTCCGTTTTTCCAAGGAGATCAAAAAGCGAACCCACCTCCCGCTCTGTGAAGAGTTGCTCCGTCTTTCCTGTTGAAGCGACGATGGTGCCGTCGCCAGCCATGATAAACACCGGGTCTTCCCGCTTTCCCGGCAAGCTGAGAAGCATATTACCAAAACGGTTTGTATAACGAAGCACCGATTTTGAGAAGGCCTGCACCCCCACAGGCACCAGGAAGGGAACAAGAGAAGAAAAGAGGGGCGATCCCTGCAGCAGCTGGATAAAGATCCCCACCCCCAAGGCAAGGATGTAATTAATGGGAGAGATGAGCTCCCGGCCAAGAAAAATCAGGTACTGCTTCACTGTATACCCCGCTGTTGATTGTCTTCTTCTATGCACGGAATAAATGACCACCGGTAAAACCGCTCGTTTTACTTAGCCCCCTGGAAGGGGGCTAACAGCGGCCAGAGGCTGCTGTCGGTGGTTTTCTTTTACAATAAAGCGAATTGGACAGATGTGCAAGATTTATGGTTATTCATTTACCAAAATATCCCAAGACCCTTGCTTTTCCCTCACATTAGCTTCATATTGGTAATAATAGAGGTAATCGATGCGAATATCCCGAAAAGCTGAATATGCGATCCACACCATTTTATACCTGATCCTTCACAATGAGCGGGCCGTTCCCCTTGCCACCCTGGCGGAGCACCAGGGGGTATCGTCGGATTATCTGGCCAAGGTTATGCAGACAATGTCCGGAAAGGGAATAGTGAACGCGGTAACCGGCCCCGGGGGCGGATACCGCTTGTCAAAAGCGCCGGATGCGATCACTTTCACCGATGTGGTCAAACTCTTTGACCGTCCCGAATCGGTCTACTCCTGCCTCCACCTCGAAAGGGAGTGTGACCGTTACCCCCACTGTGGATTAATGCATGTGCTGGACGAGGCGGTGGAAGCTTTTTACCAATCCCTGGAGAAAACCACTTTTCTGGATCTCTTAAAGAGGGCAGACAGGACAAAAACAGCGCCGAAATGGCTGGGACCTGAAGCGCTTACCCTGTCACATCTGGAAAAGTGACAGCACACGCTGCTTCTGCTCCTTTTTAAGCTCCCTTCCTTTCATTTCGGTTTCTCTTTGTCTATAATAGGGCTATGAACAACTACGACATTTTTATCATCGGTACGGGAACTGCCGGAGAGACCGCAGCTTCCGAACTTGCAGGAAAGGGTTATTCGATCGGCATAGCAGATGAGCGCCCCTATGGGGGGACCTGTGCCCTCCGGGGATGCCAGCCCAAGAAATACCTGCTTATCCCGGCCCATGGGGTCCTGGAGGGACGGGGACTAACCGCCCGGGGCTTTACCAGCCAGCCGGTACTGGATTGGAGCATCATGCAGCAATCCCTTCACGGCTTTACCGACCCGGTCCCGGAGGGGACTAAAAAGGGGCTGGAAGAGATGGGGATTGACTGCTTCCAGGGGCACTGTGAATTTATATCCCCTGATACCGTACAGTGTGGTGATGAGACCATTAAAGCAGGCAAGTTCATCATCGCTACCGGGGCCAGACCAAGGGATCTTCCCATTCCCGGAGCCGACCTTGCCCTTACCAGCGACGACTTTCTCACCCTGGAGGAGATGCCCAAGAGCATCACCTTCATTGGGGGAGGATACATCTCCCTGGAGTTTTCAACCGTCGCTGTTGCCATGGGAACTTCGGTTACCATCCTGCAGAGGGGAGAGCGGATACTTGACCGCTTTGACCACGATATGACGGAAATTCTTTGTAAATCCCTCTCCAACCTGGGAATAGAGATCCGCACCGGCTCCAATCCAGAGAGAATTGAAAAAAACAGTGAGGGAGCATTGTTAATAACCATGGATGATGGTTCGGAAATGGTGACCGATACCGTTATTGGGGCCATCGGCCGGTCAGCCAATGTGGAAAACCTGGGCTTGGAAGCCGCAGGGGTCGATTTCTCCAGGGGGGGTATCCGGGTAGACGCTCATATGCAGAGCAGCGCCAGCCATATCTACGCCGTCGGGGACTGCGTGGAGGGGATCCAGCTATCCCCGATCAGTGACGCCCAGGCCCGTACAGCAGCCCGAAACATCATTAAACCTGGCAGTGCCAGCCACTCCCCGGAGGTACTTCCCACAGTGGTCTTTACCTGGCCCCAGCTTGCCGCAGTCGGTATGGATGAGGAGAGTGCGAAAAAACGGGAAGGGGTGCGGATTTCCACCGGATCAGGGGCTGGCTGGCCAAACTACCGCCGGCTGAATGAGGCCCACATGGGCTACAAGATCATTATCGATACAGAAACCGAGACTATCCTTGGTGCCCATCTGGCAGCCCCTCATGCGGGAGAGATGATCAACCTCTTTGCTCTGGCTATCAAGAACAAGATGACTATCCGGGAGATCAAGGAGCTTCCCTGGGCATACCCCACCTACGGGGCTGATATCAAATACATGCTGGGGTAAGCTTGTAGAATCTGCTCGACGAAAAGATCGAGCGCTTTTCCACCTGAGGGGCGACTGCTCAACCGAAAATGGCGGGCTCATGAAGAACACATTCCCGGTATTCCCCGTTTTACTTTACCAGCTTTGTCCGTATACATCGCCTGATCGGCGTGTTTAAGAAGCTCATCCGGAGCTGATCCATCTTCCGGGAAACAAGCAAGACCAATACTTGCGCCGACGACAACGGTGGTCTGTTTCAGCTTGATTGGAGCTGTAATCGCTTCAAACAATCTTGCTTCAGTCAACTTTGCAGCTTTTTTGACCTCAGGTCCATGGAGAATAACGGCAAACTCATCCCCCCCAAGTCTGGCAGCAAGGTCCATCTCCCGGATTACACCTTTCAACCGTTTACCCGTCTCCTTCAGAACCTGGTCCCCCGCTTCATGCCCATAGCTGTCGTTAATTGGTTTAAACAGATCAAGATCGATATAGAGAAGCGCCAGGGGTTCCTTAAACCGCTTTGCCCGGGCAAGACTCTGGGAGAGAGTCTGCAGGAAAAGGGTCCTGTTTGCCAGGCCAGTCAAAGAATCGTACATAGCAAGTTGAAGCAACTCTTCTTTACGCTTCTTATCCTCGGTGATATCCTCTTTAACCGCAACGAAGGAGCGGATTCCTCCCTCTTCGGAGAATACTGGGGCAATCGCCGCTGACTCCCAATATCCTCTACCCCCCTTTGTAAGATTATAGAACTCCCCCCTCCATTCCTTGCCCCCCAGAATGGTCCTCCAAAGTTCATGGTAGAACTCCCGGTCCTGCCTGCCCGATTTAAGAATTTTTGGATTTTTCCCCAAAACCTCCGGGTAGTCATATCCGGTAACTTCGGTAAACTTCGAATTTACGTAGGTGATGGTTCCATCGGGATCGGTAATTACAATAGAAGAGGGGCTATGCTCAACCGCCGTCGACAGGGTACGGATCTGAACATCCTTTTGGATGCGTTCGGAAATATCCCGAAGCACAACAATAAGCCGATTTTCCCCCTCTGGACCAAGATTTTTGCTGTTTACCTCTACGGGAACGTAAGATCCATCCTTTTTCACGTTATGCATCACTTTGGAAGGGAGGCTCTCTGGTCCATTATCGGTTCCCCCATCCTCAGGAAGAAAGGGCTCCTCCCCCTGGGGAACAAGGTCCCGGGCATTCATCGACAAAAGCTCTTCCCGGGTGTAACCGGTAAGCTCCTCGGCCTTCCTGTTGCAGTCCAGAATGGCACCGTCATGAGCTTCCAGAAAGATAGCATCCGGAGCAAGCTGGAAAAGGGATTCGAAGCGCCGCTTCTCCTCCACAAGGGCTTGTGTTCTGGTCGCTTCGTTCTTTCGAAACAGATATTCCCGATGGATAAGCCGATAGCGAAGAAGGGACAGCAAGGAAAGGATGAGACAAAAAACAGCAATATTTACCCCCTGGGCAAAGAGAGTACCCCGATCCCCACCCAGGATGGAGATAGCAAGCAGATAAGCAAGAAAGGGAATACCGGTAAAAAAAGGGAAAAGAGCGATCGCTCCTGCGGCAAAGAGGTGTACCACAATCAGAGTGATAACAATATAGTTTAATGAGGAGACCTCTGGAACAGGAACCGATGCGCCAAGATAGGTACCTTGGACATCAAGCCCAAAGGCCATGATAATCAGTGATAAAAGGAGCAAGGAGTAGACCCCGGTGATGTGCCCGGGAGGGAAAGAAATGTTTCTTAGGACCGGATTTCTTAACTCCGGTTTTCTTAGCCCCGGAAATCCTTTTTTACTATAAACAAGCACAAAGAGCAGGGATGCCACAAAGGGGATCGCCCGCCAAACCAGGGTCCACTTCAGATCAAAAAGGAAGAAATCTGTCAGGTAGAGTATTGGCATCAGCACCAGGTTTATCACCGAAAAGGGAATCCCGATTCTACGGCATTGCTTATCCAGTTCCCGTCTCAAATCCATTCTATCTGCGATTAGATATACCCCCTGCGAATTCAGGCCGTCCCGCAACATTAATCCCACTGAATCGAGGCTGTCTAAACCG
>CAYMWV010000044.1:0-19923 GCA_964394395.1 uncultured Sediminispirochaeta sp.
CGGGAGAGCAGATAGACCCGCATTATGTACTTTTCACTTACTGTCCTGTGGGGATTTCACCCCTCTTTAGCATCTCCACCCCCCTCTTTAAGGCCGGATCGTACTCAAGATCGTAAACCGGTGGTACATCCATTCGGCGGAACACCTCGTTCCGGACCAGCCGCATGAGCATATCGAACTCCAGGGCAATCCCCTCCTCTCTCTGCAGTCTCCGGACAAAGAGTTTCTGTTCAGCTTCGCTGGGTTTGGAATTGGTGTTGACAAACGCTTCAATCAGCCGCTCCTCAAAGAGCTTTTTCAGGGAATCGTTCTCTTCATCGTTCAGTTCCGGTTCTTCAATCGTCAGGTTTGGATCTATCCCTGTTTCGTTGATATTTATGCCCGCAGGGGTGTAATAACGGCTTATGGTGAGCTTAAAACCCTCTCTGCCGAGGGGAATCACCTTCTGAACCAGCCCCTTACCAAAACTGGTCTCTCCGATCAGATACCCCCTACCGGTATCTTTGAAGGCTCCGGCAAGGATTTCCGAGGCGGAGGCGGATCCTTCATCGATTAGAACCACTATAGGTATATCCTCATCTACCAGAACCGAGCGCTCTGCGGTAAACACATCGTTTTCCTCGGTAATCCTGCTTCTGGTACTGACGATGGTTCCCGAGGAGAGAAAGAGGTCCATTGTATCCACCACCGAATTGAGGAGCCCCCCGGGATTTCCCCGAACATCAATCACCAGGGCGTCATAACCCTGGGTCCGGAAGTTCTCAATAGCCTCCCGAACCCTCGGCTCGGTGTAGGGGGTGAACTGGATGATCCTGATATAGCCGATCCTGTCGGGAATGACCGCCTCTTTAACGGTAGGAATTTCAATATTGGCCCTGCTCAAGGTGACATCAAAGGTGATGTTTTTCCCCCTCAGGATGGTAACTGTCACATCTGTACCGGGGATCCCCCTGAGAATATCTGCCGCATCGTCGGTGGTCATGCTTTTGGTACTCTGCCCTTCAATGGCAATTATGTAATCCCCTGCATGAATTCCTTTTCTGTAAGCCGGGGTGTCCTCGATTGGGGCTACCACCCGTATATAGGGGAGGCTCTTCTTCCCGGTGGCATCAAGGAGCGGTTGCGGCAGCCGGTTTGTGTCGCTCTCCTCAATATCTTCTGCCTCTTCTTCATCTTCCGGAGGAACGGGGCGGGAAATATAGAGACCTACTCCCCCGTACCGTCCGACGGTTGTATCGCTCATATCCTTCAGATCCTCTTCCGAGAGGTAGTAGGAGTAGGGGTCATCCAAGGTTTCAAACATCCCGTTCAAAGCGCCCTCGTAGAGTTGTTGGGGATCTATCTCATCCACATAGGCCTGGAGTACATACTGAAAGATGTACTGAAACCGGGCCAGGTAGTTCTGCACCTCCACCGAACTCCCGTTGCTCTGGGCCGACAGGCTGGGGGTAATCATGAGAAAAAGGGAGAAGCTGATTGTCAGAATTGAGACAAGCAACCAGATCACCCTGGATTTTATCTGTTTCATAGTTCTATACCTCTTCCTGCTATTCTCTAGGATCATGCAAAATTGTCAAGCTCTATATTCCCTTATTGACGGGCCCTCCGGCAAAGGCGTACACTTTTTCCATGATTAAGCGAATTTTCCTTTTTATTGCCCTTCTTTGGGAGCTTGTGCGGGCTGCGGGGCTCTTTTTCCTTTTCAACGCCCTCCTGAATCCGGTATTTAGAACCGAAGAGACTTTGATGTTGGGGTGGCTTTTCTCCGGAAGCCTGGTTATAGCCGCTGCGGAAGCAGTTATTCTCTTTTCCGGTTCGGAACATGGGGACCACCGGCAGCTGCATCTCTTTGCTGCTCTCGGGAAAGCGTTGGCGATAATCCCCGGGCTGCTGCTTCTTACAGCCTATTCGGGGATGCTTCTTTCAGCAGAAGGCCCCTGGCTTCTGGCCCCCTGGCGGCCGATTATTGTCATTGTTTCCTTGCTTGATTTGCTTTGCATCCTCTTTTTGTTATTATTGAAGGAGAGCAAGTGGAGAGGAAGCAAGCGGAGTGTTCCTGACCGGGAATCCCCTGAAATTACGATGACCACACTTGAGGAGGAGTAGATGCAGGTTATGCCGATTGCCAGTGGGAAAGGGGGAGTAGGCAAATCCCTGGTCTCAGCAAATATTGCGATCGCTCTTGCTCAGGCGGGTAAACGGGTGGTCCTTGCGGATCTTGACCTTGGTGCTTCCAACCTCCACCTCATCCTTGGAGTCCGGGGGGTGAAGCAAGGGATAGGGACCTTCCTTACCAATTCCGATATCGATTTTGAATCAATTATTCTTCCCACCGAGTATGATAATCTCTTCTTTATTCCCGGGGATGCAGAAATCCCGGGAATGGCCAACCTGAAAAGTGCCCAAAAAGCAAAACTGATTCGAAAACTGCGCTCCCTGGAGGCGGATTACCTGATTGTCGACCTTGGAGCGGGAACCAGCTATAACACCCTCGATTTTTTTCTTTCCAGTTCGGTGGGAATTATTGTCAGCTCCACAACCCTGACAGCAACCCTGAACGCCTATCTTTTCTTAAAAAATGCGGTGTTCCGCTTGATGAGCAACGCTTTTAAAAAAAACAGCCCCGCCGGTGAGTATATTGATAACCTAAGACGGGAGGGAACATCCCTGCAAAAGGTCTATATTCCGAAACTTCTTGACCGGATCAGCCGGGAAGATCCGGAAAGCTACGCTGTTTTCTCGAAAAGCATGGCCAATTTCCATCCTCTTCTGGTGTTAAATATGCTGGAAGATCCAGAGGAGAGTAAGAAAGCTGCTAGAATACGCCGTTCCTGCAAGGAGTACCTGGATGTGGATATGGAGCATCTGGGAGTGCTCTACTTTGATCATCTTCAAGAGGTGGCTCTTTCGAGCAGAATCCCCATTATCGCCTATAAACCCCAGTCAGTCTTAAGTCAGGGGATTTATCGGCTGGCGGATAAGCTGATTCAGCGCCATTATGAGGGAAGCAGCCCCCTTGAGCTGGAGGACCTTGAACAGAGTTATCAGGAAGCTGAGATAGAAGCGGAAATCGATTTCGAGTCCAAGGTCAACGATATGGAAAACCTCCTCAACTCAGGAGCTCTGACCCGGGGAGATCTGGTCGATACGATCAGGAGTCAGCAGTATGAGATCAGCACCTTGAGAAAAGAAAACCAGCTTATAAAGGCCAAATTGGTGAAGGCAGCCGAACAAGGCTTCCGCTTGTAGGAATCTTTACGATAGCAGGAGACCCATGGAGCAGATAAAAGGGAAGATAGGAATAGAGAAGGGTGAGCAGGGCTTATCGTTATCCCTTCTGCTTCAGCTGAATGAATCGGGGGATACCTGGAGCCTTCCCAAGATAGAGAATTATCTGGAAGAGAAGGGGATAATCGAAGGAGTTTCCAGGGAGGCAATTTCGGAGCTTTTGAAAGAAGCCGATTCAGCTGGCGAGGGAGCCTCTCTCCGCAAGGAGGTTGCCCGGGGGACCGCTCCGACCGCTCCTGTTCCCAACTATCTGGAATGGGTGGAGATTCCCCTCTCTGAAGAGATGGAGAGGGAGGCCCAACGGGTCTTCGCCAACGCCCCGGCCCCCCGGATCACTATCCTGCGCACCGAGAAGGTGAAAGTTAAAAAAAAGGTGATGAAGAAATCGAAACTCCCTTTCTTGCCCCCCAAAGAGGAGATAGTGGAGGCTTGGGAAAAGCGGCAGAGTGAAGAGGAGGCTCCCATCAACCCCAAGGTTGTGGCCACCGGCTATATTGAACAGGGGAGCTCTCTGGCCGAGATGCAGGCAGGCGAGCCGGGAAAGGATGGCCGCTCGGTGGAAGGCAAGCCGATCCCTCCTCCTGCCCCTAAAGAGCTGGAATATTATCCAGGTAAGGGGGTGAAATTGGATAAAAACGGGATGGTGGCCGAAAAGGCTGGCTTTTTCCGTCGGGGAGCAAACTGGGCAGAGATTTTAGACTTTCGTCCCCACAGCTGGGAACTCTCCCTTACAAAGGATAACGCCACTTGCCTTTTCACCTTCACCCCCGGCGATCAACATGCAAGCATCCCCTCTGGTGAGACAGTTATAGCCAAAGCTGAAGAGGAACATGGCTTTAGTTCCGGACAACTCAGGAGCAGTTCTGAAGTCGATCAGCTCATTGCAAAGAGTATACAGAGCGGCAAGCCTCTGGATCGGATCCCCCTTACCGGGGAGCGGGATGCAGCTTTCTCAGTAGATATATCTTCTGACAATTTGAAGGGAACCCTCACGGTTCGGAAAGGGAGCGGCCGGGGAAAAGCCCTGGTCCTGAAAGATGTGGGGGCGGCGATCAAGGCGAGCAAGTTTGTCGGAATGGATTTTGAGAAGATCAAGAAGGACCTTCTGGAGTTCTACAAAGGGAAGGGAACTGAGCTGCTTGATTATCCTCTGGCAGAGGGCGAAGCTCCCACCAGGGGAGAGGATCGGGAACTGGAGTGTTCCGTTGATGTTCTTGAACAGACCGAATATGAGGCGTTAAAGCAGATCCCTTCGGGGCTTGCTTCCGAGTCCCGCTATCCCGCTTCTACTGCAGAGAAACTGGCAAAGGTAAGCGATGGTGCGGTGGTGGCTGTATTGAGTTCCGCCGCAGAGGGGCAGCCGGGAAAGGATGTCTACGGCAAGCAGATCCCTGGGATTCCGGGAATCGATCCCCATGTGGAGCTTCTGGAGCATGTCCGGATAGAGAAGGACCGCTTCTATGCCGAGACATCGGGGATCCTGGAGGTTTTCTCTAACGAGGAGGGGAAGGCGATCCGGGTTCGACCCCACGGTGATGCGAAAATTGTGGTGGAGCTTGGGGATGACAAGATGGAAGCTTACCTCACCATTGAACCTCCGGTGGGGACCGGCGCCCCCGCCCGGCGGGAGCAGGTCGATGATGCAATTTCTCAAGCCGGCATTGTTAAGGGGATCCGGGAGGATTCAATAGCTGAAGCGCTGGAGATAGCCGGGGCCGGGAGCCCGGTGCGCCGCAGCGTGATTGCCCGGGGGCAGTTACCGGAAAACGGCAGCGAAAGCAGGCTGAAATTGCTGGTAGAGGGAGCCTCTGGCAAGGGAGTTTCCATTACTAAGAGCGGCCGGGCCGATTACCGGAACCAGGACAGGTATGTGACGGTTACGGAGGGAGAACTCCTGGCAGAGATTATTCCCGACGATGCTGTGGTGGAAGATGGTTATGATGTTACCGGGAAGGTGATCTCCGCCAAGGATACTCCGCAACTTGATCTTGAGATTGGAGAGCATATCCGCCGGGAAGAGCAGGAGAATAAGATTCTCCTCTACGCCGCTGTTTCCGGGGAGTTTCTCTTTGAAAACAAGAAGCTGGATATCCTGGAGGTGCACACTGTTTCGGGGGATGTGGACCTCTCCACGGGGAATATCAAATTCCCCGGCACGGTGGCCATTAGCGGCAGCGTTCATGCCGGATTCTCCATCTTCGCCGAGGGGCATGTAAAGATTGCCGGCAGTGTGGAGGCCGCCCTGGTCTCTTCCGGGGAGAGTGTAACCATCGCCCAGGGGGTGAAGGGGGGGAACAAGGCGGTAATTCGGGCAAAAAGCGGCATTGAGACCATGTTTATTGAACAGGCGACCGTTCTTGCGGTGGAGAATGTGTCGGTCAAGAATGGATGTCTCCGGAGTATGGTCAAATGTAACGGGAAACTTCGGCTGGTGGGTGAAAAGGGAAGTTTGATTGGCGGGGTTGTTCGGGCCCGGCAGGGAGTTATTGCTGCTGACATCGGGAACCGCAAAGGTGTTCGTACCGAGATCTCCTTTGGGCAGGACTATCTGGTGATGGACCGGATTGAGATGGAAGAGCGGGAACTGAAAAAGCTCCGGGATAAGCTTGCAGCGCTGGACCAGAGTATGGCAGGATATGAAAAACATGGTCAGAAAGAGGGGCTTGAAAAGGCGCGGAAAGAGAAGCTCAAGATGATGAAGGTTCTTGAGAAACGGGGTTTGATGCTCTTTACCCTCCGGGAACGGTTCGAGCAGCACTTCGATGCATCTATTACGGTTCGGGGCACCATCTATCCTGGAGTGAGCGTAGAGAGTCACGGCCGATACTGGAGTACCGATACACCGAAGAAAGGTGTTACCCTGCACTTTGATCAGGAGACTGGTCATATCATTGAAAAGGAAAAAGAAAAGGAAACTGAATCGAAATGATCTATCTGCAATATCCTTCCTGGATCTCTCCTCAGATTATCCCGGGTCTTCCCTTCCACTGGTATGGGATGATGTATCTGGTAGCCTTTGCTATCACCTGGATTCTCTATAACTATCAGCGAAAGCGTAACGAGATAGTGGTGAGTGAAGATCAAATGAACGGAATCTTCTTCTGGACAATCCTCGGTCTTTTGATTGGAGCCAGAATTGTGGCTGCCACGGTCTACGATACCAGCGGAATCTACCTCCGTAAGCCCTGGCTTATCTTCTGGCCCTTCGATGAGAATATGCGCCTGGTGGGGCTGCAGGGGATGAGTTACCACGGCGGCCTTATTGGTGGAGCGATTGGTGCTCTGCTCTACACGAAAAAGGAGAAGCTCAACTTCTGGGCGGTGGCTGATGCGGCAGTGGCGGGAATCCCCCTGGGGTACACCTTCGGAAGGTTGGGGAACTTTATCAACGGAGAGCTCTGGGGTAGGGTCACCACCGCCTCCATCGGGATGATTTTCCCGGCGGCTCCCCGGTTCTCTACCCGTTACAGCTGGGTAAGAGAGATTGCCGATAAGCTTGGAATCACTTATGCCGAAGGGGAGATGCTGAACCTACCCCGGCACCCCTCCCAGCTCTATGAGGCTCTCTTTGAAGGGGTTTTGCTCTGGGTGGTTATCTGGTTCTTTTTCCGCAAGAGGAAGCAGGTAGCGGGAACCCTGCTGGGGGTGTACCTGATAGGCTACGGGACTGTTCGCTTTTTTATTGAGTACTTTCGGGAGCCTGATGCGGGAATCGGCTTTCCTATCGCTTTGGGGCCCGATGGCCCTCAGGCTCTCTTTCTCTCCCCCCTCAACATTTCCACTGGACAGATATTCTGTTTAGTGATGATCCTTTCCGGGGCTCTTTTGATCTTCGTCAGAAGAAAGTTGGGTGGCGGGGGGAACAAAGGTGCGTGACTATAGCTGGGAGCGGCGAATGAGCTTGCTTGCAGCTATTATGATTCGCCAGGGTCACGTTAAAGCTGCTATTTTCACATCTTCCTCTGTTTCATCGTCCTGATACTTTTCGTGGATCTCCCGGAACTCATCAATCCGGTCAGTGAAGATATCAATCAGCTGGGGATCGAAGTGTTTGCCCCGTTCTTTTTTCAAGAGAGCGCTGGCATCTTCGAACGTCCAGGGCTCTTTATAGGGTCTTCTGCTGGTGAGGGCATCAAAAACATCGGCGACGGCCACTATCCTTCCATAGATGGGGATGTTTTCCCCCGCCAGTCCGGCGGGATAACCGGAGCCGTCATATTTCTCATGGTGGCTGTTTGCAATCTCCGCCCCGGTTCGAAGAAAGAGGCTGCTGCTTTTTTTGGTCAGGTTGTAGCCAATAGAGGTGTGGGTTCTCATGATCACAAACTCCTCTTTATCCAGGGGGCCCGGTTTGAGGAGAATGGAATCGGGAATCCCGATCTTGCCGATATCATGAAGGGGAGCGGAGTGGAAAACAATTTGCTGTCGTTCCTCATCAAAACCGAGAGCTTCTGCAAGGATTTTTGAATAGCTGCTTACCCGGAATACATGATGACCCGTCTCCGGGTCCCGGAACTCCGCCGCTTCTCCCAGAATGGAGAGGGTTTCGTACTCCCGTTTCTCAATATCCCTGGTAGCCCGGGAGACTTCCTCCTTGAGCATCTCCGCCCACTTCTTGTAAAAAAGCTGGTTTCTGCGAAGGAGAGAGAGGTTTTGAATACGGGCAGAGAACTCAGCCATATCAAAGGGTTTGTTGAGAAAATCGGTAGCCCCTGCCTGCAGAGCTTTCAATTTCAGCTCCGAGTCGCTGGTGACTGCTGTGATCATCACAATAGGGATTTCCCGCTTAAAAAAACGCACCTTCTGAATCAGGGAAACCCCATCCATTTCGGGCATCATATAATCAACAAAGAGAAGATCCGCATCCTCTCTCTTCAGGTATTCCAGAGCCTTGAGAGGCTTATCAAAGCTGACAACTTCCAGGTTATTCTTTTCCGCCAGCTGCTCGATGAGGAGAAGGTTCATCTTTTCATCATCAACAGAGACCGCCTTGAGCCTGTTCTCTTTTCGTTTACTCTCTTTCGCTTCCATGTACATAAAAGATAGGGATACAGGGGGTGAATTGCAAGGGGGCCGCTTCAATTTCTGTCTCCACATTGACACAGCCCATGGAGCACTCTACTATTGTTAGTATGGAATCGATCATTCACCTTGATGCTGCCGAGGCGGCTCTTCGTCTCGACCGGGATACCCTCATTATGCTGCTTGATACCTTTTTTACTACAAGAGAGGATTATACCAAGCCCCTTCACGATGCCCTGGAAGGGATAGACCGATCTCTTCTGAAGAGTGAAGCTCACCGCCTGAAAGGAGCCAGTAACAATCTCCGGATCGAAGGGATCGGAGCACTGGCTCTTGAGCTGGAGCAGTGTGTAGCCGATCCCGATAAAACCCAGGAGGATATTTCCCGGGTGGTGAAGCAGATAGAGGAAGCCTTCAATCAGGGGGAGATAGAATTGGTCCAATTAAAGAAAGAACCAGGTACTAAATGAACTACAGGTGGAATATCGCTTTTTCTTACACCCTCGCAGAAGAATCTTACGATCTTGAGCTCTTCCAGGTCTCAACGCTTTTTGCTGAAGGGGTGCGGGTGGTAAGCGAAAAGCGGGACCTTCCTGGAGGGGTGGGAATAACCATGAGTGCCGAACCGGCTCCGGGAGGGGAAGGCCTTTTCCCTGTGGCTGACCGGGTGCAGCTCTCATTACAACCCCAGGGGCGCAGCCCTGATGGGGTTCTTTTAAATGGTTACCAGTCCTGGACCGAGACCCGGGAACGGGATCCCCAGGAGCTGCCGAAGCGGCTGCGAAGCTTCTTTCGACCCTGGATCAGAAAATATCTGCTGGAGCGTTACGGTGACGCCTGGTTTACCGGCTCCTCCTTTGGTAAGAGGGAATACCACGGCTTCTCCTGGGCCGCACTCCGTTTTGGAGATACCATCCTTCTTCTGGCTGGTTTATCGGAAGAGAAGGGTTTTTCCCGGATCCGCTGGCAGCCCTCTGGTTCCCGAAATGGTTCCGGAAATAGTTCTGGGAATAGTTCTGGGAAAGGTGGAGGAACCCTGGTTTTTGAACCGGAACTCTCAAAGAAGCCGATAAGTGGCGTTCAGAATCTCTTGAACCTTTTGATTCTTGAAGGTCCGGAGGAGGATCTTTTCAGCTGTTGGGGGGAGGAATCACTCTTTACGCTTCCCCAGGGAGGGAGGAAGGCTTCTCCGGTAGCTGGCTGGACCAGTTGGTATGACTATTACGAGAAGGTGAGTGAGAAGGATGTTCTCCGGGTGCTTGGATCCTGGAAACGGCTAGAGCTCCCCGGGACCTATATTCAGATTGATGATGGATGGCAGCAGAAGGTCGGGGATTGGCTAAACGTTAAAGATACCTTTCCCCGGGGGATGGCAGCTCTGGCGGAGGATATCCGAAATGCTGGAATGGAGCCGGGATTATGGCTTGCCCCTTTTGTCGCCGAGGAGGCGTCAGATCTTTTCAGGGAGCATCGAGAGTGGTTTCTAAAGGGGCGAAATGGAGAACCTCTTGCCGCCGGATACAACCCCTTCAATTGGAGCGGCAATTTCTACGCCCTTAATTACCGCCACCCGGAGCTGCGGGCCTATCTGAAACGGGTATTCCAGCAGCTTGTGGAAGAGTGGGGATTTCGCCTTCTCAAGCTTGATTTTCTCTATGCCGCCGCTCTTGAAGCTCCCGAAGGGGTGACCCGGGGACGGGCGATGCGGGAGGCGATGGAGTTTATCCGGGAGATATCCGGGGATGCAGAAATCCTTGCTTGTGGTGTCCCTCTCCTCTCTGCTGCAGGGCTGGTGGACTATTGCCGGATAGGTGGTGATGTGGGACTCACCTGGGAGGATTCCCGATTAAAGGCTATCGCCTATCCGGAGCGGGTATCCACCATCAATTCGATCCGAAACTGCATCAACCGTCGTAGTCTTGACGGGGTTTTCTTCGGCAATGATCCAGATGTCTATATTCTCCGGGACTGGAACTGTAAACTGAAAGAGGAGGAGAAGTTTACTCTTTTTCTCTGTAACAACATCTTCGGCTCTCTTCTTTTTACCAGTGATGATCCCGGGATGTATCGGAGTGAAGAGCTTGCCCTTTTTCGATCAGCGTTTCCCCTTCGGCGCAAGGAGTCTATCAAGGTTGACCGGCTCGGTGAGCGCTACCATGCTGAATTTACCATAGGAAGGCTTCGTTATAACGCTTTTATCAATCTGGAGGATCGGCATCACCGGTTTGAACTGCCTCCGGGGCTTCATTACGGATCGCATATCGATAATGGACCAGAGACCAGTACCGAATCGGAGAGCGGCTTTCGTCGGGGTGGGGATCTGGAGCTGAGAGGCCACAGTTCCGCCTGCTTTCTTTTTGTTGAGGATGAGGGTATCACCATTGCCGGATCCACGGGACAACTCTTTCCGGGGAGCGAAGTAGAGGTGTTCCATCTCCATGGCAGCAGGGTGGATTTGCGACTTTCATCAGAAGCTGTTTTGGACGGGAACCTCTATCTCAGGCTGCCTATGCACCTCGACTCCTGTACCGTCAATGGAAGCCCCTATTCCGGAGAGGACAAGGTCGATTTCAAACTTGTGGTGATTCCGAAAGATCGCTTTTAACAGCTATAGGGGAATCCCCTATGAAAAGTCTCAAAAACGCCTTATTGTTGACTTCGTCCGGGTGATGCATAGTACTTCTACAATCTCTGGTAAGGGGTATATGATGAAGTACGGAAGCTACAGCGAAACAGTCATTGAATCGGAGCAGGATTATCATGAGAGTGATCCCCTCAGTCTCTATCTGAAACAGATTTCAGCCTATCCTCTTCTTACAAAGCAAGAGGAGTTGGAAATTGGGCAACAGATTCAGGAACGAAGTGCGGCCCTTGGGGTGCTTGATGAGCAGCTCTCTTCAGGAGCCATGGAGAAGCAGGAGTACCTGCTGAAGAAGGCCCAGCTTGAGGCATCTCTGAAGTTGGCTAAGGATCGGATGATAACCAGCAATCTACGGCTTGTTGTTTCTATTGCCAAGAAGTATCAACATCGTGGTTTGAGCTTCCTTGACCTTATTGATGAGGGAAATATCGGTCTAATTGAGGCGGTAGATCGGTTTGACTACACCAGAAAATGCAAGTTTTCCACCTACGGTACCTGGTGGATACAGCAATCGGTAATTAAGGCCCTGGCAGATAAGGGGAGAACCATCAGAATCCCTATCCATGTGCTCAATGTTATCAGGAAGGTTTTTTCCGTATCGAAGCACCTTACCCAGGAGATGGGGCGGGACCCCAACCCGGAAGAAATTGCCGCCTATATGAATATGCCGGTGGACAAGATTATGAGTATCCTGCAGTGCTCAGGAGAAACTGCAAGTCTTGATGTTACTGTCGATGATGAAAATATCACCAGTCTTTCTGATCTGGTCTTCAGCGAGGACTATATTGAGCCCTTTGAGGCAGTTTTTCACGTTACGCTGCAGGACCTGCTTGAGAAAACACTGGGAGAGCTTTCCGAAAGGGAGCAGACTATTATTAAACTCCGCTTTGGCCTCTCTGAAAGAACACCCCTCACGTTGGAAGAGATAGGGAGTATCCTGGGGATTACCCGGGAGAGGGTACGACAGATTCAAAACAAGGCTATAGAGAAGCTGAGAACTATGTCGGCTATTCAGGAACTGGAAGAGGTTGTTTGAGGGCGGCTTTCAACTACTGCTGTGCACTGTTAGGCGCCTCTAAAAAACCTCGGAAAATTCCGGGGTTTTTTCTCTATAACCTTGGCATTTTGCTTGGGATACTATTATAGTTAGATTCAGATTTTTGAAAAGAGCAGGTTTTTATGGCAAAGAGAGTTCTAGTGGTTGATGACTCCCGGGCTATTCGCCAAAGTATTACCTTTGTACTTCAGCAGAATGCATATGAGGTGCTGGAAGCGGGAGACGGGTTTAGTGGTCTTGCCCAGCTGGAAGGGGAAAAGGTTGATCTCATTATAACTGATGTAAATATGCCCAATATGGATGGTATTACCTTTATTAAAAAGGTTCGGGAACTGGATGATTTTCGGTTCGTTCCGATACTGGTTCTTACTACGGAGTCGCAGAAATCGGTAATGGAGGAAGGCAAGGCTGCCGGGGCGACCGGCTGGATTGTAAAACCCTTCTCTACCGATAAACTGATGGCAGCGGTAAAGCGGGTGGCTGGTTAATCCCGGTTTGCCGACCTCTTCTCCGTCACTCCCCTTTCAATCCAGGCCATGTTAGAGCAGGGTAAGAAACATGGAGAGTGCAAAGAGGGTGATTACGATTCCTCCGGCAAGTTCTAGCCCTTGACCGATCTTCTCTTCTTTTCCCGTGGAACTTCCCATTTCGGCAATCAATCGCCCCGCCTTTCCTGTAGCAGCGGCAATCAGAAAAAGGGCTGAACCCATACCAATGGACATGGCGCTTACCGCTACAATCCCCAGGGGAATAACCTGGTAGGCAATTGCAAAGGAGAGGATGAGAGCCGCTCCCGGGCAGGGGACGAGGCCTGCAGCGATTACCACGGGGATTGCGTAGCTCCCTTTCTTCTCAGGCTTACTCTTGTTTCTCTTTCCAACTATCTCCCGCAGGGCAGAGATGATCATCCAGAGCCCCACCAGAGCGAGGATGAAAAAGCTTCCTTTTTCAAGGATAGCTCCAGTTGCCTCCATTCCACTGGAGAGAGGCCCTGCAATGAAGGCGTAGATCATTAACAGGAGGATGACAGCGCTGCCGCCGTGAAGAAGGGCGAAGCCCATACCGGCAATGAAAGCGTCTCTGGATCTGTATCGTCCTCCGGCAAAGAGCCCGGCAAGGACCGTCTTTCTGTGTCCCGGTCCCAGAGCGTGGACGAAACCGTACATAAAGGCTGCTGCCAGAAGGCTTATCAAGAGTTTGGGGCTTGGATCGTTTTTTAGTTCCGTCATTGTTTCTGAAAGAGCCCGGTGAAAACGGCGCTGCAGCAGCCGGAGCCGGGTGCTTAGATTGGAGAGAACCGGGAAGAGGGGCTTCTTGTTAACCCGGTAGGTATCTGTTCTTTCCTCCTCTTCCACGGCGCTCTCCCCACTTTCCCCGGAGCCGGAGTTGGAGCTGGAGGTGAAGGGGTTTTGCCCGTAGGAGCTTACAGCTGGTATCATCATGAATAAAAGAAGGAGAAGCAGCGCTTGATGCTTCATGGAATCACTATCCTCTATTTTCGAACCAGGGTGAAGTGGATCTCTTCGGGGAAGACCGTACCGGTATAGTTAATGCCCTCTCTTCGAGCCAAACCGGTCTGGGGGGCGTAGACGATGGGATCGTCTTTGTTGCGTTCAATGTTCCAGCTGACTGCTATCGATTCTGTGGAGTTTCCCAGAACGGGGTGTTCCTTTGTAGCTGCAATGTCGCAGAAAAAGGTGTGGTCAAAGATGGAGAGCCGAATATCTATCCGGCTCCCCTTTTTATCTGACAAGCTCACCTTGAAGGGGACAAAGAAGTGATATCCCAGCCGTTCATCCCGAAGGAAGGCGTCAAAGTTTTCAACCCTGCTTATAGCACTCCGCTTTCCCGCCGCTTCCAGGGTGGTAAAATAGTTGTAATTAATCAGATTACTAAAAGCCCCCGCCTCAATCGCCCTCACCTCCGATGAATCAAAGGACTTACTTTGGTCCAGATCGTAATCAAGGATGATCTGGGCGGTGAAAAACTGGTCGAATAACCACTCAACTTGAAAACCCTTCAGCCCGGATTGGTCCAGCACTATTTCTACCCTGCTGTCAATAAACATGTGGGGATGGGAAGTGATGGGGGGTGCGGAAAGGAGAAAAACCGCAGCGAGGAGGGGAAAGAGATGGATCAGCCCGGGCTTTACGGGGAAGCTTGCAGGGGGTATTGCAGGATCTTGAAGAGGGTGGCGGGACATGAAAACCTCCTTAGGTAATGTATATCCCAATCTGGTAGACCAGAAAGGCGGCTATCCAGGCAAGGGCCAGCTGATAGAAGAGGGAGAAGATGGACCACTTCCAGGATCCTATCTCCCGGATCAGGGTGACAAAGGCGACTATACAGGGGGTGTAGAGCATGACGAAAACCAGGAATGCCAGCCCCACCTGGGGGGAATAGCTTCGGGCCAGGGCCGCTCTCAGTTCTCCATCGGGCTCCACCTCTCCGTCATTGGCGGAAAAAAGAACCCCCTCCAGCTCCTTACTGTAGTGAACACGACGGGTTCTTCCTGCCGGATGTTTTCCCCGGGCGGTTTGTATCGCTTCTGAGATGAGTGCATCTACCCCTTCACCATTTCGGCCTACGGTAAAGCAGATGGGAATCCCAAAAAGGCGGCTTAAAGCCTCTGTGTCAACCCGGGTGCCGCTCCTCTTCAGTTCGTCGCTCATATTAAAAGCAAAAACTACCGGTCGACCCATCTCCATAATCTGGATACCTAGGTAGAGGTTGCCTTCCAGGTTGCTAGCGTCAATCACATTAATGATGAGATCCTCATCCCCCCGAATGATAACATCCCGGGCAACAATCTCCTCCATGGTGTAAGCTGAGAGACTGTAAGTTCCGGGGATGTCGATAATGGTTCCCTTCTCCTTCCCCTGCCGGAAGGTGCCCGCTTTGACATCTACCGTTACTCCTCCCCAGTTCCCGGTTTTTTGATTGGTACCGGTGATGATATTGAAGATGGAGGTTTTTCCCGAATTGGGGTTACCCGTCAAGGCGAAGCGAAGCTCTTTTTCTGCAGCCATCATAGCGCTCCCCGGCAGTCGCCCTCGGGGGGCGGATCATGCTCAGCGACAGCCTCAGGATCCGCAGGACGAACCAGGATAAGGTCTGCCTCCTCCACCCGGAGGGAAACATTACAACCAGCTATCTTTACCTCCAGAGGATCTTTTAGGGGAGCATAACGAATAATAAGCAGCTTTTGACCTCTTCGAATCCCCAGTTCAATAAGACGGTTCTTCAACCGGCCGGAGGCTGCTATCCGGGTGACCTCAAGATGATCTCCCTGACGGTATTGGCTCAGTTTCTTTTCCATTTGTATCATTAAGATAATGAGCTGGGCCCATCCCTGTCAATGCATAGACGGTGCTGATGAAATCTCCAATATCCCGCTAAATTTCTCTTGACAAGGGAAACGTGATGAGATAGGGTATCCCCCAAGAGTTAGGTGCGTCTAATTGAGGCTGTCCCGCAACCTATTGTGAGTATCAGACACGCTACATATGGTGTTGGTAAAAATGCTATAGCACCATATGTGGTGGTTTGGACAGCCTCGATTCAGTGGGATTAATGTTGCGGGACGGGCTGAATTGCAGCACTAACCGCAGGAAGGTGTTATGTTCTCAATGGCAGCCCGGTTTGGGTTCTGGAATAAAAATCAACATGGACTTGATAAGAAACGGGGTCACCGGCACGGTGAATACCGGCACAGCTATGGGTCAGGGGTCCCCCGGAGCCATGGAGGAGCAGGGAAGCTGAGTGAACTGTCACCGGGGAGCCTGGCTCGGGTGATTCACCTGGGGGGAGGGCCGGAGGCAAAACGAAAGATGCTTGATCTGGGGATTATTCCCGGAGAAGAGGTAAAGGTAAGCCGGAATGACGGTGATGGGCCTCTGTTGCTGCTTGTTAGGGGAACCTCCATGATGATCGGCCGGGGTTTGGCTGAAAAAATTCGGGTCCTCAGGGATGGTTGAGGCTGTCCCGCAATCTTTCCTGAGCATTATGTACGCTACATATAGTGGTTTAGACAGCCTCGATTCAGTGGGATTAATGTTGCGGGACGGGCTGAATTAGAGGGTGGATGTTTTTTTGTCAAGAAGATAGGCAAGGCTATTATAAAGAGCAACAACGAAAATAATTTCATGATCCTGGTGACAGGAAAGGAGAGAAGTGTGGAGACCTTATTCAATTTTGTCCCCGGCGATGCGGGGATTGTAACTGGCTATGCCACAGCTTCGGGAACCTGGAAGAGTAGACTTCTGGCTATGGGAATGACTGTGGGGACCGAGTTTACTGTGGCTAATGTGGCTCCCCTGGGAGATCCGGTGGAGCTTTCGGTGAGGGGCAGCAGGCTTACCCTGAGAAAAGGAGAGGCCAAGGCCCTCTTGGTGGAAAGAAAAGTGGAAAGTAGAGAGAACGAGGAGGATGGTAATGAGTAAGGCGTACACAATCGCCCTGGCGGGAAACCCCAATTGTGGAAAGACCACTCTCTTCAACGCCCTCACCGGGACCAATCAGAAGATTGGAAACTGGCCGGGAGTGACGGTGGAGAAGAAAGAGGGATGGATCGCCGGAAAGAAGGAGCATAAGGTAGTGGATCTTCCGGGGATCTACAGTCTGGGAGCGAGCAGCGAGGATGAACGGGTTGCCCGGGACTTTCTCCTCTCCGGCGATGCAGAGCTGGTGGTAAATATCGTAGATGCTGCACATCTGGAGCGGAACCTTTACCTCACCGCAAACCTTCTGGAGATGGGGGTTCCGGTAATTCTCTATCTTAATATGATGGACCTGGTAGAGAAAGAGGGCAGTACCATCGATCTAGAGGAGCTTGAGCGCTCCTTGGGAATTCCGGTGATTGCCGGAGCGGCGGTTAATAAAAAGAGCGCTGCAGAAACCGCACAGAACATTATCGATCTGATCGGTTCGGTTAAACCATCGAGCCATCGGCCTGAGTATCCCAATGAAGTGGAGGATTTTCTAACTGCTTGGGAAGAAAAAACAGAGAACCGCTGGAAAGCAGTGGCCCTTTATGAGGGATCAGAGGGTGAAGAGAGTTTCTCCGGAATTGACCCCACCGAAGTAGTCCAGGCAAGGAAGCAGGCGGCGGAGCTATTTAAAGAGGATCCGGAGCTGGTGGTGGCCGATGGACGTTACGGATTTGTGAAAGCCATAAGCCGCAGGGTGCTGGTCCAGCAGGAGAATCGCAGAAGTGTATCGGAACAGATAGATAAGGTAGTGCTGAACCGGTTCCTGGGCATTCCGGTTTTTCTGGGGGTGATGTACCTGATGTTCTGGGTCGCTGTCTCGGTGGGTTCTGCCTTTATCGACTTCTTCGATATCCTCTTTGGTACCATTTTTGTGGACGGTTTTGGTGCCTTGCTCGAAGCGATCGGTTCACCCGGATGGCTGGTGGGCTTTCTTGCCGGTGGCGTTGGTGCTGGTATTCAGACTGTGGCCACCTTCATCCCGGTAGTCTTCTTCATGTTTCTCGCCTTAAGCCTCCTGGAGGATTCGGGGTATATGGCCCGGGCTGCCTTTGTAATGGACCGGCTTATGCGGGCTCTGGGACTGCCTGGTAAGGCCTTTGTACCCATGATTGTCGGTTTTGGATGTACCGTTCCGGCTATCCTGGCAACCAGAACTCTGGAGAACAAGCGGGATCGCTTCATGACCATCTTTATGGCCCCTTTCATGAGCTGCGGCGCCAGGCTTCCCGTCTATGCTCTCTTTGGAGCAGCTCTCTTTGGGGCCAGGGCGGGGGGAGTGGTTTTTTCCATCTACCTGGTTGGGGTACTCTTGGCTGTATTGACCGGACTGTTTCTAAAGAACTCCCTCTTCCGGGGTGAACCGGGTTACTTCATCATGGAGTTACCCCCCTATCATGCCCCGAGACTTAAGCATGTCCTCCTCCACACCTGGATGCGGCTGCGGGTTTTTGTGGTTCGGGCTGGAAAGGTGATAGTTATCGCCGTATTCATCCTGGGAGTACTCAACAGCCTTGGCACTGATGGAAGCTTTGGAAATGAGGATAGCGAGGAGTCACTTCTTGCCGCCACCGGGAAGGCAATTACCCCGATATTTACCCCTATGGGGATAGAGCAGGAGAACTGGCCCGCCACAGTGGGACTTTTTACCGGCCTTTTTGCAAAGGAGGCGGTGGTGGGAACCCTGAATGGTCTTTACGGCCAGATGGCGGCGGCGGAAGCAAGGGATGTGGCGGACGCTGCCGGGGATGATGTCGAATCTGGAGAAGAGGAAGCAAGCTTCAACCTGGGAGCTGGAATCCGGGACTCTTTTGTAGCCCTGGGAGAGGGTGTTACAGGGATAAGCGGTGGCATTGGCGCCATGGTTGGAGCTGATGTGATCTCCGGAGGTGATGAAGGTGCGGTAGCCGAGGCGGTGGAGGCGGATCTTTCGGTCTTTGCCCTGATGAGACGAAACTTCACCCCCATCTCCGGTTACGCTTACCTGCTCTTTGTCCTGGTCTACTTCCCCTGCCTGGCCGCCTGGGGTGCAGCGGTAAAGGAGATGGGCCTGGGCTACGGCATTATTCAGGGGCTTTACCTGACCGTAACCGCCTGGGCGGTGGCGGTGCTCTACTACCAGGTCGCCGAGGGGGGGAACTTCCTCTGGATGGTGATAGCCGCTGCCTTGATGGTGGCGCAGTTCCTTATCTTTCGCTATATTGGGCAGCGAAATCTAAAGAAACATGTATCAAGTGAGAAGGTTGCATAGCAATCGGCCGCTGCGCTCTTGGGGTATGAGAGGTGTTGATCCCTGGGGGCGCAGCAATTTTAAGTACATGTCTTGAATCTACTCCTGCCTCAAAGCTATACTCGGAGCACATGGAAAACAGAACCATCCTATTAATCATTCTGATCGGTATCCTGGGGGTCTTTATTTATCTTACCCGGATGTTCTTTGTACCCTTTGTGGTGGCCCTCACCATGGCAAATATCTTCGACCCGGTGCTCCATTGGTTTGCTGATAAGATGAAGGGGCGCCGAACCGCAGCAGCTGTGCTTACCACCTTTCTCATCTTCCTGGTAGTTGCGGTTCCGGTCTATCTGGTGGCTCAGACCCTGGTGGTGCAGGGAATCGATCTTTATACTACCATTCGATCCTATCTCCGGGAGCCGGGAATCGCTCCTTTGATTGAGGAGATCAGCAGCTGGCCGATTTTTAACCGGGTAGAGCTTTCCCGATTTAACTGGACCGATATTGCTGGAAAGACCCTGAGCCAGACAGCTTCGATTACTACAAAAATCCTCAACAAAACCTCTGCGGGGCTCCTCTCTGCGGTTTTTGGTACCTTCGTTGTCTTCTTTGCCCTCTTTTTCTTTCTCCGGGACGGGCAGAAGCTGCTCGATTCGATAAAAGAGGCGCTGCCCATGGAGGACCGCCACGTGGAGCGGATTGCCCGGGAGTTTAAGGGGACCAGCCGGGCAGCGGTCTCTGCTACAGTGATTATCGGCCTTATACAGGGTACGGTGGGGGCGATTACCTTGCTCATTGCAGGTTTTAGCTCCTGGCTGGTCTGGGGTGTTATCATGACCATCCTCTCCATTATCCCCATGGTGGGCAGCTACTTCATCATGGTTCCGGCGGCGGTGGTGCTGATTGTTTCCGACCGGATTGGAGCCGCTGTTTTCGTGCTGGTGATGGCTACGGTGGTCTCCTACGGGGTGGATTATCTGCTGCGACCCCGGCTAGTGGGCCGGGATGCGAAGATGCACGATCTTCTGGTTTTTGCCTCCTCCCTGGGGGGATTGGCGGTATTCGGGATCATGGGCTTCATCGTGGGGCCGGTGATTGCCAGCCTTCTGGTGGCGATGCTTACCATCTTTAAGGAGGGGCTGGATCTGCCTGAGGAGGAACCCCACTCTGGAGGGTCGGAATCTGGAGGGTCGGA
>CAYMWV010000044.1:20023-21382 GCA_964394395.1 uncultured Sediminispirochaeta sp.
CCCATGATGCCGGGTGCTGTCCTGTCTGTCAGGCCGAGGATGATAGCAGAGGAAGCGCCGCTTTTGATACTGTTAAAAGAGAGCCTGGAATCATTAATATCATCCGAAGAACCGGTGGGGAGTTTTTCTTTATGGCCCGGTTCTTTCTTCTTGGATCGGTGATTACGGCTATGGCGAAAACCTTCATTCCCCTGGACTTCCTGCTTTCAGTGGGATCAAAACCGCTCCTTTCGGTGTTGCTGATGATGGGGATGGCCTTCTTCCTTTCGGTCTGCTCCGAAGCGGATGCCTTCATTGCCCGGGGCTTTCTCCCCTGGTTTTCCGGGAAGTCGATTCTCGCCTTCCTTATCCTTGGCCCCATGCTGGATCTCAAAAACACTCTTCTGCTGTTTCACTCCTTCCCCAGGAGGGAGGTGATTCGCTTGATGCTGGTGATCTTCGGCGTGCTTGCGCTGATACTGGTGGTGATATGAGACAGAAGGTAAACAGAGTGCTTTCGGTGATCTCCTTTGTTTATGGAGCGATTCTGCTCTTTTTCCTGTTCTCCGGTTTTGCCCGACAGCTGGTGGTGCCCCGGTATCTGCCGATGCTGGGACTCTCCGCCTTTGTTCTCTTTCTTTTTACCCTCTTTCCCTCCTCCAGTAATCCTTCAGGGTTGACCGTGTTTTTTCTGGCCCTTCTCTTTCTGCCCGGACTCTTTCTATCCAATACAACAACTTTGATGCGGCAGCGGCCCGTTTCTATCGGTGGGGGAAGTTTTGGCGGTTCTGAAGGAAAAAATCTGGCCGAAGCATCAGCTGACAGCCTCGCTGATGCTCCTTTTTTGAAAAAAGAGGGGTCATCCCCCATCCCCGAAGAGGGCTCTATCGTGCTGGACGGAGAGAATTACTTCTCCTTCTACCAGGAACTCTATGACCATAAGGAACTTTTTATCGGCCGGGAGATAGAGGTAGATGGATTTATCCATTCCGGTACCGGCTTGAGGGAGGGGCAGGTACTCCTCGGCCGCCTCTTGATGTGGTGCTGTGCCGCCGATGCGTATACGGTGGGCTTCCTGCTGCTTAACCCTGATCTCCTTTCCGTTCCCGATCCCGCCGAGGCCCAGGGACGATGGTTCCATCTGGAGGGGTCCATTGTCACCACCGAATATCAAAACCCCTCCACCGGGGAGGTGTACACTGTTCCGGCCATATCGATAGAGAGGGCCGAAGAGATAGATGCGCCTAAAGAGGGGTATGTGTATCCGGAATGGTAGTCTCAGTCTCTTTTTCAACACGCCGGTGGTCGTTTACTCCCAAGCGAACGAAAGGTATCAATACCCCGACCCTTGGGTCGGAAAGGGACGCTATGCGTCCCGGG
>CAYMWV010000045.1:0-20861 GCA_964394395.1 uncultured Sediminispirochaeta sp.
GGATGCGGGAGAGCTCTCCCTCCTCCCCCCGGGAAGAATCGCCGCTAAAGCTTCACCGACGGTAGAGAGGTAAATCCGGCTCATCCACCGGGCAAGGGTAATCTCATTCTCTCCGAAAAGGGGCTTGGCATCAACAAAACGTTTAATCCGGCGAAGCGTAAAATTACCCGGCGGTTTCTTCTGGCTGACTGCCAAGACAAAGCCGGTCATGTTTCGACGTCCAAAGGGTGCGTTTACCCTTCGCCCAATATAAGCGGACCCTAAAGCTTCCGTTCCGCTCTCTGGCTCCCGGTCAATACCGTCGGCAGCGACCGATTTTTCATCCAAAAGATATGAGAAAGGCCCCTCTAAGGGGAGATTAAAAACAACCTGCAGATAGAGTTCCTTCAAGGCTGATCACCGATGATCCGCTTTAATCCTTTTAGATCTTCCCAGACAGGAACCCGGTACTGGGGGTTTCTCAGCACGCCGCTGGGATGGTAGGTGGGAATAAGGGGGATGTTTCGATACTCTGAGAGTTCTCCGTGCCGCCGTCCTATTCCGTCACCGGTTTCAAGCAGGAGCTGCATCGATATTCTTCCCAAAGTCAATATAGCCTGAGGCTTGAGGATATCAATCTGGCGATCAAGAAAAGCTCTGCAGGCGGCAGATTCATCAGGGAAGGGATCACGATTATCCGGGGGTCGACACTTTATGATGTTTCCAATAAAAAGGTCCTTCTCCCGGCTTAAACCTACCGCTTTCATCCATTTATCAAGGTATTTTCCAGCGGGTCCCACAAAGGGGCTGCCGCTCTTATCCTCCTGAGCTCCCGGAGCCTCGCCGATAAGCATCACCCGGGGGCTTGGAACCCCTTCTCCAGGGACAGCGTGGATTCTTCCATTGCAAAGCCGGCAGGCAGTGCAGCTGCGGATCTCTATCGCAAGCTCTTCAAGCTGTTCAAGCTCTTCAAGCCGGGATGAAGCATCAGGGAGATGTGTATTTTTTCTTGACCAAGTAGTTTCAATTGGGGTTATTGGGGATTGATCTTTCTGCATAGCCTTGAGCCCCCGAAATCCCGCCCGATTGAGATCGGGATGACCTTTCCTGAACCCACAGCGAATGAAGTCCTCCCCCATATTGAGAATTTGGTAATAGCGCTTTACGAACTCTTCAGCCATAGAGGTTCTCCCTGTCGTAGTGGGCCTTCCAGAAAAAAAGGCCAGAAGGTGGAGCTGTAGTACCGGCCCTTTCCCTCTCCCTGCTTTCCAGTATGATCTTCATATCCTCCCAAGGATCTTCACCCTGGCAGTTCTCAAGAATAGTGCCCACAATGGACCGAACCATCCGCCAGAGAAAAGCGTTACCGGTAATTCTGAACTCTACCATTCCGGAGGACTCTAGAAAAGCGGCCTGGTAGATGGTTCTTACCTTAGAATTGGAGATATCACCGGCGGCAGCAAAGGCTGAGAAATCGTGGCTGCCCAAAAGAGAGGAGGCAGCCCGGTTCAGCTGATGGAGATTTGGTAGATGGCGGCGGGCGTACCTGAAAGGGCCCTGAAAAGGAGAAGCCTCCTCTCCCCGATAGAGGAAATAGCGGTAAGTCCTGGCAAGGGCATCGTACCGGGCGTGAAATTCAGGATCCGCCTGTCGGGAAGAGATGATCCGAATATCCCGGGGAAGGAGCCTGTTTACGGCTGGAAGAAACTTCTCAGGAGCCATGGATGTGAGCGTAGTATCAAAATGAGCAACCTGAGCCCTGGCGTGAACCCCCGAATCGGTTCTTCCTGCCCCGGTAAGCCGGACACTTCTCTTTTCGATCTTCCCCAAGGTTTCTTCAAGAACACCTTGAACGGTTCGTCCCCTTTTCTGAATCTGCCACCCCTCAAAAGAGGTGCCGTTGTAGGATAATTCAAGGCGGACCCGCATATCAGGAAAGCTGCTCCTCCAGCAGTTTCACCTCCCTGCCTATTGCACTGTGCAGCTCCTTTGACTTTTCAAGAATTGCCGCCGGCTTGTTTTTTGAGGCTCGGCCCATACCAAAAATCCTGGCCACCGTCCGTTTCGCCCGCTCCAGGTTCGTAATTCTCCTGGCCATCTCATCATCAGCACCATGGTAATACTCTAAAAGGGCAGCCATATAGAGCACCCCGTCGTAGCCGTAGTTTTTATCAATATCAGGACCAAGATGGCCCGCATCGTTAATGCTCTCCTTACCGGAACTCTCATATTCCACCGCCATGGTATAGAAGAACCGAGCCTTATTGTAGAGGATTGCTTGAAGATAGTCATAATTCTCATCCGGGTGTCTTCGGTGAAGATCCGAAAGGAGCCAGGCGCCCCTGAGGGATGCCAATCCCTGCTTGATGGTGGGACTTTTTTCTTCAGGGAAGTGGTCCAGTGATGAAACAGCCAGAATGTATGATGCTACGCCTCCCGTGAGGTTCCGCCGCTCTCGAAAATCGATTCCCGGGAAAAGGGGTTCCACCATCTGATGCCGCTCATTCTTATCTTTCAGGAGGGCTTCAGCTGTTTCTCCTGAAGGGAAGGAGAAATCGGGATTTCCTGCGGCATAGTAACATACCGGACAGACAGAGATGGTATAGATCAAAGGAAAGACTTCCCCATACTTCAGACTCGGTTCATAGAGCCTTCTCAATTCGTCGGTAAGCTCTCCAGCGATCAGCCGCCCTCTCCCTGTCCTCATCTCTTCCCGATAAAACTCCGCTTCACATACTGGACAGACAACAGGATCCTTCGAGAAAAAGGTAAGTGTCGCTTCAGCATTTTCACCCATTTTCAGCTCCTTCAATCACCACCATTGCAACGGCTGCTTTGCGCTCATGAGTTAGGCTTAGATGCAGCCGCTTTCCCCCGACACCGATAAACGCCCCTTCAGCGCTCCCATGAAGAATGATTTCCGGTTTTCCGTTATGGCTATTTTTTACCTCAATATCTCGAAGCACAAGCCCTCTCATACCGGTTCCAAGAGCTTTACCGTAAGCTTCCTTCGCCGCAAATCGGGCTGCCAGGGAGAGGGGGGCAGAACCACCCCGTTTTAAGGCCGATTCAAGCTCCCGGGGATGAAAAAAGCGTTGCAAAATAGCCGGTTTTTCTATCCAGCGTCTCAATCGACTGGTATCCACAATATCGACTCCGATCCCGATAATCACTAGATCCGCTCCTCCAGTGAAGGTGTTTCTTTCTCTTCCAAAGGAGCTGATAGCTCCTCCAAAGTCACCTCCATCTCCATCGGCTCATAGCGAAGAACCAGGACCCCCTGGGGTACATCAGGTACCGGTTTCAGGGTATAGCTACCCGGTTCAGTAATACCGCTAAAATCCAGGGTTGCTCGTATATCATCGGGGCGTAAATTCTCAAGAAACAACTGCTTACCCTGAATCCGCATGGTCACCGGTTCCAGCTCGCCAGAGATGACTAGGTTGGGATCAAGATCAAGGACGATTAAATCAACCGTTTCTACGCTCTTTAAAATAATGCTTTCCTGGATAACCCCGTAAAACTCTACCACATCTCCACCAAGGAAACGAATTCCCTCTCCCGGCTTCTCCAGCCGCACCCGAACGGTAAAATCGGAACTCTTTTCGGTCAGATCAATGGCTTCTGTGTGAACCTCTTCAAGATTCTCCACTATCGAGCGAACTCCTTCAAGCTCCACCGTGGTAGGGGTTAGAAAAAATTGTCCCAGCTCATACCCCTTCTCTGGAAAGCCCTCAATGGTCGGAACCACATCGACACTTCGCTTCATCTTCCTCTCAAAGGGCAGGGTAAGAGAGGCGGGTTCTACCCGCAGCTCAATGGTGTCGATCTGGAGCGCTGCTCCCTGCTTTACAATGGTGACCGGAGCTGTATGTTCCCCTTCAACAGTGAAACCGGAAAAATCTACCTGAGCTCTAATATCATCAGGGAGGATCAGACTCACTTCCTGTTCCCTGCCCCGGATGGTAAGGCGAACACTTTCGGGCGGGGATTGGGCGGGAATAAAGTTCTCATTGATCCTTACATCCAAAGGTACCGAGACAAACCGCTCTTCCAGCGTTGCCATCCGGTAAAAGAGGAAAAGAAAGACCGCTATTGCAATGGAAAGCACCTTTGCCGGCCAGTTTCGGAGGAAACGTTCAAAAAAGAGGTCAGATTTCATCATCTTCCTCCTGACTGCTCTCCACCTTTTTCTTCTCTCCTTCCAAAGGAGACTCAAGGAGCCGCTGCAGATGGATAGCAGCCTCTCCTGGAGTCAGGTCGTACTGTAGTTGGGCGTCCCAGGCGATAGAGATGGCTCCAGTCTCCTCTGAAACTACCAGGACCACCGCATCGGTATCCTCCGCCATTCCAAGAGCTGCCCGGTGCCGGGTGCCGAAGCTCCGACGAATATCGGTCTGTTCGCTCAAGGGAAGAAAACAGCCTGCAGAAAGCAGCTTTCCCCCGGAGATGATCAAAGCTCCATCGTGTAAAGGGGTGTCATGACCAAAGATGGTTAGAATGAGGGTACTTGAAAGGTCGGCATTCAGTTTTGTCCCCTGATCAATCAGGTTCCGAATGCCCACCTTCCGGGGAAAAACAATAAGAGCACCCCGGCGCCGGGCAGAGAGGATCTCCACTGCGTTGAGCACCGTATCCAGCTGCTCCGGTTTGGCTCTGTTATTAATTCTGAACCACTCTCCTCTACCAATCCGGGTAAAGATGTTTCGCAATTCCGGCTGGAACACAATGGCGATAATAATTACGATCACCGTGGCGAGACTGTTGAGAATCCAGAGAATGGTTTCAAGTTTGAGAAAAAAGGCGAGGGCGTAAACAACAGCGAGAAATATCGCCCCCTTCAGAAGCTGAATCGCCCTTGTCTCTGCCAGAATCATGTAGAGCTGGTAGAGAAGAAAGGCGAGTATAGCTATATCCAGCAGAAGCCTGAGAAGCTCTCCCAGGGGCATTAAATCACCAAGTATATCCATGCCTTTTTAGCATACTCCAGGGAAAGAAAATGATCTACCGTCTTTTATCGATACTTCGTCCGGTTATCAGTTTGACTCCTGTTCCATAGAGGTCCTCCGCCAGCACCTGACCCTGCTGCACCGGAGCAACAAGTTCCATAGCATAAATCTTCTGTAACAGTTCAGCAATATGCTCTTTTAAGAGGGGGGCATCGGTTTTGACAGGGACCCGGCCAACCAGACCATCTTTTAATGATACCGTAGCTGTTACCACCCGCTTTGGGGAGAGGAGCTCTTCCCTAGCGTACTCCTCACCCCGGGGACACTTATTTCCTTCAACCCGAACCTCCCCGGTTCCGGTACGCTCCACGCTCAAATGACAACCAATAGGACAAGAGATACAGATCATCTCCCTGCTCTCCCCTGCATGCTCTTTTGTGCTACTCTTCTTGCTCATTCCTGACTCCTTAAGCCCTAGATGATGGAAATCTCAAGGCGACGCTCCGCCTGACTACTGCTTTTTGGGAGATCCTCAGGTTTCAGATCAACAGCGATCATCTCCGAAGGCTGTACATGACGAAGGCTCTTTTTCTTTACCACCTCTCCGTCAAGGGTGAGCTGCAGCTGCGCTCTGTTTTTCACCACCATTGAACGGAGATAAAAATGGTTCTCCACCGCCGGATCATATTTATTGGGAATAACATACTTGACGTTACTTCCCGCTGCGGCCCGGTACTGCTCTTTCGCTTCTTTTTCGTCGATATAATCAGCGGCAAAAGCGCCGCACCGGACTGACTCTTCGGTAACAAAATCTACCAGGTCGTGAACATGCAGCACATTTCCGCAGGCAAATATCCCCTCCACATTGGTCATGAGCCGGGAATCGACCAGGGCGCCGTTTGTTTCAGGATTCATCTCCACTCCGATGGTTTTGGAAACTTCATTGTCCGGAACGAGTCCAACCGAAAGCAGGAGGGTATCGCAGGAGACCTCGAAGCTTTTCTCATCCACCGCCATTCCCTCCTCCAGGGGAGTAATGGTAACTCCTTCAACCCTGTCCCTGCCGTGAATTTCGCTTACGATATGGGATAGATAGAGGGGAATGGAAAAATCATTGAGACACTGGACAATGTTTCGGGTGAGTCCTGCGGGATAGGGCTGAATTTCCACCACCGCTTTTACTTTAGCCCCAACCCAGGTCATTCTGCGGGCCATAATAAGACCGATATCCCCGGAGCCTACTATGACCACCTCATCTCCGGGGAGATACCCCTCCACATTGACAAGCCGCTGGGCAAGACCGGCAGTAAAGACTCCTGCCGGGCGAGAACCGGGTGTTCCGATATTACCCCTGTTACGTTCCCGGCAGCCCATAGCCAGAACCACCGCATCAACCTCTGTCATGATCATACCGTAGGTACGGGAAAAGGCCTGGAGCTGCTTCTTCCCCCCTTCATCGTTGATGGAAACCACTGTCGTATCCAGATAGAGTGTCGGTTCCAGCTTCATGAGCAGCTTCTCGTACCGCTCGGCATACTCCGGCCCGGTCAACTCCTCCTTGAAGTGGTGGAGACCAAAACCGTTATGGATACACTGAAGCAGAATCCCGCCAAGGACCTCCTCCCGTTCAAAGATCACCACACTCTTTCCCCGCCGGATTAATGCTGCCGCTGCGGCCATTCCGGCAGAACCTCCGCCAATCACCGCAGCATCGTATCGTTCCTGTCTCATACCCTCACCTCCAGATCACCGATCCGGTGTTTTAAGATGTAGCTCCCATCACCCCGCTTTGTTATCTGGCTGATATCCGTGCCTGTCTCCCGCTGAATTATCTTCAAAATTCTATATGTGCAGAAGCCGCCCTGACAGCGGCCCATCTGCGCCCGGGTGTAGAATTTGATTCCGTCCAGGGTGACATGTCCCTTTCTTATGGCAGCCACTATCTCAGCCTCGCTTATCTGCTCACAGCGGCAGACAATCTCTCCATAAGCAGGATCTTTCTCGATCAACTCCTCCGCCTCTGCCGGGTCTGCTTCCCGGATCCTCGGAATTGCTTCTATTGCCGGTCTCCACTCGCTCTTCTCCACCAGTCGAAGTCCCGCTTTTTTTAAAAGGTCTTTGACATACTCTCCAATAGCCGGGCTTGCGGTAAGCCCCGGGCTCTGGATCCCCGCAACCTGCACAAAGGCGGGAACCTTTTTCGATATATCAATATAGAAGTCATCACCCTCCATAGTGGGGCGAAGCCCGGCAAAGCTGGTGATAATATCCCGCTCACTCACCTCCGGCACCAGACGCCGGGCGGAGTAGAAAACCTTCGCAAAGTTGTCCCGGGTGGTGGCCAGATCTTCTTTGTCCCGGGTCATGAGAGCAGTAGGTCCCACCATGGTGGTGCCCTCTACGGTGGGGATTACCAGCATACCTTTGGATACCGAACTCGGAACAGGGAAGATTACCTTGCTGGTATAGGCCCGGGCGTTTCTGTCCATGAGAAACTCCTCCCCCTTCCTCGGTTCGATAGTGAACTCTTCCGCCTGAAAAATCGAGGAGAGCTTATCCGCATAGAGCCCTGCAGCGTTCACTACAAATCGGCTCTGGATCTTCTCACCCCCAGGGGAAGAGAGCTCCCAGTAATCACCTTTCCGCTCCGCCCCGGCGACCTCCCAGGTGGTTTTTACCTCTACACCGTTCTGCTGGGCCGATTCGACCAGGGAGAAAACAAAGCGGTAGGGTTCAATGATCCCCCCTGCAGGGGCGTAGAGCCCTCCAGCCACATCCCGGTTCAGTTTAGGCTCCAGGGAGAGGATCCTCTCCCGGTTACACAACTCTATTCCCAGTGAGCGGTTCTCCACTCCCTGCTGGTAGAGCCGCTCAACGGTGCGCATCTCCTCGGAGCTAAAGGCTGCAACCAGGATTCCACAGCGCTCAAAGGGAAAGTGCAGCTCCTCTTTCAAACGGTCAAACATCCGGTTTCCCAGGATTTCCAGTCTGCTTTTGAGCATACCCGGTCCATGGTGGAAACCACCATGAATGATTCCCGAATTGGCTTTGGAAACGCCAAAGGAGACATCCGCAGCTTTTTCCACCAGCACCACCTTCAGCTCATAGGCCGATAAGTGCCGAACGATGGACGCTCCGCTTACACCAGCGCCTATAACAGCAACATCATACAATTCACTCATTTCATCCTCCTATCCCTGGTTATCCCTGGTTATCCCTGGGCAAAGCTGAAGCGCCCAGAGCGCGAAAGGCTAGAGAACCGGGGCAATCATCCGAAAAAGACCGTTTCTCATCCGGGCCGGAAGGCTGAGACGTCGAAACTCTTCCGGAAGTAACTCTTCGCAGGAAGCGAGATCTTCCCTGAACTGCTCCACCAGACTCTTGCATACATCTTCCCCGTAAAAGACCATATTTAATTCATAATCGAGGTGAAAACTTCGAATATCCATGTTACAGCTTCCCACGGTGGCGATACTTCCGTCAACTACCAACATTTTTGGATGAAAAAAACCCTTTTTGTAGAAATGGATATGCACCCCCGCTGCGAGGAGGGACTCAAAATAGGTGTGGGCCACCCAGTAAGGGATACGCTTGTCCGCCACCCCGGTCATCATGAGGTGAACATCCACCCCGGAGAGACTGGAGGCCTCCAGGGCGCTTCTGATTCCCTCGTCGGGGATAAAATAGGGACTCTGAATAAGCACCTCCCCGTTGGCATTGGCAATAAGGTTAAAGTAGAGCTTTTTCAGCACATACCACTGCGAATCGGGGCCACTGCAAACCACCTGGGCTGGTTGATAATTCTCCACCGCCAGGGGTTCAGGGAAATAACGCTTATCCAGGATCTTCTCTCCCCCGGAGTTATACCAATCGGAAAGAAAGACCCCCTGCAGCATTGAAACAGCTTCACCTACCAGCCGCATATGGGTATCCCGCCAGGAGGAGAAGCGTTTTCCACCATCGATATATTCAGTACCGATATTCATCCCTCCGGTGTAGGCGATTTTACCATCCACCACTACAATCTTTCGATGATTGCAGTAGTTAATCAATCGTCCGGTGATAACGTTCAGAGGATCCAGAAAATAGCGAAGCTCCACACCAGCCTTTTTCAGTTCCCTCTTGAACTTCCAACTCATTCGCCGAAAGTTTCCTACTCCGTCAAAAAGTACCCGGACCCTCACCCCCTCAGCAGCCTTGCGTTTTAATATCTCTCCTATCCGGAGTCCCAAGTCATCGCTTTTATAGATAAAATACTCCATATGGATAGTATCCTCCGCAGCTTCCAGGTCCCGGATCAGATCTTCAAAGATTTTCGAACCGTTAAAATAGAAATCTACCCGGTTATCCAGGGTGATTACCGAGTTACCAGAGTTGATGAGCAGGGAGATACATTTAGCCATATCGTTGTCAATCTTTTTGTTTACTGTTTCCAGGAACCTTCCTTGCTGCTCCAGGATGGGTCCAAGGTAGGTTTTAAAGGTAGTCTCGGGCAACTGTTTTACGATTTTCCGCTTTTTCCAGTTTATACCACTCATCAGATAGAGAAGCGCACCAATATAGGGGAGAAAAAAGATTGCCAATAGCCACGCAATGGTAACCTCCGGGGGCTTATTATCCAGAATTATGCCTATCGTCAGGACAACGATGAAGGCAAAATAGATGTAGTAGAGATAGGGGTTTATTCCATTGAGGATTGGCATACTATGTTATCCCTTACGCTTTCTGCTGTTACGCTTTCTGCTGTTACGCTACTCCAGCAGCCTATTCAAGCCACCCCATGCTACGCTCCACAGCCTTCTTCCAGAAGGCCATCCGTTTACTCCGTCTATCCTGGTCCATAGAGCTGGTCCAGCGATGCTCCTCCCGCCAGTGACCCTTCAGATCTTCCATACTCTTCCAGAATCCAGCCGAGAGCCCGGCAGCGTAGGCGGCTCCAAGGGCGGTGGTTTCGGTAACTTCGGGACGAATCACAGGTACATCCAGCAGATCGGCCTGAAACTGCATCAGGATATCATCCACCACCATACCGCCGTCAACCTTCAGTTCCGATACAGCTATACCGGAATCCTTCTCCATCGCCTCCACGATATCCCGGGTCTGAAAGGCGGTAGATTCTATAACAGCCCGGGCTAGGTGGCCCGAGTTAACATAGGCGGTAAGTCCGGCTATCACCCCCCTCGCCTCGGTTCTCCAGTAGGGAGCAAAGAGTCCGCTGAAAGCGGGTACAATGTATACTCCCCCCGAATCCTCAACGGTAGCTGCCAGGACCTCTATCTCGGCAGACTCCTTGATCAAACCGAGATTATCCCGTACCCACTGGACCAGGGAACCAGCCACGGCAATCGACCCCTCCAGGGCGTAGTACGCCTTATCTGTTCCGTTTCGAAAGGCGACGGTGGTCAAGAGTCCATGGTTTGAGCGGACAATCTCCTCCCCTGTGTTCTGGAGCATGAAACAGCCGGTTCCGTAGGTGTTCTTGCTGCTCCCCTTCTCGAAACAGGCTTGGCCAAAGAGAGCCGCCTGCTGATCCCCCAGGATCCCCGCCAAAGGGATCTCCCCGCCGAAAGGGCCCCCCTCGGTGGTGTGACCGTAGGGTTTTGCCGCAATGGAACTTCTAATCTCCGGGAGCATCTGAGGCGGAACGGTGAAGACCTGAAGAAGCTCATCATCCCAGGAGAGGCTCTCCAAATTCATCAGGAAGGTTCTGGAAGCGTTGGTCACATCGGTAACCAGGACGCCCTTCCCGGGCCCCCCGGTGAGCTGCCAGATAAGATAGGTGTCAATGGTACCAAACACCGCCTCGCCCTTCTCAGCAGCTTTGCGCAGCCCCTTCACATTATCAAGCATCCATTTCATCTTTGAACCGGAGAAATAGGCAGCCAGGGGAAGCCCTGTCTTTGCTCTGAAACGGTCGTATCCTCCCTGACTGGCGAGCTCTTCAATAATATCGCTGGTTCGCATATCCTGCCAGACAATAGCATTGTAGTAGGGCTTCCCGTTTTTCGGGTTCCAGCACACCACCGTCTCTCTCTGATTGGTGATTCCTATCGAGACAAGATCCCGGGCGGTAACCCCACTTTTCTGCATGGTACCCCGGATTACATCCGATGTGCGCTGCCATATCTCCAGGGGATCATGCTCGACCCAGCCAGGCTGGGGATAGATCTGCTTATGCTCCAGTTGATGACTTGCAACAATTTGCCCCGCCTCATCAAAGAGGATAAAGCGACTGCTGGTTGTTCCCTGATCGATAGCTCCCACAAAACGATGACTCATAATAAATCCTCCCTTTTAACTCCTGGCCCCATTGTAAACTGTCTTGCCACTTTTTCCCATTGCAAAAAGCACTTTTTTTCTCCAGGATGAGGCATGATTGATGATGCTCTCATAACAGTAGTGATAGATGATCTGGCCTTTGGGGGCGACGGGGTGGGATCGGTTCTCGGTGGAGCGGAGGGAGAAAAGCGGGATAAGGCAACTGGGATGCGCTGCTTTATCCCCTACACCATCCCCGGCGAAAAGGTGAGAGCAAGGATTGTTACAAGAAAAGCTCGGTACCTGAAAGCAGAAGTAGTTGAAATCATTAAACCCTCATCTGAAAGGATACGCCCGGAATGCTCCCACTTCGGCATCTGTGGTGGGTGCAGCTGGCAGCATATCGACTACCCGAGGCAGCTTAAGGCGAAGGAGAACATCCTGAGGCAGAATCTGCGGCGCATCGGGGGCTTTGATGCAGGGGATATTCAGCTCTTTCCCTCCCCGGACAGTTATGGCTACCGCTGCAGGGCCCGGTTCCAGGTAAGTGAGGGCGGATCACTCTCTTTCATTGGAAGGGACGGGAACTCCCTGGTTCCCCTGGAAGCGTGCCCGATACTCCATCCGGAGCTGGAAAAACTGCTTGCCGATTCTTATAGCAAGAGAGGAAAGCTCTTGCTCGCCCAGATCGAAGATGACGGTAAAGCCACCATCTACCCTGAGGCAAGGACTGCCCCCTTTATGCAGGCCAATAAAGGGGTTAATACTCTGCTGCAGAAACAGCTGCTCGGTGAGATTGATCGCTCCATTGGTGACAGCGGAATCAGCAAGGAGAATGTTCAGATTCTTGACCTCTACTGCGGGAACGGAAATCTCTCTCTCCCCCTTTTCAAGGCGGGCTATCGGGTACAGGGTTATGATACTTCCCCAAAAGCTATTCAGGAGGCAAACCGCAAGGCGCAGCTAAGCGCCCCTCCTGGTGCCCTATCCACTCCTGGTGCTCCATCCCCGCCAGGTACTCCATTCCCTTCTGGTGCCCTATCTGCGCCAGAGACTCCACGCCCCCCCGACCAGGTATACTCGGTAGAGGATGCCTTGAAGGGAGCCATTCGCTATCTCAGAGCGGCCGGGGGGAGGAGAGATAGGCTTTTTCTCATTATTGATCCTCCCCGTAAGGGCTTAGGAGGCAGTGGAGCTGAAAAGATCGCCTCCCTGGGGGCGGAAAGTATGTTCTACATCTCCTGCGATCCAGCGAGCCTTTCCAGAGACCTCTCCTACCTGGCACGTAACGGCTACAATGCCAGCAGGATACAGCTTTTTGATATGTTTCCCCAGACAAGCCATCTTGAGACCCTCCTGGTTCTGGAGAAGGGAGTTACCAATGGAATATAAAATGATACATGGCTTGAGACAGCAAAAACGGCAGCTGCGAAAAGAGATGCTCCGTAAGCTTTCTGCTCAACCGGATGAAGTTGCATCAGAAAAGAGCAGGGAGGTTGCTGAAAGACTCTTTCTCCATCCAGTCTGGAAGAGAGCGAAACGAATTTTCTGTTTTCTCTCTATGGACCATGAAATTTCGACGGAGATGATCCTGAAAAGAGCCCTTGAATCGGGTAAAAGGCTCGCTGTTCCAAGGATGGAGGACGAAGGTATTGTTTTTCGGGAAATCACAAGCCTCGAAGGGCCCTTCACCCTTCACCCCTATGGCGTCCGGGAGCCTGCACGCTCCCTGCCCATTCTCGCTCCAGAAGAGAGAGAAGAGGATCTGCTTGTCACCCCGGGGGCAGCTTTTTCCCCTTCCGGTCTGCGTCTTGGCTATGGGAAGGCTTACTACGACCGCTTTTTCTCTCGCTACAGTGGCGCCTTCTACAGTATTGGAATCTGTTTCGCCTTTCAATTGCTTGAGACCATTCCCGCAGACAGCTCCGACATAGCAGTAGATGAGGTGATTAAAGCACCTGTATGAAGCGCTCCTGACCAGGAGGAAGCTTCCCCAGTTTAAAGGAAGTGGTAGCTGCGGATTTTCTCTACAAAGGAGGCACAGGAGCCTTCAGGATCAACCAGACTCACACAGGGACAGACTAAAGCCTGTCGCAAACTTTCGTTTTTTAGATAGCGCATCAGCCAGGAGAGGGTCCGGAGGTACTCGTTCTGCATCTCCGGATGACTTCCAATGACAAAGAGCAGGTGTACCGGCTTCCTGTCCAGGGCATCAAAATCGAGACCCTCATGGCATATCCCCAGCCCGACAGAAACCCTGCTGATCGATTCATCCTTCCCGTGGGCCAGGGCTATCCCGTGACCGATGCCGGTACTTTGTAACTCTTCCCGGGCCAGCACCGCATCGGTAAAGGAAGATAGATCCCCCACCCTGTTGAAGGCGGAGGAGCGCTCAATGACCTCTCTGATGGCAAGGAATTTATCTTTCCGGAATATTCTGCAGACCGGAGTATCATGGTGGGGGAATCCTTCGATGCCGGCGAAATGGCCCGCAGCACCAAGGAGAAAGGGGATCTCTTTCCTGCGAATGGTTCGTCTCAGATCATCGCTTTTTAGAGCTTCGTTCTTTATCAACTCCATTGGATATCCCCTCTGTCCCTTGAAAAAAGCCCACCCCCCAAGGGGCGGGCAGGCTCAATTGTTTCTTCAGTTTTCAGATAGCATCTTGTTGATGGATGCAGCGGCCTGCCGGCCCTGTCCCATGGCAAGGATAACCGTAGCGGCGCCAAGGACGATATCGCCCCCGGCGTAGACCCGGTCGATGCTGGTCTTTCCATCCTCATCGGCGATGATATTGCCCCATTTATTGGTTTCCAGCTCTGCTGTGGTCTGCTTTAACAGAGGATTTGAGTCATTTCCGATGGAGACAATCACCGTGTCCACTTCCAGGATGCTCTCACTTCCCTCTATAACCACAGGGCGCCGACGGCCCGAATCGTCCGGTTCACCCAGCTCATAGGAGAGCAGTTCAATAGAGGTAACCCGTCCCTTATCGTTCCCAAGAATCCTTTTCGGATTGCGGAGCAGAAGGAATTCAACCCCCTCTTCCTTGGCGTGGCCAACCTCTTCCACCCGGGCGGGCATCTCTTTCTCGGTCCGCCGGTAGACAATGTACACCTTTTCTGCCCCAAGACGAACCGCAGTCCTGGCTGCATCCATAGCGACGTTTCCACCCCCCAGAACAGCAACCTTCTTGCTGTGGTAGATGGGGGTATCCGCATTGTCAGGATCATAGGCCTTCATCATATTGCTTCTGGTAAGATACTCGTTGGCGCTAACTACACCCACCAGATTCTCCCCTTCAATATGCATAAACTTTGGCAACCCCGCACCGCTTCCGATAAAAATGGCATCAAAGCCATCCTTTTCGATAAAATCCTTCAGTTTCCGGGTCCTGCCCACGAGAAAATTGTTCTCAATTGTTACCCCCATCTCTTCCAGGGTGTGGATCTCCTCTTCGACAATGCTCTTGGGGAGCCGGAACTCAGGAATACCGTATACCATTACCCCGCCTGGTTTATGGAACGCTTCAAAAATGGTGACTGAATGGCCCTCTTTCCGGATATCTGCTGCCGCAGTTATTCCCGCCGGGCCGCTCCCGATTACTGCCACCTTTTTTCCAGTATCCGGTGCAACCGGCGGTATGTTCTTCTTTCCGCTACTCCGCTCGTAATCGGCAACAAAGCGCTCAATTCGGCCAATGGAAACTGCCTTGTCCACATCCTTGAGGCTCTTTCCAACTGTACAGGGATCCTGGCACTGCGCTTCCTGGGGACAAACCCGGCCACAGATAGAAGGAAGCAGGCTTGCCTCCTGGATTACCGCCAGAGAGTCTTCAAACCTCCCCTCCTCGGCAGCCTTTATAAACCGGGGGATATCGATTGCAACCGGACAGCCCTTGATACAGGGGGCGCTCTTGCACTGCAGACACCGGGAGGCTTCCACCCGCACCTGCGCTTCAGTATAACCTGTGGCCACCTCGTTCATGTTGCGCCGCCGCAGCACCGGGTCTTGGGCGGGCATCTCCTGGGGAGGGATAGCAAGCCGCTCTTTTACTTTCAGCTCCTTCCCCTCAATCTCTTTCCAGAGTTCTGCAGCTTCACTTTTCAACTCTTCAAGACTTTTGTGGCTCATCCCCTGGCCTCCTTCTTCTTCTTTGCAATCTCCATATCCAGGTGGCACTGGTGATGATCCTCTTCTTCCTGTTCTTTGAAGGCACTCAGGCGAAGCATCATGTTATCAAAATCTACCTGATGACCGTCAAACTCCGGTCCATCAACACAAACAAACTTGGTCTCCCCTCCAACGGTAACCCGGCAGCCGCCGCACATACCGGTACCATCCACCATGATAGTATTAAGGCTGACCAAGGTTTTTACCCCAAAGGGACGGGTAGTCTCGGCACAGAACTTCATCATAATTGGTGGGCCTATTGCCACCGCCATATCGGGCTTAGCACTTTCACATATCTCTTTTAAGGGTTCAGTAACCAGCGCTTTCCTTCCGTAGGAGCCGTCATCGGTACAGATGATAAGTTCCTCCGCAATCTTTCGCATCTCCTCTTCCATGATGATAAGCTCTTTGGTTCTGGCACCCATGATGATGATCACTTTATTCCCCGCAGCCTTCATGGCCTGAGCGATTGGATGCATGGGAGCAACTCCAATACCGCCTCCCACACAGACCACAGTGCCCACCTGCTCGATATGGGTAGGCGTACCCAGGGGACCTAGAACATTCTCCATCGCCTCTCCCGGCTCCATCAAGGCCATTTCATGGGTGGTTTTACCTACGGCTTGAAAGATAATGGTGATAGAACCCTCCTCCGGGTCCGCATCAGCTATGGTCAGGGGAATCCGTTCACCAAAGTCGGTATCCTTTTGAATAATGATAAACTGCCCCGGCTTCCTCTCCCGGGCAATCAGGGGCGCCTCCAACTTCATCCGAAACACCTCTTCGGAAAGCTGGATCTTTTCAAGAATCCTGTTCATACATAACTCCCTTCCATTGTATTACCTCAATACACCCATGAGATACGGAGTTATTACACAGGAAAACACCATTTATTGCAAGAGTTTGGAACCCCTGATTAAAGGATTATTGGTATAACCTTTTAGAAATAGTATATCAAAAAACAGTGGGTAAACGCCGGTTTTTTTACCTGTCAGGGTGATATGTGGAGAGAAAAACTGTTCCCCGATGGCCCCATGGTACCGGTGACTCTGGCTTTCATCTGATCGGTCAGGATGGCAACCAGACGAAGCCCCAGTTCCTCCTCTCTGGAGAAATCAATTTCATAAACTTCCTCACCATCCTTGTCGGATTTCAATTCACCACCCACGGATAGTACTATCTCTTCTTGCTCTACTATCCCCTCACGCTTCAGTTCCACCCGGATAGTACCATTATCCTTCTCTTTGAAACAATGCATTATGGTTTTGGCAAAGAACTCGTTATAAATCAGACCGAAGCTTATCGCTTGTTCCATATCAAGCATGATGTCATCAGATATGACGAACTGGAGGTCAATCATTTTCCCATTCCCATAGAGACTTCTCATGGAGAGGCCCAGGCTCTTGATGTACTTAGATAATTCTACCTCAGCTAAGGAAGCACTAGAACTAAGAAGCTCATGAATCAGCGCAATGGCCTGAACTCTGTCCCTGCTTCGTTGAAACGCCTCTATCGCCTGATCTGGCGAATTTATCTCCTCACTTTGTAAATTCAGGAGGCTGGATATGATTGTCAGATTGTTTTTTACCCGATGATGCACCTCTTTTAACAGTACTTCATTTTCAATCAGCTCCCTTCGCAACTGCTCCTCCACATCCTGCCGCAAGAAGATCTCATTTTCCAGATCCTGAATCGTAGTAAAAAGACGTTCATAAAGGAGAGCATTCTCAAAGGCCTGGCTGATTCCGTAAGAGAGCGATTTAAGACTGGAAATATCCTCCTGAGTAAAAATATCTCCATCGGTACGACTTCCAAGAACCAGATAGGAAAGGGGATGCTCCTCAGTATAAAGAGAGAAAATACAGGGCCCTCGACTGGAGTGGTTTTCAGCCACAACGCTCTCCTTTCTCAAGTCTCCTAAATAGTTTTTCAAGAACGATATTGTTTCTGTTTCCCCTGTATCTTTGTCGCTAAAGTCTACTACGAGTTCGCCATCCACCTCTGTTGTATGAACAAACAGAACCGTGGAGCTGGAAAACAGCTCCTTTAAGAACGAAACAACCTGCCTATAAATTTCAGGCTTTGTGTGTGAGCCGGTAAAAAAATGGCCCCGCTCTTCCAATCTATCCCGCCGTTTTCTGGCGGCCCCCCGGTCAATAAAACCGGTGATCGCCTCTTTCCCAAGGTGAAACAGAGTGGGAATGGTTAATCCCGTAAGAGAAATCATCAGAAAAACCATCCACTGATCTGGACCATCGGGGAAAAAGAGAAAGAGCAAGAGATAGATACTGAGCTGGAGCAGTACCACCAGGAAAACCATAAAGAGCCAGCGTAGGACCTTATCAACATCGAAGGGATTGCGTCTGGTAAGACCTACTCCAAGAAGAAGGGGAAAAAAGATAAGACCGGTATTTGAGAGAATACTTGCAGCTCGTAAGATGAAACTGCTGGTGATATAGGATCCCAGGGCAATCAAGATTACCAGATAGATAATGTAGGGAAAAACGGTAGCTACCATTCCGCTGAAAATCCAGCGGAGACTCCTTTTCCCACCTTCACTGCCGTGGGTGTACTGGGTGATAAAGAATGCAACTGAAAGAAGCAGAAGCGTGAGGGTGTAGTAATGGATGTAATAGGAGGAGGGTCCAAACAGAGAAAGGGACCCCACCAAAATCAAGAAATATTTGACCTCCAGGGGCAGCAGCAGAAGGAAGAAGAGCCATAGACGGTGGCGAGTTTTCTGTACCGGAAAGGTGAGGGATATAAGGAAAAAAAGGGCTACGGCTACAGTACCAAAAAGGTCAAGGAGGATGTAGCGAAAGAGGATAAGAGATCGGCCCCACAAGGTATGGAAAAAGGAGAACTGCATCGCCGGTGCAAGGAAGAGAATAAAGAGAAAGTAGAGTTTCACTGGAGAAGAGAGTTGGCCATCATCCTTTATAACAGCATGAAAAAACAAACCGGCCATCAAGACAGCCAGGGCAAGGAAGGAGTTCATGAGAAAGGTGCGGTTTACCACAGAAAGATTCTGCCCCAACCCCTTGTCCCCCGGTTCCAACCGAATAAGCATATCTTCGGCTGTTTTCAGGACCACCCTGGGAGGAGTAAAGAGAGAAGAACTCTTTTCAAGATAGGCCTCCAGCTTCTCTTTCGACAAACTATTAAGCCACTGAGTGTCGTAGCCCTGAATCTCAACAATCTTCATCCCGGTGCGAAGACCCTGCTGCCAGGCCACCCCATTTTCAATAACTTTTTTGACTTGATATACGCCGTTTGAAAGAGTGATATCCATACCAAACCGATAAACCGGTTGACTGATTCCCTTGAAGGTAAAAAAAAGGGTAAGGAGAAGCTGTCCGAGTAGAAGCACTCTACAGAGATACCATTGCGCACGCTTTTTACGGCCCATATAGACAGATTAGTGCATCTTTCTTAAAAAATCCAAGATGGATAGATTTTTTAATGCGTCTAAAGATAGCGTCTAAAGATAGGCAGCTAACACAGCTATTGTGACGTGGAAAAGTGCCTTGGGGCAACTCAGCCGCCCCCGCCGGGGGGGAACCATATCTTGAATCGCGGCTGCAACCCCAGATTCAACTCAGCCGCCCCCACCGGGGGGGAACCATATCTTGAATCGCGGCTGCAATCCCAGATTCAACTCAGCCGCCCCCGCCGGGGGGGAACAGGGCCACTTCGTCCCCTTCTGATAGCCCGGTCTCCAGCTTATGCAGGTGGAAAATGTGGTGGCCGTTTATCATGATAATGGTTCCGATCCGCATCTCCCCGGATTCCTCAAGCAGCTTGTGGAGGAAGGGAGTCTCAATTTCCTTCTGGGCCCGGGTAAGGAAATCCCCGACGGTTTCGTCGGGGATGAATGGGAGCTCCAGCTCCTTTCTGTCAAGAAGGAGCTGGAGCAGGGTGAAAAACCTGACTCGGAGCATTAAGCGATACCAAAATCCTTAAGAGTAGATTCAGGAATGGTTCCGTCGGCATTCCAGCCCCGAAGCTCGTAGTATTCGGGAAGGAGCTTGGGCAGCTGGTGTACTGCCCCTTTCTGAGGACCGTCAGGCAGTGGTTCAAACATCCTTTTCGGCAGAGTATCCTGAGAAGGATCAATTCCGGCGGCCATGTTGAACTTCCTCTCCAGGTTCCAGATCCTGGAACCGATCTTCAAGGTATCCTCCGGAGAGAGATTAAATCCCGCAGAAGCGTTAATCAGGTCGGCATAATCTTCAAGACCCAGGGCAAAGGAGGTAAAAAGGCAGAGTCCAGCTGAATCAATTACCGCAGTAAGGTCCTGGAAAATGATAACCCATTTTGGTTTGCCCTTCAGCTCCTGGGTATCAAGCTTTTCCGGTACCCCAAGTACTTCGGGACTGATCATGTATCCTCGGACGTGACAGCCTCCCCGGTTGCTGGTGGCATACTGCAGTCCATGGCCCTGAACCCCCCGGGGGTCATAGGCAGGAAGCTCCTGCTTTTTCACCGACATGGAGAGTTCCGGGTGGCCGTAGTGCTCCGCCATCCTGTAAGAACCCTTTGCAAAAAGTTTCCCCAGCTTGCCTTCCACATTACCGAGCTTATTTGTCCAGTAAACCACCGATTCGGAGCTGCCGAATTTCAGTTCCGGTCCATCCTCCAGATCTTCCTTGGGAATGTAACCCTTTTCATAGAGCTCCATGGCGGTTCCAACGGTAACACCGGCACTGATAGTGTCGATTCCAAGATCATTACAGAGGAGGTTTGCCTCGCAGATAGAGTGGAGATCGTCAACACCACAGTGGGCACCAAAGGCCCAGCCCGTTTCGTACTCCGGCCCCTCCATGCGCACCCCGTTGGGAAGTTCCACATCCCGGGCGCAGGCGATGGGACAGGCAAAACAGGCGGTATTGCTCTTCAGGTACCCTTTTTTGACCAGTGCTTCACCGGAAACTTCTCCAACCCCATCAAAGGTGGCGGCCTGAAAGTTTCTGGTAGGATAGAGCCCTCCCTGGTTAATGATGTTATCGAGAACCTTGGTTCCCAGGGCTGGTAGACCCTCTCCGGTAACCGGATGGGCTTTGATCTTTTCAATTTTCTCTTTGACGGTGGAAGTAAAGGCGCTCTTGTCTTTAAAATCGATGGTATTGCTTCCTTTGACAACCACTGCCTTGACATTTTTTGATCCCATAACAGCACCTACACCACTACGTCCCGGCGCCCGGTGCTTGTCATTGATGATACATCCGATTTCGGAGAGCTGTTCACCGGCGGGGCCGATACAAGCTACTCTTGCCCGTTTCTCCCCCACTTCATCAAGAAGGATATCGGTGGTTTCACCAGTTCTCTTACCCCAGACGTGGGCAGCATCCTTAAACTCCACATTGTTGTCGGAAACAGAAAGATAGATGGGTTTCTCGCTCTTTCCCTCCAAAATGAGCATAGTGTAACCTGTTTTCCGTAAAACAGCCCCCCATACTCCTCCGGAGTTGGAACAGGCGATAGTTCCGGTCAGGGGACTCT
>CAYMWV010000046.1:0-4453 GCA_964394395.1 uncultured Sediminispirochaeta sp.
GCCGGAGCATCCGATAACCAGAGCGTCAGCCTCTTCAACCGCTTCGATAATTCCATGGTTTCCTTCATCCGCATCGGCCACCACAATATCTGCGCCCTCGGAGATGAGAGACTTGGTCATCTCTTTCGCTTTGGCTACATCGTGGAAATCTCCGGTTAAAAGGTACTTGGCGTCGACGTCAGGATTGATATACTTGGCGCCGGCTACAAAACCCTTGCCCTGGTTAACGATGGGGGGAATTTCCATACCGCCCACAAATCCGACAACTCCACTTTCCGAGGCGATAGCGGCTACCGCACCCTGGGCGAATCCGCACTGGAAGTCGTAGACCAGGAAGGAACCAAGGTTGGGTTCCTGGCTGATGTTGGTGCTGTTGATGATGAATGTGACATCGGGATAGTCCGGGGCAACCTTCATTGCCGGATCTCCGAACTCAAATCCGTGACCAAAGATGATCTCGTAACCGCTTTCGGCATAACCCCTGAAAATTTCTTCGTAGTCTGAAGCAGGGGTGCGCTCGGTGTAGGCAATCTCGGCACCAAACTTCTCTTCCTGGTAGAGCAGAGAGTTGTACATCAAGGTGTTCCATCCACCGTCGTTGATGGGGCCGGGAAGGAGCGCTGCAATTTTCAGCGTGTCATCCTCGGCGGCTTCGGTCTGTCCGCCTGCGAAAAGGGTTCCGGCAAGAACGGTCACAACCAGCAGTAGCATTAGAGCTTTTTTCATAAAAATCCTCCTTGAGAAATATCTGTCCTTACTGTATCATAACAATATTCTAACATCAAGGAAAACATGTATTCATATGTATGAATTTACTTTTCTTATTAAGAACAGCTACATTTTTGAAAAAGGATACGGGGACCTCCTTATTAGCGACGGGAAAATCACCAGAATCTCGGGGGCGGGAAGCTTGGCCCCTGCTGAAGATGCCCCCCCGGTAGGGGAGAAAGAGCCAGCTGGCAAGAAAGAGCGGCTACACATTATTGACGGGACCGGGATGAGCCTCTTTCCCGCCTTCGTGGACTCCCACACCCACACCGATAAAGCGATGACCAAAGAGCGGGTTCCCAATGCAAGCGGTACCCTTTCTGAGGCGATAGGCAACATGAACCGCTACTTTACCGGGGTGGGGCATGAAGAATCGGTGGAGCGCTCTTCTGATATGGTGAACCGGTGTATCCGCAGGGGAACCGGTTACCTCCGGAGCCATATCAGCATCGTCCCGGAAACGGAGCTAAGAGGATGGGATGCAGCTCTGGAATTGAGAAAGAAGTACCGGGATTATATCACTATTCAACTGGTGGCTTTCCCCGGAGCCGTGGAGGAATTAAAGCCCGGTGATCGGGTGTACCGGCTGCTTGAACGGGCCCTTGCATCCGGGGCTGATGCTCTGGGGGGATGCCCCAACCTTAGCAATGATCATCGACCCTTTATCGACACTCTCTTCGATCTGGCCGCCGCCTTCATGCTCCCCCTGGACCTGCATGTGGATGAGAGCGAAGCAGACCAGGCCGACGCCCTGGAATACCTGGCTGAGGCTACCATGCGGCGGGGTATGGAGGGTCGAGTCACCGCCGGCCACTGTACCGCCCTGGGCTCAATGGATAAGGACCGGGCCGGAGATATCATTAATAAGGTGAAGGATGCGGGAATCTCCATCGTTACCCTCCCCTCCTGTAACCTCTTCCTCATGGGCAGGTCGGATCCCAAAAATCAGCGCCGGGGGACCACCCGGATCAGGGAGTTTATCGAAGCAGGGGTAAACATCTCCCTGGCATCGGATAATATCAGGGACCCTTTCCGCCCCTTCGGTAATGGAAACCTTCTGGAGGAGGCACTTCTCACCGCCCAGGTGGCACAGATGGCAAGTCCTGGAGAAATTGATACGCTTTTGCAGATGATCACCGGCAATCCCGCCAGAGCCGTGGGTCTCAATTCCTACGGGATAAATGAAGGGGCCCCGGCCAATCTGGTTCTGATAGATTCCCCGGATCCCGCTTCAGCTCTGATTGATCAGGCGCCGGTGCGGAGAGTTTTTCACCGGGGACGACCGATTTTCGAGCGGGACATTGATGAGAGGCACCATCTGCCGGGCAGATAAACGGCCACCGGCCTGTGGCCGCTATCGGTGGTCCTGCGTTGGGAGAAAAACTCTTGCCTATTTGGGCCTCTATCCATAGAATCTCTATGCACAGCATAATGAGGAAACAGCGCTCTTCGGCCGGGGAGCCAATGGAGAGCTGTTGGAGAGCCGACGGAAAGCCAACGGGGAGCAGATGGAGAGCCGACACCGTTAAGGGTTTGTCAACCAAAGGGGGCGTAAAAGTGGCCAATATTGGATGGATCGGAACGGGAGTTATGGGAAGCAGCATGTGCCGCAACCTGATGCAGGGGGGGCACAAAGCATTCATATACACCCGGACAAAGGCGAAAGCGGCGGAACTTCTGGACGCTGGAGCAGAGTGGAAAGAGAGCCCCGGGGAGGTTGCAGCCGCATCGGAAATTGTTTTCAGCATCGTGGGTTATCCCCGGGATGTGGAAGCGGTCTACCTTGCCGATGATGGTATCTTTGCCAGAGCAAAGCCGGGGCTTATCGGGGTAGATATGACTACCAGCAAGCCCTCCCTGGCTGAAGAGCTTTACAGGGAAGGAAAGAAGCGCTCGGTTTCTATGCTGGATGCACCGGTCTCCGGGGGCGATACAGGGGCGAAGAAAGGCAGCCTGGCCATAATGGTGGGGGGAGAAGAAGAGGCCTACCGTCAGGCACTTCCCTTCTTTGAGATTATGGGGGAGAACATCAAGCTGATGGGCTCTGCCGGCCGGGGACAGCACACCAAAATGTGCAACCAGATTCTTATCGCCACCACCATGATAGGGACGGTGGAATCGCTGCTCTACGGATACCGGGCAGGCATGGAGATGAAGGATATTATCTCTGTGATCGGAAAAGGAGCTGCAGGCTCCTGGTCAATCAATAATCTGGGCCCCCGGATTGCAGAGGGGAATTTTGATCCCGGCTTTTACATCAAACATTTCATCAAGGATATGGGGATCGCTCTGGAGGAGTCTGCCCGGATGGGAATCTCCCTGCCCGGTCTTGCTTTAGCTCACCAGTTTTATCTGGCCGCTTCGGCCAGTGGCATGGAAAACCTGGGCACCCAGGGACTGTACAAGGTGTTCGAAAAACTCAACGGGGAGTAAGGGAGTCACAACTGCCTGAAGGTGGCCCCGGACATCGATTCGGCGGCTACCGGTTTGCCCCCTTCCTGGAAAATGCGGGGCACCCGCTTACCGATAAGGCAGGTAATCTCGTAGGTGATGGTGGAAACTATTTGACTCAGTTCTTCGATTGATACCTCTCCGGTTCTATCCTCCCACCTCTGCTGCCCGGCCAGGACAACCTCGTCTCCCGGCTCCACCGCTTCGGGAAGATCGGTGAGATCAATGGTTATCATATCCATGGAGACCCGGCCCACTACAGGTACCCGCTTTCCGTGAACCACCACTACACCCTTGCCGGAGAAATCTCTCAGGTAGCCGTCACCATAACCGATAGGAACAATGCCGATCCGGCTCTCCCGGATAGTCACAAAGGTGGAGCCGTAGCCGATGGGGTATCCCGGGGGAAAACGCTTCACCATGAGAACGGCGCTTCGGAGCCGCATCACCTGCTTCAAGCCTGCGGTGTGATCAAGCTCCGGTGCCGGGTACAATCCGAAACTTGCCAAACCGGGACGGACCAGATCAAATGCAGACTCTACCGAGAGGTCGATGGCAGCACCACTGTTGGCTGCGTGAACCCAGGCTGGCTGCGCTCCCTCAGCCTTGAGCTCTGCAAGTAAGTTCTTAAAACGAGCTATCTGCCCTCTTGGCTTTTCTGGCCGCCCTTCATCGGAGGAGGGAAAATGGGTGTAGATTCCTTCCAGCTCCAGGCAGGGGGTCTCAAGGATATATCGAACCAGGGTAGGCGCTTCTTCGGGAAAACAGCCGAGCCTCCCCATGCCGGTATCCACATTGAGATGGATCTTCGCACTTCTCTTCCCCCCCAGGTCCTCATCCTTCCCCTCAGAGAGAGCCTTTGTGACCGCTGCCACCTGCCGCAGGTAATCGAAGCTGCTGGCGGTAAGACTTGCATTGGAGGCCAGAGCTAACGCTATCTCATCGGGAAAGAGATCCTCCAGGATGAGCAGGGGCAACTTCACCCCCGCCTGCCGCAGGTAGTGAGCCTCCTGACAGGAAGAGACCCCCCCAAAGGAGACCCCCTTTTTCTCCGCCAGCTGGGCCACTGCGATTGCACCATGACCGTAAGCGTCCGCCTTTAGGAGTATCATATAGCCCCGACTGCCGCAGCGCTTCCAGATGGTATCGATGTTCTCCGAAAGTGCATCGAGGTTAATCTCTGCCCTGGTTTTTCTTACTATCGGGCCTATTGGCTTATCCATCACATCATCCA
>CAYMWV010000046.1:4553-8154 GCA_964394395.1 uncultured Sediminispirochaeta sp.
ATCCATCACATCATCCAACATGGAGCTATTCAGCATCTCCCTCAAGAATTTTTTCAAGTACTGCTGTATCTGTTATATGTACCACCGATCCCTCCTGACAGATCGTCCCGTCATTACAGAGCTGAACAAAGCCCCTGGAAAGGGAGGGCCTGGTTACGCCAAACACCTCCGCCAGGGACTCCTTTGTCTGCCGCAGCTCAACACTAGTACTATCCTGTTTCAGGGAGAGGTCCAGAAGGTAGCCAGCTATCTTCTGCCGGATGTTTGAGAACTGAACAAAACGCAGCTTATCTGCCAGAAGGGACAGGCGATCTCCTGTATCATTGAGATAGTTAAGGAGAATCCGCTCCTCCTTGCGAAAGAGCTCCACCACCTTGTTCCTGGCAATAGGTAAAATTTCCGCATCACTGGCGGCAGACAAATCCACCGGAAGTTGACTGTCTGATGCAAAGAGCACCGCTGTGGCAATAGCCTCCGGGGCCCGCATGGTCTCTACCTTAAGCACCTTACCGGAGTAGTTGCGAAACTCCCCGGTTATATACCCTGACAGGATGATCCATAGTTCCCGGTACTCATCCCCCCGGAAGGCAATTCTTGCTCCCTGGTGGTACGTTTTTACCCTTCCCGATAGAGAAGCCAGGAGCCTGGCAAGGTCCCTGGAATCTACTCCCCGGAAGAGAGGGCATCGGGACAAACTCTGCACAGCTACCGTATCCATAAAAACTCCTTCGCTACCATCATACCCAAGACGCTCCAGCTGTACCATATGGTACGGCAAAAAAGTATCCCCCATATTAGGATAGCATCAGAAAGAGATGAGGATAAGAAGCAAGGAGGATTTGTTATGTTTTGTTATCAGTGTCAAGAAGCAGCAAAGAATGAAGGCTGCACCGTTCAAGGGGTTTGCGGGAAAAAGCCGGAAACCTCGGATATCCAGGATCAGATTATCGATGCATTAAAGGGAGCTGCCTGGTGCTTTGATAAGTCTGACAAAGCGATTAGGAAGGACCAAGGAGAGATAAACTCCCTGGGACTTTTTGCATCAAAAGCGCTTTTTGCAACCATTACCAATGCAAATTTTGATGATGATGCGCTTTTGCGGATCCTCTCAGAGACCGAAAAGCGAAGGGACAAACTCGCTGCGGGTCTAAATGAAGAACTCCGAAAAGAGGCTCCTGACTGTGTGGACGGGAAAAATCCCGGTATCCTGGCTATGGATAATGAAGATATCCGCTCCCTTCGGGAGCTTGCCATCTATGGGCTCAAAGGAATCGCCGCCTACACAGATCACGCTGCTGTGCTGGGTCATGAAAAGAGCGATCACTACCGGAAGATCATCACCATTCTGGCTGCTGTTGCAGAGGAGCGGGATATTAACACCCTTATCGGGGTGGTGATGGATACCGGTGCTGCTGCTGTAGAGGCGATGGCCCTTCTGGACGGCGCTAATACGTCCAGCTACGGTAATCCCGAGATCAGCGAGGTGAACATCGGGGTGGGGGAAAATCCCGGAATCCTCGTCTCCGGCCACGACTTGAAAGATCTGGCGGAGCTTCTGGAACAGACAGAGGGAACCGGAGTGGATGTCTACACCCATAGCGAGATGCTTCCGGCCCACTACTACCCCGCCTTCAAGAAACACTCCCATTTTGTTGGCAACTACGGAGGCAGCTGGTGGCACCAAAACAAGGAGTTTGAAGCCTTTAACGGTCCCATCCTGATGACCACCAACTGCATCACCCCTGTGCGGGAAACTTACCGAGATCGGATCTACACCACTGGTATGGCGGGCTACCCCGGGGTGCAGCACATAGAGAGTCACAATCCCGGAGGCAAGAAGGATTTCTCCGCTATCATCGAGCAAGCAAAGAAGTGTCCCGCCCCCACGGAGCTTGAGACCGGCACCATCACCGGAGGCTTCGCCCACGGACAGGTGCTGTCCCTGGCGGACAAGATTGTGGATGCAGTCAAATCCGGAGCCATAAAACGCTTTGTGGTGATGGCAGGCTGTGACGGCCGGCAGGGCGGTCGAAGCTACTTTACCGAGGTGGCCCAGGCCCTTCCAGAGGATGCGGTAATCCTGACCGCCGGTTGCGCCAAGTACCGCTACCTGAAGTTGAACCTGGGAGATATCGGTGGAATACCCAGGGTGCTCGATGCAGGGCAGTGCAATGATTCCTACTCCCTGGCAGTAATCGCCCTGAAGCTGAAGGAAGTATTCGGCCTTGAAGATATCAACGAGCTTCCCATCAGTTTTGACCTGGCCTGGTACGAGCAGAAGGCTGTTGCGGTTCTTCTTGCCCTCCTCTACCTCGGTTTCAAGGGGATCCGACTGGGGCCCACCCTGCCAGCTTTCTTAAGCCCGGCGGTTGCCAAGGTGCTGGTAGAGAAGTTTAACATCATGCCCATTGGCGAGGTTGAATCGGATGTTCAAGCGATGATGGCAGGGGCATAGTCCAAGCCCCCGGGAAGGGGACGTGCCCGGGAAGGGGACGTGCGGCGGCCGCTGACCATTGTCGGTGGCCGTTGCTTAAAAATGAATAAGGATGGAACAGATGAAGAAAACGTTTTTACACACCATCCGGATTCGCAATGCGGTGAGGGTTCTCTTCCTCGCCGCTTTTGTGGTTCTGGTCCTTACCGGAAGGGTAAAACTGTGGATGGGAATTTTCGCCCTTGGAGTTGTTGCAAGCTTCTTCACCGGGCGTATCTACTGCGGCTGGATCTGCCCCATGAACAGTGTGATGCAGGCAGCGGGGAAGAATCGCTTCAGGGGAATCTTCGGCTCGAAAGGTCACCCCGGTAAAAGAGGTACGAAACTTCCGGGCTGGATCAGGATCATCCCTCTGCTGCTTTTATTGCTACTTTTGTGGTAGTGCAGCGCTTCGGCATCACATTGAGCCCCCTCCTCCCTCTGGTCGTATTATCCCTCCCCTTCGCCTTTCTCTTCGGTGAACGGATATGGCACGATTCGATCTGCCCCTTTGGCACCATCCTGTCAGTCACCTCCCGCTTCTCAAAAAAACGGGCAGGGCTCAAGGTAAATCCAGAACTCTGTACCGGTTGCGGGGTCTGTGAGCAGGTTTGTCCTTCTAATAGTGCTATTGTGAAAAAGGGCTCATCGGTCTCTGAAACATTTCCGGGGGCAGCAGCTCCAGCAGCTCCAGCAGATCCAGGGGAAGCAGTTGCAGGAGATGAAACTGCAAGGAGAAAACCTGGCACACGGTCAATTTTTGGTCGAAACTGTCTGCAGTGCTAGTCCTGTGCTACGGTTTATCCTTCGGATGCTATTAAAAGATCTCATGTTTAATACTTGAGAGCACAGTTTACAATTGATGCTGAATCCCACCTTGGCTTTTCCCCTCCCCTGTTGTATTATTACAGGAGGGGAGGTTTTCTAATGACCACGGCCATCCAAAATCGTGTCAGTGATGTTGAGAAAGCTATCAAGGAACTCGCCTATGCCCAGCTTCGAACCGAAGTCTCTCTAAACAATTTGAGTGAAGAGATGATCTCATTCAAGGATGAGATGAAATCCTTCAAAAGCGAGATGCTCGATTTTAAGGATGAAATGAAGGTCTTCAAAAACGAGATGCTCGAT
>CAYMWV010000046.1:8254-14945 GCA_964394395.1 uncultured Sediminispirochaeta sp.
GAGATGAAGGCCTTCAAAAACGAGATGCTCGATTTCAAGGACGAGATGAAAGCCGAAACGCACACCTTTAAAAGTGAGATGAAAGCCTTCAAGGATGAGATGCACGGCCAGGTTAAGCAGATGAACATCCAGTGGGGGAATCTGGCAAACCGGCTGGGCACCTTCGCCGAGGATATCGTCGCTCCCAACATACCCGGCATCCTGAAGCGCTATTTTGGTATTGAGGAACCCGATGCAGTGATGGTGCGGGTAAGAAAGCGCCATCCCGATGGAAAATCCCGAACAAGGGAGTTTGACGTCATTGCCATCGCCGGGGATACCCTCTTCCTGAATGAAACAAAGGCAACTATCCGCCGAAACTATCTGGAAACCTTTGTCAAAGATTACCGGGAAATATTCGACTACTTTCCGGAGTATTCAGGGAAAACGCTCATTCCCATCATCAGCAGCCTCTATATCCCTCCTGGGGAGGTGAATTATCTCAGTAAGAAGGGCATTTTAGCAATGATGATGGCCGAGGATTCCATGGAGCTGGTCAATTTTGATAAAGTCTTTCCTGATCATGCAAAGAAGTAATGAGTGGATCCTTTCTCTCATGATCGGAATTTACTGCAGAAAGCACCACGTCGTCCCCGGCCAGAAAGAGAGTTCCCGTCTCTGTGAATCCTGCGAAGGGCTCAAACAATACAGTATCCGCCGTCTTGCGGCCTGCCCTTTTGAAAATGGTAAACCGGTGTGGACTTACCCCCTGTTGAGCATCCTCTTTCTGGCTAGAAAAACCTACTTCCGCCCCCGCTGGATTTGCATAAAAATTGAATTTTAACGCATAAAGTTCCATTTTCCCTGCCAAAGAGGTAGCCGTAGCGCTTGACAGAAACATCGTCAATTGTGTATACAATGGCCATGGATAAACGGGAACTTGAACAGACCGCAGCCCTTGCTCGCCTCTCCCTGGGAGAAGATGAAGCGCTCCGCCTGAACGAAGAGGTGGGACGGCTACTAGAGTATGTTTCCCGTATGCAGGAAGTCGATATAGAGGGACTGCAAGCCACCACTCACGCTCTCTCTGAAGAGCCCAATCTCCGCAACGACGAGGTGCACGGAGAGAATCGAACAGATTCTCTCCTTCATAATGCACCAGAACTGGAAGACCGGTTCATCGTCATCCCCAACGTACTGTAAGCCACAGTAGATAAAAGACGAGATAGAATAGTTTTACATGATTGAATGGATGGAGCGGCACTATATGTGCAGCCTCTGGCCGCAGTCGCTGGTCGTGTATTGAAAAAGAGGCTTAGCCATAGCAAGCAAAAGGAGGATCCATGGACGGATCGGACCATTACCGGTATATACTGGAAAAAGATAGGGAGATAGGAGCATTCCTCTCCCTGGCTGGAGCAGAGAGTTTTTCCAGCCTAAGCACCCCGAAAGCAGGAGAGCCGTGGAATCTGAAGGGCCTCCCCTTTGGGGTCAAAGATAACATCGCCGTAGAGGGGATGAGCTTAAGCTGCGGATCAAAGATGCTGGAACCGGTGCAGAGTCCCTACTCCGCCACCGCCATAGAGAAGCTCCTGGCTGCGGGAGCTCTGGTGGCAGGAAAGACCAACCTGGACGAGTTTGGCATGGGCAGCTCCTGCGACAACTCTGCTCTAAAACAGACCAATAACCCCTGGGACACAAGCCGTGTGGCCGGTGGCTCCTCCGGCGGCTCCGCAGCAGCGGTGGCAGCTGGAATGGTTCCCTTCGCCCTGGGCAGTGATACCGGAGGCTCAGTCCGGCAACCCGCAGCCTTCTGCGGTACCTACGGTCTTAAACCCTCCTACGGGACGGTCAGTCGCTACGGACTGGTGGCCTACGCCTCCAGCCTGGAGGTTATCGGCATTCTCACTCTGGACACCACCCTGCTTAAGCAGGTATTCGATACCATCCAGGGGGAGGATCCGATGGATCAGTCCAGTCGCCCCTTCCCGAAAGCGGGAAGTACCGGGAAGCCCCGGAGCAAACCGCTTCTGGGGATCATCAAAAACCTCGAAGGACTCTCCCAGAAAAACGAAGAAGCGTATAAAAAGGCAATCGACTCCATTAAAGAGTCAGGCTACGAGACACGGGAGATAGAACTCCCCATGCTGGAATATGTGGTCCCCGCCTACTACACCATCGCCTCGGCGGAGGCGAGTGCAAACCTGGCCCGGTACGCCGGGATTCGCTACGGATACCGCACCGACTGGGCGGATAACCACATGGAGCTGACCGAACAGTCCCGGGACGAAGCCTTCGGGGATGAGGTCAAGCTCAGGATACTTCTGGGAACCTATGTGCTCCGGTCGGGTTTTAAAGATCAGTACTACCTCCGGGCTCAGAAAATCAGGACCCTGCTAAGGCAGGAGCTCGCTGCAGCCTTTGGTGAGGTGGAGCAGATCCTTTCACCGGTCTACCCGGTGCAGGCCTTCCCCCACGGGGAAGCGGGGCTGGATCAGTTTCAACAGAAGGTGGCGGACAAGTTTACCGCCACGGCAAACCTTGCCGCCCTGCCCGCCCTCGCCTTCCCCGCAGGATTGAACGAAGGGCTCCCCTTCGGCTTGCAGCTGATGGGGCCAGAGTTTTCCGAACACCGGCTCATCGATACGGCAGAGGATTTCAGATCAATATGGGAGCCGGTAGCGGCCCCGAAATGCAGGAGCTGGAGGTAAACCATGGCTGAACCGAGTAAATACGAAACCTTTATCGGCCTGGAGATCCACATTCAGCTATTGACTAAAAGCAAGGTGTTCTGCGGCTGTGCAAACAACTACGGAGATGAACCGAACAGCAACGTATGTCCGATCTGCATGGGCTACCCCGGGGTGCTCCCCGTTCTCAACAGACAGGCCCTATTTATGGCCTACCAGGTGGCATCAGCCCTGAAGTGCCAGCTGGCTGAGAAGGCGGCATTCGAACGGAAAAACTACTTCTACCCGGACATGCCGAAGAACTATCAGATCAGCCAGTTTGCTGAACCGGTGGGAATAGAGGGATCAATCACCTTCCCCTATGCAGGATCGGAAAAACAGGTAAGGATTCACGATGTGCACCTCGAGGAGGATGCGGGCAAAATGATCCACGCCGGAGATATCTCCCTGCTGGACTACAACCGGGCGGGAACCCCCCTGCTGGAGATTGTTACAGAACCGGATCTAAAAAGCGGAGATGAGACCGAAGCGTTCCTGCGCTACTTCCGGAATCTGGTACGAACCCTGAGAGTGTGCCGAGGCAATATGGAGGAGGGAAACCTCCGCTGCGACGCCAACATCTCCATCAACCTGCCCGGGAAGGGGCTGGGTACCAAGGTGGAACTGAAAAACATGAACTCCAGCCGCTTCGTGCGGCTTGCCCTGGACTACGAAGAGGGCCGGCAGGGAAAGCTCCTTGATGAAGGCCAGATGGTAGATCAGGAAACCCGGCTCTGGAACGAAAACAAGGATGTGACGGTAATCATGCGGAGAAAAGAGGAGTCCAAGGATTACCGCTATTTCCCCGAACCGGACCTGCCCCCCTACCGGCCCGATGCTGCCTTTTTCGCCTCCGTGGAAGAGTCGCTTCCAGAGCTTCCCTTGGAGCGGGTAGAAAGGCTCTCCACCGAATACAGGCTGGAGCAGGAGCACTCCTTCTGGATCTGCGAAGAGCGGGAACGGGCAGATTACTTTGAGACCGCAGTAAAGGCGGGGGCCGATACGGTCCAGCTCTTCAGCTGGATGAACGGCGACCTGGCTGCCCTGGTCAACAGGAAGGGCCGGGAGCTGTCGGAGAGCCATCTTTCCCCGGAGAAACTGGCACAGGTGCTGGCCTTGCTGGAACAAGGGGTCATCCAGGGACCCATCGCAAAGAAACTGGTGGCCGCCTTGTATGAGGAGGATCGGGACCCACAACAGCTTATCGAAGAGCAGGGCTGGAAAGCCCTGGGGGATTCCAGGGAACTGCAGCCGGTGGTTACGGCAATTATGGAGAAGCACCCGGAAGCGGCAAAACAGCTTGCTTCGGGGGAGAAGAAGGTACTGGGCTTTTTTATGGGTCAGGTGATGAAAGAGACCGGAGGCAGAGCTGAACCGGAGGCCGCCCGGAAGATGATAGAAGAGATGGTCAGCAAACTGTGAGCAGAGGAAAAGGAGAAAAAACCATGAGAGTGATGTGCAGTGATATCGCCGGTAAAGCTGGTGAAACCATAGTGATGAAGGGATGGATCCACCGGATCCGGGATCTGGGGGGAGTGTGCTTTATCATGCTCCGGGATCGCAGCGGAGTGGCCCAGCTGGTCTTTGAGACCGCTCCGGAGGTGAGCCTCGAATCGGTAGTTTCCGTGGAGGGAAGGGTTCAAGCCAATGAAAAAGCTCCCGGGGGCTTTGAGCTCCAGGTGAGCACCATGGAAGTGCTCAGTCCCGCCGCATCGGACCTCACCTTTCAGGTAAACGGAGACACAGACAAGATGGGCATTGAGGTGATCCTGGACAACCGGGTAATGAGCCTTCGCAATCCGAAAATTCGCTCCATCTTCCATCTTCAGTCAGATATATTGGGCTACTTTGCCGACCACATGAGGAGCCTGGATTTTACCGAAATTAAAAGCAGCAAGCTAATCGGTTCCGGCTCCGAGGGGGGCACGGGGCTCTTTGAAGTTGACTACTTCGACCGGAAGGTCTACCTGGCCCAGAGCCCCCAGCTCTACAAGCAGACCATGGTGGCCAGCGGAATGGAACGGGTCTTCGAGATCGGTGCCGCCTACCGGGCGGAGAAACACGACACCCCCCGGCACCTGAACGAGTATGTCTCCCTGGATATCGAGATGGGATTTATCGAGAGCGACCAGGATTTGATGGATCTGGAGACGGGAATCATGAAATATGTTTTCGGGAAGATAGAAGAGAAGAACAAGGATATCCTGGAGATGTGGGGGGCCACCGTGCCCAGCCAGGAGGCGCTGGACCACATCCCCCGGATCAGCCACGACGAGGGAAAGAAGATCATCTCCGACCGGTTGGGTAAGCGGGTATTCGAATTGAATCCGGAGGGTGAGCGGGAGCTCTGCAACTGGGCACTGGAGGAGCATGGGGTAGAAATGGTCTTCGTGAACGGATATCCGAGAAAGAAGCGCCCTTTCTACACCTACCCCGAGGGGATGAAGACCATGAGTTTCGACCTCCTCTTTCGGGGGCTGGAGATCACCTCCGGGGGGCGAAGAATCAACGACTACCAGATGCTGGTGGAGAACATCAAACGTTTCGGCCTTGAGCCGGAGGAGATGACCGGCTACCTGGAGGTGTTCAAGTACGGCTGCCCTCCCCACGGAGGATTTGCCATCGGCCTGGAACGGCTCACCCAGAAGGTGCTGGGGCTCTTCAGCATCAAGGAGGCGAGCCTCTTCCCCCGGGACAGGAAGCGGGTCACTCCCTAGCTAAAGCCCCAGCGGTTCCAACAATTGAAGTATTTAAAAGGGGCTGCCCGTTGAAAGAAAGGCAGCCCCTGGATGCTTGGTCGGGATGCTTGGTCGATTAGACCCCGATACTGTCTTCCGGTTTTAAGAGTGTCCCCTCACCATTCCAGTTCTTCAAAAATCGCTGAGCATCTTTTCTGGTGCCAACCACATCACCCCAGTGATAGGGAACCGCATGTAGAGGCTTGATCATCCCGGCAGCTTCGGCTGCTCCGGCGGCATCCATGGTAAACTCTCCCCCCACCGGAAGGAGAGCCAGGTCGATTCCCGATACGCCCTTCATCTCCTCAACAAGATCGGTATCCCCGGCGTAGTAAATTCGTTTACCCTCCATCTCCAGAATGAAGCCAAGCCATTCCTCTTCTTTCGGATGAAACTCCTTCTCCACATTGTAGGCTGCCACACCGGTAATTCTCACACCGTCAATCTCCACTTGGTCTCCCGGCTTTAAGGGATTGCCGTAACCCAAGTCGGCAATTACATCCTCTGAACCGACAATCCCGGTGTTATCCTTCCGGAGCACCTTGATGTCGTCAATGGAAAAATGGTCGTAGTGGGAGTGACTGAGTAGAATAAGGTCCGCATCGTGGGGTTCCCCTTCAATCTTCCAGGGGTCGATATAGACTGTTTTGGAGCCGAAAACAAGAAAACTCGCATGCCCAAGCCAGGTTACCGTAAGAGCCATGGAGCGCCTCCTTAGAAAAGGTTATGAAATATCCTTCACAGTATAAACGGCCAAGCGGCCGTTTTCAACGGTTTTCAACGGTTTACAGCAGCTTAGCGAAACTTACTGAAGTTCCTTATCCGCAAAGAAGGATTCATAGGCCGCATCACTCCCCTGGATGTGCTTCTGAACCCAGTCGATCAGGAAATTCATCACCTCAACGGATAAAAAGAGCTTTCCAGCCTTGAAATCGCTCTGCAGGGTCGCCGCCTTATCGGTAAAGCTTTTATGCTCCTTCTTATGCTGATCCGCAGCAGGATAATCGAAGGCATCAAAAGCTTCCTCTTCAGATTTGAAGTGGTGAATTGTATATTCAACCAAAGAATCGAGAACCTTTCCTATCACCTCATTACTTTTTCCGGTCCGCATTGCATCGTGCAGTTCGTTTAATCGGTCGATTAACACCTTATGCTGATCATCAAACTTTTTAACTCCCACACTCAACTCGTCACTCCAGGTAATAAGGGCCATAGTAGTTCCCCTTTCTGTCTCCTTTCTGTCTC
>CAYMWV010000046.1:15045-16392 GCA_964394395.1 uncultured Sediminispirochaeta sp.
CCTTTCTGTCTCCTTTCTGTCTCATTGCTTATGACCATAGTAGCATATAGGATAGTTTTTATCCAGCAATCGTGACAGCCTCAATTCAGGCCGTCTTGCAACATTAATCCCACTGAATCGAGGCCGGTCATACCACTACAGTAAAAGCGCTATCTTCCATTCTCTTGGCCAAAGCAAAAGATTTCAGTATACTTGCCCCCATGATAGACGGATATAAAGCAAAACTTGGCTTGATGGCCACCGAACGGGGCATCAAACTGATTAAAGACACCTTTGAGAAAAACCTAGCCCTCAACCTGGACCTTCAGCGGGTAAGTGCACCCCGGTTTCTGGAGGTGGGCAACGGGCTGCAGGACGATCTTGCGGGGAGCCAGGTTCCGGTAAGTTTTCGGGTCAAACATCGTCCTGAACAGATAGAGATCGTCCATAGCTTGGCAAAGTGGAAACGGCTGGCTCTGAAGCGTTACGGCTTCGCCCCCGACACAGGACTTTACACCGATATGGACGCCATCCGAAAAGATGAGGATGTAAGTCCCGTCCACAGCGTATATGTAGACCAGTGGGACTGGGAGAAGCGTATCGACCCGGAACATCGAAGATTGGCATACCTGAAAGATACGGTTCGTTCCATCTACTCTACCCTGCTGGCGACAGAAGATGCGGTGTTCGAAGCCTTTCCATCCATTGAAAAGCGGCTTCCCAGACAGATCACCTTTCTCCATACGGTGGAACTTGAGAAACGATGGCCCGACTCGACTCCCAAAGAGCGGGAAGATCTGGCGGCAAAAGAGTATGGCGCCTACTTTCTCATCGGCATCGGCGGAAAACTTGCCTCCGGAGAGCCCCACGACATGCGGGCGGCGGATTATGATGACTGGATCACTGAAAACAGCGATGGCTACCAGGGCTTGAATGGGGATATCATCGTCCAGGATCATACCCGGGATGCAGCCATGGAGCTCTCATCAATGGGAATCCGGGTGAGCCCCGATTCGCTTAAAGCGCAGCTGAAGGAAATGGGATTGGAAGAGCGAGGGAACTGGGAGTTCCACCGGGGCGTTATCGACGGATCCATTCCCCTCTCTATTGGAGGCGGCCTGGGTCAAAGCCGGATCTGCATGCTCCTGCTCCACAAAGCCCACATTGGCGAGGTGCAGGCCAGCCTCTGGCCGGAGGAGATGATCCAGGAGTATCGGAAGGTGGGGGTGGAGTTTCTCTAAACGCTGCCCCGCCGGATCTGTTGCGAATAGGCTTGACTGGACCCTTCGGGTTCGGCTATAAACGCAGAGCTGATGAAACTTCAATTTCCGGGGCCCCGGTTCATAGCCACCCGGCTTGTTCTTACTC
>CAYMWV010000046.1:16492-20321 GCA_964394395.1 uncultured Sediminispirochaeta sp.
CCAGGGGATCCACCACTTTCAAAAAAGGGAATTTATAGAAGTCCGTATCCCTGGTATAGATGGTCTTGACCCCATGTTCTCTCATGATGATTGCAGTTCGAGCATCATAGAGCAGATTTCCCCGGATCATCGGAACCTGTTTTCCTATTTCTTCACCCACCGCTATGTGCCGCTCTGTTTCCTGAAGAATGGATAGCCCGGGCGATTCCAGCAGCACCTGAACATAGTTCCAAGCTTCTGAAAAAGTCCAAGGTGTGGTAAAGACCCTGTGATGGGTGGTTATTCTAAAGAATTCGTAGAGAATGCCATAGGTAATATACCACACGGTCGGTTGATCTCTGCATTGATCCAGAAAGCTTCGAGCACGATCATATTCCTTGCCATCACTATTTGCCGCATAGACAAGGATATTGGTGTCTACTACAAACATTCAGGACTCCATCAGATCATAAAGAACATCTCTATCAGAAATATCCGCCGTTGGTTTCCCTCCGTGGAAACTTGGGAGTTCCTTCCGCTTTTCTGTCGAATGCTCTTTACGATACAGAAAGGACCTCAGGGAAGATTCAATAAGCTCTGTCATTGTCACCCGTTCCCGGGCTGCTAAGCCTTTCAAATCACGCATTATCGTGTCATCAATATTTATGGTTGTCTTCATATGGAAAACCATACAGCAACAACTATGAGCTGTCAATACACACCGGGGCTGGAGGAATTCTACCTGTTTCGGATCAATCATGCATCGTGGGTTTCCATTACAAAGAAGCTTTTGGTGGTCATCCCAAAAAATAGTCAGGCAACTTCACTCCCCCAGCTCCCGCAGAAAAGCCTCAAACTGCGCCTCTCCATCCTTCTTCAACCTATCCTGGAAACGGCCGTAAGCATCGGTGAATGCATCACCGTAATCGGTCAAGAGCGCTCCATCCCGGCTGTCCCCTCCCCTGCGGCGCTCCAGCACCGGTGCTCCCAGGGCATCCTCCAGCTTCTTCATCATGGTGTGGGCCTTGGTGTAGGAGAGGCGCATCTCTTCTGCAGCCTTGCGGATGGAGCCGTGGCGCCGGATCCCCTGGAGGAGCCAGAACACTCCGGCGCCCATAAACTTCTCCCCCTCTTCATCGGTAAAGTAGATTTTCAGTTTCAGATCCACCATCCCCTCCCACAGGCTTCTTATAGCACTTCCTTCGCCGCCACCAGGAGCGTTTCGTAGAGCTCCTGCAGATTCTCCAGCTCCACGCTGGAGTAGGCAATCCGCAAATAGGTTTCTCCAATACTGATGGTGCCGATACCGTACTTCTCCAGCAGGTGGAGCCGCAGCTTCTCGCTGTCTCCGTCGTAGATGAAGGTCATGAAGTAGCCGCTGTTGAAGGGAAGCGCCTTCAGGGGAGCATCGGCTGGATAGCCGTTCACCAGCTCCCGAACCTTCCGGTACCGCGCTTCCAGGATCCCGAAGGCCTCCTGCTTCTGCTCATCGTGACCGGGAGCAGCCATCCCCCGGAGCAGCAGACTCTGGGAAATCTTGCTGGAGTTGCTGATGGAGGAGCGCACCGCCCCCATGCTCTTCTTCTCCAGCGCCTCGTAGTGGTCCCCCGTCATACCCCGTCCGGCATAGGTGATGAAACCGACCCTGAAACCCCAGACAAACTCCTCCTTGGTGGCCCCATCAACCTTGACAGCGAAGAGGTTCTCGTGGAGATCCGCAATCCGTCCGAAAAGGCTCTCCTTGCAGGTCTCTTTCTCATAGAAGAGGCCAAAATAGGCATCGTCGCTGATGCAGAGCACCTGCTTCCCCTCGTCGGCCAAACTCTTCAGCACCGCCACAATCTGATCCACCTCCGCCTCCGTGGGGCTGTAACCGGTAGGGTTGTTGGGGAAGTTGAGAATCAGGGCAACCTTATCTCCCGGAACCGCCTCCAGGGCATCCTTCAGGGCGGAAATATGCAGCCCCCCCTCGGAATTGAAGAAGGGGAAAGTGGCGATCTTCGCCTTGAGCCTACCCTCAAAAATGAGCCGGTAGTTACCCCAGAACATATCGGGAACCACCACTGTGTCCCCCTCATCAAAGAAGAGATCCGCCAGTACCGATATCCCGTGGGTAAGACCGCTGGTCACCAGGGGATTACTGGTACTCTTCCCCTTCAAGGAAGGATTCTTCTTCTCCATCTCGCTCCGCCACAGTTTCCGTAGCTCCGGCACCCCCGGGGTTGGAGCGTAGGGAAAGAGCTCCGGCTCATCCAGACCGGGAACCAGATTCCGGATCCCCTCCAGATACATCGGTTTTGGCCCCTTGGTGGCCATCCCCACAGTGGCATTAAAACGGTGAGCCTTCTGCTTCGCCTCCGCCGACTGAGCCACAATCCCCTTGGGAAAGTAAAATCGCCGCCCAAAATCGGAAAGCAGCTTATACGCTGTGGTCCCCTCCAGCCGGGCATTCAATTCCTCTGCAATCTTGTTCATCGCTTTACCTCTTTTCTGCATTCTCTCCAGCCCTGCCCCAGACACGGTACCGGAATATGACCAATCACCCTGGTTTGTGCTTTCTCTGTGCTTGGTTCGTGTCAATTGTAACAAGTTTAACGGATCTGTTCAATTTGCGGCGAGCTTTGTCGGAGTGTGATAGCACGAAACCACCTCTTTCACAAGGCTGCCTATCCGGCCCGTCGGCCACCGAAATGCTCCTTGTATCTGCGCAGTACTTCGTTGATAAGGGTCTGATACTGTCCGCCCTGATGCTTGAACCATTCGACGATGTCTGAATCCAGCCGGATGGTTACCGACTGTTTCTTCCGTACGAGCTCTTCAGGGGGTGGCAGGGTATCCTCTATCCGTATTGCACTTTTGAGAGCCTTTTCGATGTGGTCGGGCGCATCCTGATAGTTGGCATCATCTCGCGGGTCACGATTGTACTTCATGGTTCCTCCTTTTCCATGATGACGCGGTACGGGTCAAAGAATGCCTGCTGGGCTTGCTCGAATGTCAATCCATGTTTCTGTTGGTTTATCCGGTCCTTCTCCGGATCCCATTCAAACGTCATGTGTACATATTAACGTATGTACACATCGGTTGCAAGTGCGGTCAGCGGCTTACAAATTTCTTATTCCTGGAGCCATGCGGATGGACACATCCGCAATTGGAATCCTGGGTTCTTCTTTCTCCAGCACAGAAAGGGCAAGCAGATACTCTTCACTTTCTTCCAAAAAATGCTCAATTGCCTGTTTTACATAATAACTTTTACTCCAACCAGTTTCTTTGGCAAGTTTAGTCATACTCCTCATCGGTAAAAGAACACTCACTTTGGATTGATGTCAAAGGCAGGAGATAGACGCCATCCGGAAGGGGTAAGAAGAAAGCCATGGTTTCTCAGATGGTCATCCGTATTGGAAACGGCTATAGAAAAAACTATCCGCTTCCATAACTGTTTCAGGTCTTCATCGGGGGCAGGCCCATGACGCACCAGGAATTCAGCAATTTCCACCTTTCCAGTGGGCATAGACATAGATATAGACATAGATCTTTTCCCCTCGTTCAGCCACAGCTCTTCCTTTTCGGGGCCCGCTGGCCGATCAGTAATTCGGCATCCTGCAGTTTATGGTTCGATAGGGACCGAGGCAGAGCCCTTTTCCATGGCGCCCAGGGTCGACCGGCTTAATCCCGCCCTTCAGCCACCTGCTTCTTTTTTTTTTTGGGGGGGGGAAGGTCTTCCCCCTCGCTGCAGCCCTGCTTTTCCTGCACGCTCTTCCGGTTCGCTCACGCTCCACCGGGCGTGCAGGGCAGGTCTTCCGCTCCCCCCTTCCTTCCAGCAATCGGTTATTGTCCGGCCACCTTGTCCAGG
>CAYMWV010000047.1:0-3119 GCA_964394395.1 uncultured Sediminispirochaeta sp.
TGCCCAGATCGTATTCCAGAGCAAAGAGGGGTTTATCCTCTCCCTCCTTTGGCAGGGTCATGACCCAGGTGAAATAGAGCTTATCTCCCGAGCGGGCAAACCTGCAGTTTTTCAGGTTTACCTGCTTATCGGAAGTCCAGAGGCGCTCCAGCCTGTCCTGGGGGCCCGGAGCTAAGCGGTAGAGGCTCAAATCGGTAAAGAAGCGGGTGGAAGGGGTAACCATAAACATGGGAATGATGACCGTGCCAGGCTTATAAAGATAGTAGTAATTGAGAAAATAGACATCATCCCCAACCTGTAAACCATGGGAAAGCTCCCACCCCGTTTTGACCTCCTGATTCCCCCCACTCCAGCCGGGAACTGCACAAACAATCATCATCAGGGCAGAAAAAACAGTCCTGGAAATTACATTATTCATGGAACCAGTATACCATCAAAAATCCAAATACGGTACCTTGCAGGGCAGAGACGTGCAATCCAGGGAGACGCCCGTGATGTCCGCTCCATGAGAGCCTCCATGCCCCTGTTTTTACCAGCACATTGCATTTCTTTACTTCTCATGATACGGTTTTCCTGGAGGGAAAAAGATGCCGGATAAATTATATCTGGACACGTCAATACCAAGTGCTTTTTATGACACATCTAAGCCAGTGAGACAGTTAATCACACAAAAATGGTTTGAGTATGAAAAAGAGCGTTTTTCGTTGTATATTTCTACCCTGACTATCCAGGAAATCGATATGCTAAAAAATAGCATAAAAAGGGATAAGATTATTTCTCTAATTCTTGACTCTCATATTGAGATCATTGAAATCGATGATGAAGCAATTGGTCTTGCAGAACAATATACTGCTTTTGGTGCTATCCCAAAGAGTGAACCGGAAGATGCTCTCCACATTGCTTTGGCAACAATATCAAAAATCGATTCACTGGCATCATGGAACTTTAAGCATATAGTCAGTATTAATCCGATAAGAAAAATTCACGAAATCAACCAGAAAAATGGATTTGGACTTATCGAAATCGGATCATTGGAAATGTTTGGAGGTTATAAGTATGGAAACCTATAACAATGAATACTCGCAATTTGAAGACCAGCTACTCTGGGAACTTCATGAGATCAGACATGAAATCCGTAAGGGAGTAGAAAAAGATGGGTATTCCAGAATAAATCAGAAGGCAAACGAGTTGATACAAGCCTGGCGAAAACGCACTATCCATGGCAATGAAAATCACAGAGCATAGATCGCAATAGCAGCGCCCGCAAATACAAAGAATAGTTACCCGTTTTTTGTTATACTCCCCACCATGACAGGGTCGTTTCAGAAGAACAGCTATCACCTCATTATCCTCGGCGCCGGCGCTTCGGGGCTTATCTGTGCTGCCGAAGCCGCCGGTCGGGGGCTATCGGTCCTCCTGATCGATCACCGCAAGCATCCGGCGGAAAAACTCCTTGCTTCCGGGGGGGAAGCGTGCAACATCACCAACCGGGAAGTGACTGCGGAGAATTACCGTTCTGGAAATCCTCATTTTTGCCGCTCCGCTTTAAGCCGGTTCGGCCCCGCCGACGTAAGGGCCTATTTTGCCCGGGGCGGGATGGAGTATGAAGAGCGGGACCATGGAAGGATTTTTACCCGAAACGGGGCGGAGGCGGTGCTTCGTTTTCTGATGGAGCTGTGCCGGGAAAGGGGAGTGCAGTTTGCCTTCGGTCTTGATCCCGGGATGCCGGAGTATCGGGAGGGAGCGTTTACCATCAAGCTGGAAGGGGCTGAAAGGGGCGCCAGGAGGGGTAAATGTGAAGGCTCCGACCACAGCGGCGTTGACGGCAGGTCCGGCAGCAAGAGGCTGGTGAGCCCGGGCGAAACGGTTTCTGCCCCCCATCTGGTGATCGCCCTCGGTTCTCCCGTCCGGCCTGATCTGGGGGGCAGCGATTTTGGGTATCGGATAGCCCGCAGCTTCGGCCACCGGATTATCTCCCCGGAGGCGGCTCTCACCAGGCTCCGCTGGCCCGGGGGCGGGGAGAGCTGCTACGCCTCCTTGAGTGGTATCTCCCTTCCGGTGACGGCGGCTTGCGAGGGAGGAAAAAGCTTTTCCGACGAGCTCCTATTTGCCCACCGGGGGATCAGCGGCCCGGCAGCTTTTCAACTCTCCCTCTGGTGGCAGCCGGGGTTGCGGGTTGAGATTGACCTGCTACCGGGTTTTGCCTTGAGAGATATGATGGAGGAGTGGAGGCGCCATCAGCCTACCAGGCAGCTTCGCAGCCTCCTTTCGGAGCTCCTGCCCCGAAGGATGGTGGATATTTTTCTAAGGCTGTCGGTCCGGCAGAATCCGGGGGCTAAAAAGGTTGCGGAACTTTCCAACAAAGAGATGGATGAGTTTGTGGCGCTCTTTAAGGGGTGGAGTTTTATCCCCTCCGGCAGGGACGGAAAAATTGCCGAGGTCTCTTCCGGCGGGGTGGATACCAATCAGATCAGCTCCAAAAACTTCGAATCGAAGTTGCAGAGTGGGCTTTATTTCATCGGCGAGGTTCTGGATGTAACCGGAGAGCTGGGGGGATATAATTTGCAGTGGGCCTGGTCCTCCGGATGGTGTGTGAGTCACACTTTTTCGAAAAAAAAATATAATTAGTAATAAGATAAGGAGAAATATGATGATTCCAAACAAAGTACAAACGGTCCTGGACGCCTGGGGCCTGTCGGCCCTTGAGTTCCAGCCCGGGAGCACCCCCACGGTGGAGAGCGCCGCTGCCATGATTGGCGTTGAGCCGGGGCAGATAGCCAAGTCCATGCTGCTGAAAGGAAAAGATGGCCGCTTCTTTCTTCTGGTAGCTGCCGGGGATCGTAAGGTTTCCTCCAGCAAGCTCAAGCAGATTACCGGCGTAAAGTGCTCCATGGCAAAGGGTGAAGAGACCCTCCAGGTAAGTGGTTTCGCCCCCGGCGGGGTCTGTCCATTTGGTCTGGTGGCTGCTGCAGAAAACCCCTCCGAGGCCGACCCGGTAGAGCCGTCCGGTACACCCTCCACAGGGCTGACGGCCATCTTCCTTGATGAGAGTTTAAAAGCGTGGGATCTGGTTTATCCTGCTGCGGGAAACGACGCTTCGGGTGTTCCAGTTACCCCGG
>CAYMWV010000047.1:3219-20173 GCA_964394395.1 uncultured Sediminispirochaeta sp.
GATCTGGTTTATCCTGCTGCGGGAAACGACGCTTCGGGTGTTCCAGTTACCCCGGCTCGTTGATGGGGTCGGGGGTTCACCAGTTTACTTGGGCAAGTCAAGCATGTTGTAGTATCTCCTGGTCCGGATCTGGCTCACTTAGTTTACATCCCCGGAAAAATTTTATACCCTTGGAAAGATGGGTCTTGACAGTATGAAAAGCGGATATTCTGAAGTTGCATTCCACTCACAGGAAGCTAATTACGTTTTAGATGCTGTAAAAGCTAGCGAAGAGGGACTATCATCAAAGGAGGCAAAAAAGCGGCTTGGGCGCTTTGGCCGCAACATAATCCGCAGCAAGCAGCAGAAGAGCCTCTTCAGGATCTTCCTTGAGCAGGTAAACAACCCCGTTATTTACCTGCTTTGTGCGGCGACGGTAATTTCCTTCATCTTTGGTGATCTTCCTGAGGGAATCGCAATTATCGTTGTCATCGTCTTGAACACCCTGATCGGTTTTTTTATGGAGATGCAAGCCCGTACCTCCATGGAGGCGCTTCAGGAAATGGACAGGATCACCATTACGGGAATGCGCAGTGGCGAATTGAAAGAGATAGATGCGGAAGAACTGGTGCCGGGTGATATAATCCTTCCCGAAGCGGGTGATATTATCCCCGCCGATGCCCGGATAATCGAAGCGGCCGAACTGAGGGTGGATGAATCCCCCCTGACCGGTGAATCTGTGCCTGTCAATAAATCTTCCGGTTCGGTAAGTGAAGGTGTGGCTATCGGCGACCGCAGCTGCATGCTCTACAAGGGAACATCGGTAACGGGAGGAAATGGTAAAGCTGTCATCACCACCACCGGAATGGAGACGGAAATCGGAACCATCTCAAAAATGGTGACGGAGGCAGAGAAGGAATCAATTCCCCTCAACAGGAAATTAAACAGACTTACCCGGAGCCTTATCTGGTTTATCGGACTTCTGGCAGGCGCTTTTTTTATTGCAGGCTGGCTTACTGGAAAGGATTGGTACACGATGTTGCAGACCGCAATTGCCTGGACGATAGCGGCCATTCCTGAAGGACTGCCTATTGTTGCAAGCATCGCCCTGGCACGGGGAATGCTCCGTCTTGCAAAGAAGAACGTTGTCATCAAGAAACTTGCCGCAGTGGAAACACTAGGTGAAACAACAATAATTTTTACCGATAAAACCGGAACCCTGACCGAAAACAAGCTGACTCTTACCTCTTTCAAGGTGCCGGAAAAGAAAGAGCCCTTCAACGTTTCTTATAAAGAAGGTTCGGCATACTTTGAAGGGATTGAAGATTACTCCGATCTTTCCTCCCTTACACAGATGTTTACCATTTCCCGACTCTGCAACAATGCCACTATCTCCACCGACGGCACCGAAGACGGCGACCCCCTTGAGCTGAGCCTCCTCCATTTTACCCAATCCCTGGATGAGGAGAAGGCGGCCTCACTCGCAGAACTTCCACGCATCAATGAAGATCCCTTCGATTCAAAATCCAAATTCATGGCGACGGTGCACCGCATGGAAAACGGCTCCTTTTATATCGCCGGTAAAGGCGCAGCATCGGTAATCCTGGAACGGTCGACGAAGATAAGCATGGACGGCCGGACTGTTGTTTTTTCGGAGGAGGAAAAACAGCGCTGGAAGGAGCTGGATGATTCAATATCCCAGAACGGGCTTAAATCCCTTGCTTTCTGTTTCAGGGAAGTCAGTGATGATGTCCCGGAGCTTCATTCCGAAGATTTTATGCACGACATGGTTTTCGCAGGGCTCGCCGGCTTTATCGATCCCCCCAGGAAGGATATCAGGGAACCTATCGAAATGTGTCATACCGCGGGTATCCGTCCGGTAATGGTTACAGGAGATCATCCGGGAACGGCAAAAAACATTGCACTCCAGGTAGGGCTGGTAAAATCGGAAGAGAAAGCGCTGATGATGACCGGAAGCGAGCTCTCTGCTCTGGAGGGTGATCCGGAAAAGCTGGCAGATAAAATCGCCTCCACTTCGCTCTTTGCCAGAGTTGATCCGGAGCAGAAACTGAACATAGTCGAAGCGTATCAGAAAGCGGGCGAAATATGTGCAATGACCGGCGACGGCATAAACGACGCTCCCGCTCTTAAAAAGGCGGATATCGGAATAGCCATGGGTAGAAGGGGGACCCAGACAGCCAGTGAGGTTGCCGATATGGTCCTCCAGGACGACAGTTTTTCATCCATTGTTACTGCGGTGGAACAGGGCAGAATCATCTTCGGTAATATCCGAAAGTTTGTCATGTATCAGCTTTCCTATCATCTGGCTGAAATTTTGCTCATCGCCGTGATCAGTTTTGCCTTTTTTGAACTCCCCCTCCTTCCTCTGCAGCTGCTGTTTCTGAATTTATTGAGCGATGTTTTCCCCGCCCTTGCCCTCGGAATAGGAAAAGGCACGGGCAGCGTTATGAAGCGGCCCCCCAAGGACCCTACCGAACCGATCCTCGACAAAGGAAGCTGGATTACTACAGCATGCTACGGTGTCGTGATGGCTGGCTATGTAATCGGTGCGTATCTGGTCTCTTCCCTGATCCTTGATATGCCGGCGGAGCAGAGTAATGACATCGCCTTCTTCTCTCTTGCTTTTACCCAGCTCCTCCACGTATTTAATATGCGCGATCCTGGAGAACCGCTGATAAAGAACCAGATAACCCAGAATGCATATATCTGGATGGCCCTTGCTCTTTGTACTGCTGCACTTTTTGCAGCCTACTTTATTCCAGGTATCAGAACAGTTCTTTCCTTTCAGGATCCAGGGCTAAAGGGATGGCTGATTATTGCTGCAGTTCCGCTTCTGAACCTCCTGACAATTCAACTCTCCAAGGCGGTAGAAAAGAGGCGATACATAAAGTGATGACAGATTAAAAAGTCATTGCTCAAAACATAGTCGAGAAATTCCAGCCACTCCCTAATCTCTATCTCGTAATACTTTTTTTTGATGGTTTTACTTTTTCGCTGTCATCGGTGAGGGTAAACCTGAGCATTTTTTTAAGTTTCTTTTCATCAAAAAATAAGACGCAAGATTTATGCGGAGATTATTCGGAAGGTTTCTGCTTGTTGATATTTGGGCTTGACTTCAGAAATAGGTATTTTTAGCTTCAGAGAAGGAGGGAGCTATGAACATGTTAGAAGGTAAAGTTGCACTGGTTACGGGTGGTGCTCAAGGAATTGGCCGAGGTATTGCCTTAAGGCTGGCAGCAGAAGGCGCAGATATTGCAGTTGTCGATCTTAAAGAAGATAAAATGAGTGAGGTTGCCAAAGAAGTAAGGGATTTAGGCCGTAAAGCTACGATTTATAAGGCCGATGTCGGGGATCGTGACCAGGTGTACGAGGCTGTTAACCATGCAGAAAAGGAATTGGGCGGCTTTGATATCATGGTTAATAATGCAGGGATTGCTCAGGTTCAACCAATAGATAAAGTGACGCCTGAGGAAGTCGATACCATTTTTAAAGTGAATGTCCAAGGCGTTATCTGGGGTATCCAGGCAGCCGCCCAAAAATTTAAAAAGCGTGGACAAAAAGGAAAAATTATCAATGCCTCATCAATCGCAGGGCACAATGGCTTTGCAATGATTGGCGTTTATTCTGCAACTAAATTTGCTATTAGAGGATTAACCCAGGCAGCAGCGCTCGAATATGCCAGCGATGGCATAACTGTCAATGCATATTGCCCGGGTGTTGTTGGCACTGATATGTGGACTGAAATTGACAAACGGTTTGCAGAACTAACCGGAAGTCAGGAAGGAGAAACGTACAAAAAATTTGTAGAAGGGATTTCACTAGGCCGGGCTCAAACTCCGGAAGATGTAGCTGCCTTTGTATCCTATTTGGCAGGTCCCGATTCAGATTATATGACTGGACAAGCTCCACTTATTGATGGTGGAATCGTCTTCCGTTAATCGCAACGGCAGCTGAAACTCATTGAGTCAGGCGAGATCAACACTGTTTCCGTCTCGAAAAGATTGTGAGGCCAACCGGTATCCATGGTAAGCGGGGTTTGCGCTGCGACCGGATCACTGAAACAGGGGCTTTCTGTTGCTGGAGGGATGGCGTTTGCCATAAAGCAAAATAAAGGAATGCAGCGGGTATACACACTCCTCGGTGGTGGAGAGATGGCAGAAGGAAATATCTGGGAGGCAGCTGTCGGCAAACGCTATTTCCGGGGGTCTGTTCAGCATCAGTATCTGTAGCGACTGCGCAAAGTCCATGACAAATTGTCATTTCAGGCACTCTCATCAGATTAAGAGGGATAAACCGGGCAGGATGGAACCTTTTTCCATCAGAATAGATAATAGGCCGAACAAAATTCCTATTGACCATAGACAAGTGTTCCCTTGCGTGTATAAAATATACACAACAATGAAACAGAGTGATGCTGCTTTTGAACATATCATTACCCGAAACAGCTCAATGATAGAACTTTTTGATTATGTACGCAGAGTTGCTCCAATTGACATACCGGTGCTCCTGTCGGGTGAGAGCGGCACAGGAAAAGAGCTTTTCGCAAAGGCCATTCACAATTTGAGCCACAGAAAAAACGAGCCATTTATTCCCATCAATACCGGTTCCATATCGCCGGACCTTATTGTGAGTGAACTCTTTGGCCATGAAAAAGGTGCTTACACAGGAGCGCATACCCGGAGTATGGGAAAATTTGAAATGGCAGGAAAAGGGACTCTTTTCCTTGACGAAATCGGGACCATGAACCTGGATACCCAGGTTGCACTGCTGCGGGTGCTGGAAACGGGGAAATTTCAGAGCGTCGGAGCGCAGACTATTAAGGAGTCTTCTGCCCGGATTATTGCTGCTACCAATGCGGATCTATCAGAATCGATACTCAATGGTACTTTCAGGGAAGATTTGTTTCATCGTTTGAACGTTTTTCCTGTCATAATTCCTCCCCTTCGTGAAAGATCCGAGGATATCCCTTTTCTTGTCGAGCATTTTACCCAAAAATATTGTGAAGAGTTTTCTATGGAACCCCCGGCCTTCTCAAACAGTGCCATTGAACTTATGAAAGCCTTCCCCTGGAAGGGGAATGTCCGTGAACTGGAAAACATGGTAATGAGGATTATTATCAATCAATCGGGAACCAGAGTAGATGTTGATGACCTGCCGGAAGAGATAGCAGATGCTTCCGGGGCTGTGCCAGGTTCTGTTACCATAGAAATCGGAACAAGCCTTCAGGAAGCTGAACTGGAATTTCTTCAGGAGACGCTGCATTACACGAAAGGGAACAAGAAAAAGGCCGCGGAAATTCTCGAAATCAGCAGAAAAGCATTTTATAACAAGCTTAAACAGGATCCACCCGAATAGATTTGGCATACATCTTGCATGTTATTCTGTAATGAAAAGAAGCTTGCAGAAAATGTTCAGGTTTACCCTCACCGCTGACAGCACAACAGTAACAGCATCAAGTATGGTCTCTTTGTATGCAGATCCTGATTCCTGGTTTCTTGCCATGGCTTTATTCCGGGTAGAAGGCAGTAAGCATCTGGAATATAAAGGTATTAAAGATCTTATTTTTGACTGGGACCGTCTTGAGTGCCATACTGCGGAAGGGACAGAAGCAGTGGATACAAGGACCATTCCGTCCTCGCTCCTGGAACTGCATGAAGTGATCAGTTCTTCCATCATGCTCAACGGTACCAGCATCGGAACAGTCCATGATGCCGTCATTGATGAGTCCAACCTGCATATTGATGCGTTTCTCCTGGATCTTAAAGAGAATAATTCATCCCGTATCTTCTATCTCGAAAGTGAGTGGTGTTCCTGGTCCCGGAACCCGGAATCCCATCTCTTTTTGAGAGTTCCTTTCGAACAGGTAAGAAGGTTTCTGGAATGATCAAAAGGAGTAAGAGTGATGTCTGAAACATATGCGATCGATGTAGCAGTTATCGGAGCAGGCCCCGGCGATGCATCCCCACAAAGGCTTTACTTTATGTTGCCGATCTGAAAAAGGAAGCAGCTAAAGCGGGGGACTTCGGTATTACATTCAGGGACCTGAAGTGGATATCCACAAACTTCGGGAATTTAAAAACAGCGTAGTACATAAACTGACCGCCTGCGTCGGGCAGCCCTTGCATCTGATGTTGCCATGACAATCCATTCTCATCCGACTCTTTCAGAAACTGTCATGGAAGCGGCTGAATTATTCTATGGTCCTGCAACGCATGTATACAAGGGTGCGCCACACCCCCCCCAAAAAAAAGAAATGAGAAAAGATCGCCTCAGAGAATGCTTGTTCCCACTTCTTTATAGATCCGCTCTGCATCATCGCGGCGGCACAGTTCGGTTCCGGGAGTCATAACTGCAGCTGCTCCTGCTGCTACACCAAAACGGATCGCATCTTCAAGGCTTTTTCCCCCTGCCAGACTAAGGGTAATGCCAGCGATCATGCTGTCACCGGCACCTATTCTGCTGTCCACCGGAACAACCGGGGAATCATATTTAATTGTCCTGTTGTTGTTGATAAGGCAGGCGCCACCGGCTCCGAGCGAAACCACCACATGTTTGACCAGCCCGTCATTGACCAGCTGTAGTGCAGCATCTTTGATCTGTGGCTGTTCCAGAATCTTTTTTCCGGAGAGCTGCGCCAGTTCTCGCAGGTTTGGTTTTATCAGAAACAGTGTTTTCGACTTCAGCACTTTCTCGAGTGCCGTACCCGAAGTATCTGCTATAAAAAGCGATTTTTTTGATGCCGCCAGTGTACCGATGGTTGCATAGAAATCAGACGGAACCGATTCGGGGAGACTGCCGCTGGCTGTCACAATGGTCTCTTCATCCAGAATATCTTCCATAATCTTATACACCCTGTCCAGCTCTTCTGTGCTGACTTCAGGGCCCGGCATGCCGAAACGGAACTGCTGGGAAGAGCCGTCCTCCAGGATAGTAAGGTTTTCCCTGATGGACGAGCGGATAGATACCGGCTTCAGCAGTATACCCTCCCGTTCCAGAAGAGCCTTCAGCTTATCGCCTTCGAATCCACCGGAAAGGTAGACGGCGGTACTGGTTCCGCCAAGTTTTGCTGTCGCTCTGGATACATTCAGTCCTCCGCCTCCCGGGTCACTGCGTACAGTGTGACACCGAAGTTTGGTGTCGTGCTTTACATGGTCTATATGAGCGCTCTTGTCAAGTGAGGGGTTCATGGTCAATGTAACGATTTTTTTCATTTCTCTCTCCTTTTAATCTGCCAGCATTTTTATGTAGAACATACAAACAAAGCACCGGCACGTCAATTTTATATGAAGAATATCTCATCATCAAAAGGCTGCGAACAGGAGGATAATACACCGCCTTATAACTGGGGGACAAGCTGCATCAGGTAACCTGAGCACCTTCACTTTTTATGTGCTCCAGCGCCTTTTCGATGGCTTGTTCATCCAGTCCCTGGCTAGCGTCCTTGAGCAATGTGGTTTTAAAACCTTCTTTTAAACTGTCCAGGGCGGTGAAATAAACGCACACGTCAGCAGCCAGGCCGCCAATGAATACATGGTCCACCCCTTTACCCCGCAGGTAATCAGCCAACGCGGTAGATTTTTCGTGGTTGTTGTCGTAAAAACCGCTGTAACTGTCTATGTGCTCATCGGTACCTTTACGGAAAATTGCCTCTATCCTTTTTGTGTGCAGTTTTCCAGCAAATTCAGCACCCGAAGTGCCCTGCACACAGTGGTCAGGCCACAGGATCTGCGATCTTCCGTTCAATTCAATTTCATCAAAAGGCTTCTTCCCTTTGTGACGGGACGCAAAGCTGCTGTGCCCTTCAGGATGCCAGTCCTGGGTAGCCACCACCAGATCAAACTGATCCTGTACCCTGTTCAAGACGGGAATCACCTTATCTCCACCGGGTACCTCAAGAGCTCCGCCGGGTAAAAAATCATTTTGCACATCTACAATAATCAACGCCTTCATAACGCCTCCTTTTTGTTTTCCTGGATCAACCGATTCCGCAACGCATGCAGCTCTTCAGAGAGTCCTACTTTATATATATGAGGATTTTCAAATCGTTTGTGTTCCTCCGGGAGTTTCCGGATCTGGTCATGAGTAAAATCTGCTATTTCAGCAGGGGATTTTTTAGAGATCGTCCGCTTTCCGTTCTCCATCACCCTGCCAAGTAAGGGAAGTTTATTACAGTTTTTAATGACAAGCGATTTCATGGGATCAAAAGGATCGTACATTTTTTCTACATGATTTTCATCCCGCAAGGCCACTACATCTGCTCCGATCCATCGCCCTTTGTCGTCTTCTATACGGTATACCTGTTTTTTCCCGGGAATGGAAATTTTTTTGATGTACTCTGAAAGTTTAATGCTCGGCTTCCCATTATACTCCGTTAATTTGTAGCCTCCATCAAATGGGAGCTTCCGAAAGAAATAATCAAACACTGCTGTTTCATTCTTCCTTCCAGTCTCAAAAAACACCTGGGCCATACTAAGCTGATACAAGTCGGTAAAAGAAGCAGTGTATTGAATCATGCCTCTAACCTTTGCTTGAGAAAGGTTTCATGCGCTTCAAAATCATGAGTGGAATATAATACCATGGCAATCTTCTTCACCGTTTTCAGGCTGGAGCTTAATTCAACAATGGTATCTATAGCAATAGGAACCGCCTCTTCCAGGGGGTAGCCAAAGGCACCGGTAGAGATCGCTGGAAAAGCGATGGAAGTAATGCCTTTTCCATCCGCCAGTTGCAGTGCATTACGATAGCAGTCGGCCAACAGTGTATCTTCCGGTTGATCCACTCCGTAGACCGGCCCCAGGCAATGAATTACGTACTGGTTAGGCAGATTATGTGCCCCGGTCATCACGGCATCGCCGACACTTATGGGAGCAAGGGGACGGCACTCCTTTTCCAGTCCCGGTCCTGCAGCGCGATGAATTGCCCCGGCCACGCCCCCGCCTATACGAAGCTGGGCATTGGCTGCATTTACTACTGCCATTATGTCCGGCTGGTGGGCAATGTCTCCCTTTCTCAACTCAAATGTCATTCCGCCTGTTTTGTACTGAAACATTGCTTACCCCCATTAATAAAGTAAGGACATAGTTCTGATTATTCAATGAAAAAGCTGAAAGTTTTATCTACTGATTGAGGCTGTCCCGCAACCTTTCCTGAGCATTATGTACGCTACATATAGTGGTGCCAAAATAGTAATAGCACCACATATAGCGGTTTGGACAGCCTCGATTCAGTGGGATTAATGTTGCAAGACGGGCTGAATTATCATATCTCAGAATTACCGAATGACCGGGATCAAGGGTTCGGCCTTTCGGTGGCTCAGATTGTGAATTGCCTTTGCAAAAAGCTCCATCATCGAGCTGTTTCGGGTTATGATATGTGTAAAAGCAGAATCATATGTTTTCATTTATGTGTATATCTTACACATTCAATAAAACATTTGTCTATAACAAAAGATATTATAGGATACTCTTTTTGGAAGTATTAACCTGAAATTGCCGATACGGTGCTGGTATTTGCGTGTATAACTGCATACAGGTAGGGATTTTTAATCTTGGCATGGAATTTGCAACTTCTTTAGCAGGAGGAACCTATGGATGAAAGGAAAAAAGAATTACTCAAGGAACGGATAAACGCATCTATAGACAAATACGATGCCAGAATCAGAGAGCTTGAAGCCAAAGGGAAAATACTTTCCTCTGATGCACGTACATCCTTTGACGCAAGTATAAAAACGCTCAGGGAAAAAAGGGAGAAACTAAAGGAGCAGTCCGAGTCGATGATTACCACCAGTACTGAAGGCATAAAGGATCTTAAAAACCGTTTTAAGGAAGCGAGTAAGGAGATAAAGAAAGGCCTTAAAGATGCTTCGAAGCAATTGAAAAAGAGTGAATAGGAATGCCAAGCGGAATATCGGAAAATGAGGGTTTTGTTGAATCAGTAAAAGGCAGTGTTGTTGATCTGCATTTTCCTAATCAGCTGCCTCCCCTTCATGAAAAGATTGAGAGCAAAGACGGAAGCATTCTTCTCGAATCCATCCAGCACCTTTCCGTTAGCTCTGTGCGCTGTATTGCGCTTACCCCAACCCGTGGTTTATCACGGAATGATATTTTCAGGGATACGGGAAAAACCCTGACAGCACCGGTTGGAAACGGCATTAAAGGAAGAATGTTTGATGTAAACGGATTAGCGATCGATAACATGGGAGAAGTAGAGGCTGAATCGTATGAATCAATTTTCAGGGATTCGGTACCCCTTAATCGCAGATCAAGCAGTGAAGAAATATTTGAAACAGGTATAAAAGCAATTGATATTCTATCCCCTCTGGAAACAGGTGGAAAGGCTGGTCTTTTCGGGGGAGCAGGAGTAGGTAAAACAGTTCTGGTTATGGAACTTATTCATAATGTCGCTTCGGGATATGAAGGAACCAGTGTGTTTTGCGGTATCGGTGAACGTTCCAGAGAGGGTGAAGAGCTTTACCGCGAAATGAAAGAAGTCGGAGTGCTTGAAAACACCGTTATGGTATTTGGACAGATGAACGAACAGCCCGGTGCCCGTTTCCGTGTCGGACATACCGCGCTCACAATGGCTGAATATTTCAGAGACACCCGGCATCAGGATGTCCTGTTTCTTGTCGATAATATCTACCGATTTATCCAGGCAGGGGCCGAGGTCTCCGGCCTCCTCGGCCGTCTTCCCAGTCGTGTTGGCTATCAGCCCACTCTTGCAACCGAACTTGGTGAGCTGGAGGAGAGAATATGCAGCACTACCGACGGTGCCATAACATCTGTGCAGGCAGTGTATGTTCCGGCAGACGATTTTACCGACCCGGCAGCTGTCCATACATTTGGACACCTTAGTGCATCGATAGCCTTATCAAGAAAACGGGCGAGTCAGGGACTCTATCCGGCAATCGATCCCCTGCAGAGCCGTTCAAAGATGCTGACCCCTTCCATTGTTGGAAGCAGGCACTACGAGATCGCCGGTGGAATAAGAAAGACCCTTGCTCACTATGAAGAGCTGAAAGACATAATCGCAATGCTCGGCATGGAAGAGCTTTCACAGGAAGATCGCCTGACTGTCGGCAGAGCACGTAAAATTGAGAGGTTTCTAACCCAGCCTTTCTATACAACCGAGCAATTCACCGGAAACAAGGGAAAACTGGTTTCCCTTAAGGATTCGCTTGACGGATGCGAACAGATCCTCAATGGTGATTTTGACGATACAGAGGAAGGGAAACTTTATATGATAGGAACAGCAAATGAAATTCATGATAATGACTCCTGAAAAAATAGTTGATGAGCTGGAAATTTCCCGACTCTCAGCAGTGGGACTGGAAGGCAGCTTTGTGATTCTCCCCGGTCATATAGATCTCCTCTCTATGCTGAAACAATGTATTGTGACCATTCAGGATGAAGCTTCAGCTCACCGGGTGTATGCGGCCGATGGAGGAGTCCTGACAAAGGAAGGCGATACTGTCCGTATCTCTTCGCCCTTTGTTGTCAGAGGTGAAGAAGCCGTTTCAGAGGATCCGGAGGAAGGATTAGCAGTTGTTATTGAGAAAAGTTTTGAGAAACTTGAAAAGGAATCAGCGCACTTACGGTCAGGATCGAACCAACTGGAGACTGATCTTGTAAGAAGAATGGTAGAACTGCGGGGTGAGCTGTGAAGGATCACGAAAAAAAACATCATGATAGGCGCAGTTCTTTTGTTGAAGAAATCTCTGCGGAAGAAAAAAGGCGTATAAAGGAAAGACACAGGAAGCATAAGGAGGTATGGTTTGGTCTGGGCATGATGGGCATTATCGGCTGGTCCGTATCCATACCGACTATCGCCGGTCTTGCTGTCGGCATATGGGCCGATTCCTTAAAAGATACTTCGATATCCTGGACACTTATGGGAATTTTTATCGGCCTGATGATAGGCGTCATAACAGCTTGGTACTGGATTCGTCACGAACAGGAACAAACAGAGGATGATGATAATGATTAATATTCTTTATTTTGGGGTTGGAACTATTCTCGGGTTTATATTCTTTGGTGGATTGAAGCTTACGCTTCAGAAAACGGCTGCTGTGAAGCACCCGGCACTTCTTATTATCCTCAGTTACCTGCTCAGAATGGCGGTACTATTTGGAGGTCTTGCACTCCTGGCCGTATATGCCGGGCTTGGCGCCCTGATATGGGGAACTCTGGGAATAGGTGTGGTAATGCTGGCAATGATAAACATCTCCCGCAGGGAGGATACCGCATGAATGTCACTCTCAGCCCCGACGATCGTGTTTTCTTTACATTCGGATTCGTTGAAATAAACGCCACGCTTGTCTTTACCTGGCTGGTGATGGTAATTCTAATTATTCTTTCACTACTTGCGACAAAAAATATCAGGAAAGGTCCTGATGTTTCACGCTGGCAGGCGGGTTTCGAACTGATTGTGGAAGGAATTCGTGGTCAGATTAGGGAGATGATGGGCGGAGACCCTGATAAATACCTTGCTTTCCTTGGCAGCCTGTTCCTTTTCATAATTACATCCAACATTCTCACAATTCTGCCTGTATATGAGGCTCCTACTGGGTCTTTATCAACAACGGCAGCCCTCGCTATTATTGTATTTGTTTCGGTTCCGGTTTTTGGTATAGCTGAAAACGGCGTCAGGGGATATCTCATCCACTACATCAAGCCGACACCTGTAATGCTGCCTTTCAATATTATCAGTGAATTGTCCAGAACTCTGGCACTGGCAGTTCGTCTATTTGGGAACATCATGAGCGGAACCCTTATTGTTGGGGTACTGTTATCGATTGCACCATTTTTTGTGCCAGTTATTATGCAATTCCTGGGCCTCATAGTAGGCCTTATTCAGGCCTATATTTTCAGTGCCCTTGCGGCAATCTATATTGCTTCCGCCATACGAGCTCAGCGGGAGCAGACTAAAAAACAAGAAGAAAAGGAGAATAATCATGGATAGTGTAAGCTTGATCGGAGCCGTTTCGGTAATAGTTTCCGGTCTGACAATTGCGATCGGGTCTATCGGACCAGCAATAGGAGAAGGGATGGCTTTGGCAAAAGCGTTGACATCTATAGCCCAGCAGCCGGATAAAGCCAATACCATAACAAGGACACTTTTTATCGGCTTGGCCATGATCGAATCTACTGCTATTTACTGCTTTGTCATAGCGATTATACTGATTTTTGTTAATCCGTTCTGGCAGCAGGTTATAGCCGCAGGAGGTTGATACCATGCCCGATTCATTATTTACGTTCATTGCCCAGGTAGTCAATTTCTTACTCATCGTTTTCATTCTCCGGATAATTTTGTTTAAAAAAATAGTTGCTGCGATTGACGGACGACAGGAAGAAATTTCAGTAAGCTATGAAAAAGCTGAGGAGGATGAAGAAGAAGCAAGAAAAATGCGCAGTGAATTGGAAGAAAAGAACAAGGATTTCAGAGAGAAGCGTAAAGAGCTGATTGACAATGCAAAGCAGGAGGCAGAGGAAAAGCGGAAGGAACTTGTCAATGATGGGCGCAAAGAGCTTGAGGAAAAAAGGAATAATTGGGAAAAGCAGCTCGAAAAAGAGCAGTCGAGGTTTCTGAAAGAATTAAAAGAGATGGCTGCGAAGGAGCTTATAAACCTGATGGAAAAGGCTCTGACGGATTTGTCCAATGAAAGGCTCGAAAAGAACATGGCCGACAAGTTTATCGCAACCCTTAAAGAAAAGAAGACTGATTTTGTCCACAAAGAGGACAATTCCGAAAATTACGTAGTAAAAAGTTCTTTTACTGTCTCGGAAGAAACAAGAGAAGAATTTACCAGTCTGCTTGGACCCGTCGAATTTACCAGGGACGAATCCTTTCACGGCATTACTCTGGAGAAAAACGGCCAACGCATGGAGTGGACAATAGAGGGCTGGCTTGAAAGTTTTGCTTCCGCCCTTGAAGAACGACTTGAAGAACTACAGGAACAGAGTGTATGAATACTGCCGGTGAAGGTATCCTGAACAGAACAATAAGTGCGCCATTGCACAATGCCCTAAAACGCAATAATGAATCATTTCGTTACAAGCCCACAGTCCGGGAATATGGAAAAATAGTTGCTTCCGGCGAAGGAGTTGCCAGAGCAGAGGGGCTTCCGGGAGTAAGGTCTGAAGAAGTTGTGGTTATAGGAGACGGAACCCGTGCCTTCTGCTTTAACCTCGAGCCGGACGGAGTAGATCTTGTGCTCCTGGACAAAGGAAGGTCTGTCCGCTCCGGAGATGAAGTGCGGCGTACCGGAGAAGTCCTGGAAGTACCTGTAGGATATGAACTTATCGGTCGGACAATTGAACCCCTGGGGAATGCCCTTGATGGAAAAGGAAGAATCAGGACTGAAGAGAAATGGCCGATAGAGAGGGAAGCCCCCTCCATCATGGATCGTTCACCGGTGGGAGAGCCCCTTCAGACCGGCATTCAGGCAATTGATGCCCTTATTCCTGTGGGAAGGGGGCAGCGCGAGCTCATCCTGGGCGACAGACAGACAGGGAAAACCGCTATTGCAATAGACACCATAATCAATCAGAAAAATAGCGGAGTCATATGCATCTATTGTGCAGTTGGACAGCGGGCGTCCGCCGTCGCAAAGGTAGTTTCGGATCTGGAAAAATACGGAGCCCGCGATAATACCATTGTAATTACCGCAGCCGCGGAACTGCCGCCCGGGCTCGCCTTCGCCGCACCATTTGCGGCAATGACGATTGCGGAATATTTTATGCACCAGGGTGAAGATACTCTGGTAATTATGGATGATCTGACCCGGCATGCCCGCTCCTATCGTGAACTTTCTCTTCTTCTGCGAAGGCCTCCTGCCCGGGAAGCCTACCCGGGAGACATCTTCTACCTGCACAGCAGGCTGCTCGAACGGGCTACTCATGTAAAAAAAGGTAGTGAGGGAAAACCGGGAGGTTCCATAACCGCTTTCCCGGTAATCGAAACACAGGCACAGAATCTTTCAGCCTATATCCCTACAAATCTTATCTCCATAACAGACGGACAGATTCTGCTTACTCAGAAGCTTTATCAGCAGGGAGTGCTCCCGGCGATAGATGTTGGAACTTCGGTTTCCAGAGTGGGTGGAAAAACACAGCTGCCGGCATATCGAAGTGTTGCGGGAGATCTCCGGTTATCCTATTCCCAATTTGAAGAACTTGAAGGTTTTTCAAAATTCGGAATGCGGCTTGATGAGAGCACCAAAAATCAGCTGGAAAGAGGGCGCCGGGTCCGCCAGGCTCTGCAGCAGCCTCAATATACGCCGATAGACGTTCCCCTCCAGATTGCCCTGCTCCTTGCCGTAACCGAGGGCGTATATGACAGCTATCCGGTATCAGCCCTTTCGAAGACAAGAGACTCAGTAGCCCGCGCGGTTGAAAAAGAGCTTCAGGAAGAATCTGAGAAAATTGTGAATGGTGAAGAACTGCAGGAAGATGAAAAACGAAGAATAAGCCGCACCGTTGCAAGAACACTGGAAAACAGTTTTAAGGAGAATAATGATGCCGGCTCAGACGCTGAAGGCAATAGAGAATCATCTTGAGAGTATAGAAAGTCTCGGATCAGTAGTCTCAACCATGAAATCACTTGCTACGGTAAATATCCGTCATTTCGAAGAAGCAGCTGCGGCGGCAGACCGATTCTATGAAAATATACGTCTTGCGCTGCAGGTGCTGATGATGAACAAACCCTCCGATGTTCGGTTCTCCGAAAGCGACAGCTCTCATCATATACTTATCTCCATTGGTTCAGACCAGGGCATGGTTGGTCAGTTCAACGAGGCTGTTGCGGAGAAGACAAACAAGCTGCTGATGGAACTTAAGGAGAGCTATCCGGAATCGACACCCCACCTCTTTAACATGGGATACAGGATTGGTACTTCAATTCACTCTTTCGGTCTGTCGAGTGAAGAGGAAATTCCCATTGCGGGCACTCTGAATGAAGCAGTTGATGCGGTCAAAGATGTACTTGAACTCATTTCTTCAAAATCGGATCGTATCATGCCTGTCCGGCTTGTAAACAACCGTCCCGAGGGCGGTTCTTCATATGTTACGGAGAGCAGCCGGGTTCTGCCCCTGGGCAGGCATATACTCGAACAGCTTGCACAGCGGCCATGGAAAGGCAGAAGCATCCCCATGACCCGCTATTCCTGGAGCTCACTTTTTGAAAATCTGAGTCGGGAATACCTTTTTATCACTCTATATTCTGCAGTTGTTCAATCTCTGGCAAGCGAAAACGCTGCAAGGCTGGCCGCCATGCAGGCAGCGGAAAAAAATATAGACGAGAAGAAAGAAGAAGTACGCACACTATATAATCAGAAACGGCAATCATCCATTACAGAGGAGCTTCTTGATATTGTTGGAGGGTTCGAAGCCTTAAGCAATTGAGTTCTTGAACTTGGATTTGGTACCGGCCACAGCTTGGAACTTTTCGATACACCTGAAATCCCGATTGTTTTAAGCGAGTGCCGCAGGGTGCTTCGTAGGGGCGGGCGTTTATGTGTAGCCGCATTATCTAAAAAAAATAAAACCAGTGTAAGTCTATATGAATGGTTCCACAAGGTGTTTCCAAAACATGTTGATTGCCGTCCGATCTTTGTTCAGAAAATGTTGGAAGATGCTGAGTTCCAAACGATTAATACAACCGAAATGTCCATGCTGAGTTTACCAGTTGAGATTGTTCTGGTAAAGAAATCCGCCGCCACCGGATAAATACGTCTATAGACAGATACGATACTAGAATCAGGGAGCTTGAAGCCAAAGGGAAAAGGTGATACCAGGCTCCTTTGAAAGAAAAAGTAGCACTGCATTAATGAATGTAAGCCGGAGGCAACTCCATGTTCCCTCCGGCTTATCTATCTGTTTGAATTTCGTTTCTTACATGGTAAAGGGCTGAATAATAGAGGGATCAATTACTCTAAAGGTAAATGATTCAGAAATAA
>CAYMWV010000048.1:0-19996 GCA_964394395.1 uncultured Sediminispirochaeta sp.
TCTGAGTTCTCTCACGTTTCCTGGCCAGTTATATTGCATAAGATGTTTCAGAACCCCGGTGGTTACTCCATTCATTTTCCGTGACATTTTCTCGTTATAGAATTTGATGAAAAAATCAATCAGCAGAGGAATATCCTCGATTCTTTCTCTCAATGCAGGGACCTCCAGCTGAACAGTGCTTATGCGATAATACAAGTCTTTTCTCAATTCCTCTTTATCAACACACTCTTGGGGATTCTCGTTTACTGCCACAATGATCCTCAGGTTGATATCAACAGCTTTTCTTCCGCCTATCCTTCGAACTCTTTTTTCTTCAATTGCCTTAAGGAGTTTGATCTGAGATTGAATCGGCATGCTGTTTATCTCATCTAAGAAGAGGGTCCCTCCGTTGGCCATCTCGAATAGTCCCGGGTTATTTATCGCCCCGGTGTAGCTTCCTTCGGTGGTTCCGAAGAGAATTGATTCCAGAAGGGAAACGGGGATTGCCGCACAGTTTTGTGAAATAAAGGGTTGATCAAAACGAGTGCTAAGGTTGTGAATACTTTGTGCGATAATTTCCTTTCCTGTTCCTGTCTCGCCGGTGATTAAAACTGTGGAATCCGTCTTCGCAATTTTCTTTATATTTGATTTAATCTTCAGCATATCAGGATTCTTCGATATTAGATCTTCGAGGCAATAAATTGTATTGTTTTTGCGGTATCCTTTATGGCTGGAGTGATGCTTCAGAAAGTTCTGGGTCTCAAGAGTGTAAAGGTATTTTGAGAACTCTATCGCACCCATTATTTCCTGATCGGAGAAAATCGGAAAGGTTGATCCAATCTGCAGTATCCGATTTCCCTTCAAGGTGATCAATTTCTGTTCATGGTTGGTGATAGCTTTTCCTGTCTTCAGTACCTGTATAATGGTGCTGCTGGATTCATCCAGGTTATTGTAGAGTTCAAGTACATTCTTTCCCAGTATTTCTTCATACCTCAGATCAAACAGTGCTGTATTGCTGATGTCGCTCAACAGCACATTTCCGAGATGGTCGGTGACAAGGATATCTTCATATCCAGATAGTTCCTGTATTTCATTTATTCCACTGTGCTGCATGGCGATTTCCTGTTTTTCGCATATCTCCATTGTAATGTTGGTCCTGATGAATTTTATCGGCAATTCAGCCCGTCCCGCAATACTAAGCCCACTGAATCGAGGCTGTCCAAACCACCACATATGGTGCTATACCATTTTTACCTACACCATGTGTAGCGTGTAGGATACTCAGGACAGGTTGCGGTACAGCCTTAATTATAGCATAGAAAACGAGCTTGTGGAGAAAATCAGAGCATAAGTCTCTATGAAAACAAAATACGGTTGGAACATTGTTAAAATGATATAAGAATTGCATATTCCGGTGAAAACCGCCATTGGTTCCGGTCTTACCCCCCCCTGGTGGCCCTTCAATTAACCGGCTACAGTGTAGTTCAAGGTGGCAGGTTTCGCCTACCGGTCCGCTTTGCTTCTTTCAAGCACCCCTGCAAAGGTCCTGCCAATTGGTAGAATACTTTATATCCGGCTTCACATGCGGCAGTGCCCAAGGCACTGTCGAGAAAGTTTTTGCCTATCCCAGTAGGGTCGGTAATGAGTACATCGCTTTGGTCCCTTACCCATGTGCAATAGAGCTCTCCGAGGTGCAGCAGCTGTTGGCCGGGGTCGGGTCTGGGAGGGTGCAGCGCTAACAGCTGCACCGGTCTGATATTCAGTTAAAGCTTATCAGTCAATCGGAACCCCGATCTTTCCCCGGAACCAGCAACTCCCCCTTCCCGGCCTTCCTCCTGATCCAGTTTGCCCCCCGCCGGATACCACCAACCTGGATGAGCCGCTGCTCCAGCTTCCGCTTGCCCGGAAAGTTCATGAGCATCAAGCCGATAAAGATGGTCAAGAGCCCTTGGCCGGGGGTGAAGAGAAGGAGCATTCCCACAATAAGCAGCAGGATGCCGACTCCATTTTTGAGAATCAGAAGCAGGATACGGAGTATCGGGTGCTGACGGGTAAAGCCGAACCTGCCGTCCCGGCTCTGCAGGAAATAATCCTCCGGGATGGCGATGACGATGAGCGGAAGAGCAAGCATCACAGCGATTGCAGCAAGAACAGAGAGAGCGATAAGCCAGGCCAGAAGCGTGGCATGAGATTGGGCCCAATCAATGAGGGGGGCGATGTATGCAATACCTTTTTCGAGGTTCATATTCACTTATCATAATAAGGTAGAAGGGAGGGCGGGGCAAGCGGTGCTTGCTTTTTGGGTGACCGGTTCGGTCGATTTGGTTTATACTGTATTCATCTTATCTCATGGCTGATGTTGGGGGAGCCGGGAAAATTGACTATCAGCCAATCAATAAGCCAAGTTTGTATTGTACCTCGTTAAGCACAGTTTCCGATGCTGTTTCAATAAACGATACTCTTCGAACCCTCCAGTCAAGGTTTTTTACCTGGTCGGACAGGACTACTCCATCTATATGCTTTCCTTTTACTGTGACTTCAAAGGGGTATCCCTTAACGTTACTTGTTATGGGGCAGGCGATCATCAGCTTAGTCTTTTCGTTATACTCCCTGGGCGACAGCACAAGGGCGGGGCGTTTTCCCGCTTGTTCATGTCCTGCCTGGGGATTGAAGTTAATCCAGACAAAGTCGCCCCTTTCAGGAATGAATTCGGTTTTTACCAAATCTCTTCTCCCTCAGGAGTGCTCCAATCGGTTTCGGAATGGAGATTCTTTTCTGAGATTTTGTTGAGAAGTGCCATGAGGGAAACTCGTTTAGAGGGGCGTATAATGATTCTATCCCCGTTTTCTTCGATTTCAACAAGTGAACCATCCTCCAGAGCCAGGTCTTTGAGTATAGGCATGGGGATACGTATCCCAAGGCTGTTACCCCATTTTTGGATTTTTGCTTTCATAGAAAAGAGTATAAACTATGTTTATACAGATGGCAACGCCCGGTGATCAATTGTCCTGCAACTTTTTTTAAGTATCAGAAACGCTACATATGGTGAAGGGGTATTTTCGATAACCGCCAGTTGTGCGAAGTTGTGAGCACTTTTACAAAACTCGAGTATATGCGAATGTCTCTTTTATATTCAATAAGAATCTTGTATAGAAGAAAGAAATATGTTAAGAATCGTAATAACCGGTTCAAATGCAAAACTTCTCTCCTCCGACATAGCAGGGTTTCTGTCCGGAAGATATATAGAGTTTCCGATACATCCTTTGGTATTCAGGGAGTTTCTTCATTTCAGGGGCTCGGAAGCTCTTTCTCCTCAGGAGGAGTTCTACAACTATCTGAAATTCGGGGGGATGCCGGGGGTCCACCTTGTTCCTTTATCGGATGAAATTACTTTCCCCTATCTGAATGCCCTCTATGACAGTATTATGCTTAAAGATGTTATCAATCGGCATCAGGTGCGTGATCCCTCTCTTCTTAACAGGATCGTAAAGTTCGTATTTGATAATTGTGGAAACATTACGACTGCCAAGCGGATAAGCGATTTTCTAAAGAATGAGAAAAGTTCTATCAGTGTTGATAAGGTGATCAATTGTGGCTGTCCCGCAACCCTTCTTGAGGGGAAAGCATACAACATATGGTATTAACAACACTTCGATAGCACTACATGTAGTGCTATAAACAGCCACGATTCAGTGGGATTAACGTTGCGGAACAGCCTGAATTACACCGACTATCTTGAAGAGGCTTTTCTGGTAAATCGTGTATTGCGTTATGATATTAAAGGACTGCGGCATCTTGAATTGTATGAGAAGCTCTATACCGGTGACATTGGACTGCGTCATGGCTTTCTTGGGTACAGAGATGACGATATCGGTGGATTGCTGGAGAACATTCTCTTTCTTGAGCTGAAATATCGGGGCTATAGTGTCAGTATCGGAAAACTGTATGATCTTGAAATAGATTTTATTGCGGAGAAACCGGGAGAAAAAATCTAGATCCAGATAGCCAAAACCCTTGGCGAGCAATCCACCATAGATCGAGAGTTTACTCCTCTGGAAAAGATTCAGGACAATCACCCCAAAGTTGTACTTTCCATGGATACCATGCCGGGAGTGAGCCGAAAAGGTATAGGCTCCAGGAATCTGGTCGATTTTTTACTGGAATAGCGCTTGTTCTTTACCCCCAAGAGAGTGTACTCCTCCCCACCCGGCAGCGATCGCAGCGGAAACCCTGCAGCCCCCGCAGTTTTGCCCAACCCCGGATTTCTACCGGGGCCAGGCTTCCCGGAGCGAGACGGAAGTGGTGGCTGCCGAACTGCTTTCTTGCGGGGGCGAAGCGTTGCAGCGGAGAGCGCGACCCCGGGGCCCCGTCAGGGGAACCGGGGTGCCGGCCAAAAGAGAAGAAAGAAGCTGACCCTCGGGGGGAGCGTGGGCTCTATTGAAAGAGAACGAGGTACTCCCCATAGCCCTGGGCGGCGAGCTCATCCACCGGGACGAAGCGGAGGGAGGCGGAGTTGATGCAGTAGCGCAGGCCGGTGGGGGCCGGGCCGTCTTCGAATACGTGGCCCAGGTGGCTGTCGGCGTAACGGCTTCGCACTTCGATTCTGGTCATAAAGCGTTTTCCATCTTTGTGGTAGGTGATCTGGTCGGGGTCGATGGGACGGGTGAAGGCGGGCCAGCCGCTGCCGGATTTGTACTTGTCGGTGGAGCTGAAGAGCGGTTCGCCCGAGACGGGGTCTACGTAGATGCCTGGTCTCTTGTTGTCCCAGTACTGGTTGTCGAAGGGGCGTTCGGTGGCGTCCTGCTGGGTAACCTGCTGCTGCAGGGGGCTAAGGGCGGCGATGCGCGCTTTTTTGTCAAAGCTGCCCCACCGTTTCATCCGGGTGTCCAGGCCTTCGGGGCTGCGGGCGATGGTCCAGGTGCTCTCCAGGAAGGAGCCCCGGCCGCTGCCGGTGAAGTAGCGTTTATAGGCTGCTGCCTCCTTGAGGTAGTAATCCTGGTGGTACTCTTCGGCGGGGTAGAAGGGGCTTTCGGGGAGGATCTCCACGGTGATGGGCCGATCGAACGTTCCCGAGGCTTCCAGGGTTGCTTTGCTCGCTTCGGCTGCTTTGCGCTGCGCTTCATTGGCGACGAAGATGGCGGTGCGGTAGTGGTCCCCCCGGTCTGCGAACTGGCCCCCGGTGTCGGTGGGGTCGATGCTGCGCCAGTAGACTTTGAGCAGATCTTCATAGCTGATGGTGCCGGGGTCGTAGTAGACGGCTGCGCTCTCCCGGTGGTCGGTTTTCCCGTAGGCCACTTCCCGATAGGTGGGGTTGGGGGTGGTGCCGCCGCTGTATCCGGAGATCACTTCTGCTACTCCGATGAGCATTTCGAAGGGTTTTTCCAGACACCAGAAACAGCCTCCGGCGAAGATGGCCCTTTCGTAGGGCTCCAGGTTCTGCAGATGCGACTCTGGCCAGCTTGAGGGTATTTCCGCCCAGGGGTTCTCCTTTTCCGGGATTCCCGGTTCGGGGCAGCCCAGGAGGGGGTCTGCAGCGTTGGGGGTGGCGTTGGGGGTGGCGTTGGGGGTGCCGGCCCCGGAGGGGGGCGGGGCTTCTCGTCCTCCGCCGGCGAAGAGGGGGAGGGGCAAAAGCATCAGGGCTATGGCTATTAGTGAAAGGTCTTTCTTTGTCATGGTACACTCCTTCTTTTGTAATATACTGCTTTTTTGTAAAACAGACAAAAAAAGTAGGAGATTATGTGGGTGGTTTTGCTGGAGGCTGGAGCCTGGCCTGGAGCTGGGAGGCGGGCAGCTGGAGCTGGAGCCTGGAGTCCGGAAGCGGGCGACCGGGGCGGGATGCAAGCGACCGGGGTGGGATGCAAGATGAAGGAGCGTGGAGGCAGGCGGCTGAGGAGGGATGCGAGGGGCGGGCGGAGATAGAGGCGGAGTGCTTTACGATTCCACCCTTATGGAGTAAATTTCCCCTCGGAAAGAGAGATTGTTAATGTAAATCGCTTTGGGTCTGTGGTGTTGTGTGGATGTAGTGGAAACGTAGAGTGGACGTAGTGTTGGCGGTCCTGGATTTGGCGGTCCTGAAAAACGGGAAGGGTATGCAGGATCAGGATGCAGGAACGGAAAGCAGGAGGCAAGGATGGGTGAGCCCTTTTTTGAACTGGAAGATGCAACGGTGTACCGGGAGAGCAGGAAGGTTTTTGAGAAGCTTTCTCTCCGCCTGGAACTGGGGACCCATACGGCGGTGCTGGGCCCCAACGGGTCGGGAAAGTCCACCTTGTTAAAACTAATCTACCGGGAGATTTATCCGGCGGCCTTCCCGAACAGCAGGATGCGCACCTTCGGGAAGGAGCAGCTGAATGCCTGGGAGTTGCGGAGGCGGATTGGGCTTGTGAGTGCGGATCTGCAGAAGGGGTACATGGAAGCAGTGACCGGCCGGGATGTGGTGCTTTCGGGCTTTTACTCCAGTATTGCTGTGGGGGGAACCCAGGAGTATGAAAAGGAGCACTACCGGCGGACCGCAGAGGTTCTGAAGCTGACTGAAGCGGAAGAGCTGGCCAGCCGTTTGTATGGATCTCTTTCTACAGGGGAGCAGCGGCGGCTCCTCCTGGCCCGGGCCTTGGTGCATGATCCGGATATCTTGCTGCTGGATGAGCCAACTGCGGGGCTTGATATTGTCGCCCGATTCGCCTTTTTCGATACCTTGAACGGTGCCCTCGGGGCGGGGAAAACGGTGTTGCTGGTGACTCACCACATTGAAGAGATTCCACCAGCGGTGGACCGGGTGATTCTGTTAAAAGGGTGCGCCCTGTTCGCCCAGGGGCCGCCTGATGCGACCATCACCGGATCGGTTCTCTCCAGACTCTATGGGCAGAACCTGGAGGTGGTGGAGCGGGGGGGGTATCGGTATCTCTTGCCGCTGTTTAGCAGATAATCACCTCAATACCCCGATCTTCTATCGCTTTCCGTACTTCCCCATCCAGCTCTTCATCGGTGATAAGGATATCGATCCGGTCCATGGGGACAATCCTGACAAAGCCGTTACGGCCATACTTGCCTGAATCGGCTACCAGGACCCGCTTCTCCGATAGTTCAGTCATCTTCCGCAGGATTTCCGATCCCTCCACCAGGTGGGTGGTCAATCCGTTTTCGATGGAAAATCCACCGGTTCCCAGGAAGGAGAGGCGAACGTGGAAGTTTTCCAGATCCCGCAGCGCCACCGGTCCTACGATAGCTTCTGAGGAGGGGCGAAACTCCCCTCCCACCAGGGTCAGGTTGAGGGAAGGGTTTACCCGGGCGAAGGGGATAATCAGGGTGGAGTTGGTGACAATTCTAACATCCCGCTTTCCAAGGAGGTATTTGGGAATGAGGCTGGTGGTGGTTCCGTCGTTAATCATTACGGTGTCACCATCTTCGATCAACGTGGCCGCCGCTCTGGCAATCCGCTTCTTCTCTTCTACTCCCTGTTTCTGTCGATCCAGGATCTCCGGATGAAAGGCCGGGAAGGCGCCTCCCCGGGTGCGAATAATGAGGCCCTTCTCCTCCAGGCTGGTAAAATCGCTTCGTACGGTAACCCGGGAGACCTTCAGCAGGTCGCTAATCTCAGCAACACTTTTATTAGTATCTTCTGAAAGAAGTTCAAGAATTTTCTTTTCTCTTTCGCTTAAGTTTGCAATCATTTTGCTATTCTACACTGGAAGAGGGAAATGGGAAAGAGGAGAAAGTATTGGGAGTTTTGACTCTCCCCGAAATAGCGCAATCTTGGCATCACAGGAGAAACAGGTCAGAAACCCGGGGAGCAGCCCCCCGGACCTTTATACTGACTCCCCAGGCGGACGCAGATCGCCAAGCCCGGAGTTAATCCCCGGAGCCGGTCTTAATCACCGGGCTCCGGCTCCGGGGATCAGGCAGGTGATTGTTTGATAACCCGCCTGCTGGACACTGCTTACAGGGGCTGCACCGGAAGGTGAATGGCGATCTTGTGCTTCCCCTCCGGATCCTCTTCCGGATCGTTTAGGTAGAGTTCGTAGCAGGGGCCGTCAGCGCACTGGTATCCACTCTCGGGAAGCCATCCCGCAAAGAGGGAGTTCCAGGCGTCCCCGTACTCCTCCATGTCGATATTGAACTCCGCCACAGCATAGCGCCCCGCCGGAAGCGTCATGGTCCCGATTTCCCCTTCGGTTTTGGTACCTTCCGGAACGGTCATACAGACGCTGATTCGCAGTTTCTCCTCCTCGGTAATCTCCGGTGAGTCGTGGTAGATAGTGAGCATCTCGCTTTCCCCGGGAATATAGAGTTGCCGTGGTCCCGCCCATTTCATCAAGGTTCCGAAGAGCCGCTCGAAGAGCCCTCCATCCCCTGCATAAGGGCCGGTGTGCCGCACATAGGCGAGCTGTTTCTCCGGCAGATCCTTTACCTCTACCTGGTACTCTAGGTTTTTCTTCTCCTGTTTCATGGTTACCCTCCATCGTTGTTTGATGAAGGCATCGTACCCTGATTGAACGACCGTCGCTTCCCGATATTTGCCGAGACCTTGGTAGCGATTGCTTTGTAGTTTACGATTCTTGCTATACTCCTTCCACGCTCCGGCTCTCCATGTTGAGGGGCTTGTACCGAAATGCTCCTTGAAAGCTCTGGAGAAGGTGGCGGGACTGGAAAAACCGAGGTCCATCCCGATTTCGGTTACACTTTTTTCTGATTCGCTATTGAGCAGTCCCGCCGCCCGTTCCAACCGGAGCCGATTGATATAAGATCCCAGAGGTTCCCCTACCATCGCAGAGAAGACCCGGTGAAAGTGGTATTTCGAAAAGGCAGCCACCGAAGCGAGGGTTTCCAGATCTGGAAGCTCCTCCAGATGTTCGTTTATGTGGTCGATAACACGGTTAATGCGTTCCTGGTACTGGTTTCTCATGGAAAAAGTATAGCGAAGTTTTCCTGGGCAGGCCACTGGTTTTTACCATAGTTTGATGGTCCCGGGCAGATGGACAACTATGCAGGATCATCCTCCATCTCATAGAGGTTTGATCCCCGGTTTATCTGAAATCCGATAACCGCTGCAAAAGCGCAGGGAAATCCAAAATGGAGCCCAAAGAGCTCGATTCCCAGGATGGCCGCCGCCAAGGGTACGTTGATGGTACTTCCCAGCATGGCGCTGAAACCTGCGGCGATCAGGGCGTAGGAGTCCGGGGAGAGCTGGGGAAGTCCGAAGAGGGAGGAGCAGCCGATACCGATGAGCATCCCTGTGATGATGGTGGGTCCGGTGAATCCCACATTCATTCCCGAGGCGAGGGTGAGGGTAGAGGCAAAAAGTTTGAGGAGTATCATCACCCCGCAGGCGAGGATGACCGGTGTAGTTTCCGGAAGATTTCCGAAGAGCAGCAGCTGCTCCCCCGACAGAGATGCGAGAAAGGACGTACTGGTTCCCAGCAGGTTGGGATTAATCAGCAGCACCAGGGTCATCACTAGGCCGGTTCCTCCCAGGGCAGTGGGAACTGGATGTTTGGTCCGAGCATCCTTGAGCATGGTCGCCAAGAATCGGTAAAACCGGTTAAATCCTTTCCCGGTAAAACCGGCTATCACAGCGACCAGGGCGATGAGTCCCAGGTGCCGAAAGGTAAGGGTCAGTTCCGGGGTCTGGAATTGATAAAAAGGGGATAGATGGAGGCTTTTTGATAGAAAGGTGGCAAAGCTGCTGGCGAGAATGGCGGGAAATAGATCGAAGTAGCCAAGTTGCTTTTTGCCGCTTATCTCTACAGCAAAGAAACCAGCCCCCAGGGAGGAGTGGAAGATGGCCCCAAGACAGGCTGCCATCCCGCAGATCGCTGCGAGACGCACTTCGAAACGTTCCCCCCGGTGATGGAGAGCTTTACGAAAGAGCTGACTCGATAAGCCGCTGGAGACCCTCCCAAGGGGGCCGGTTAAGCCTCCGTTTCCGAAGGTGCTGAGGGTTAGAAAGGCGGTCGCCAGTTTTACCAGAGTAATCCGCAGGGGAAACACCCCGTAGTGGTGGGTCAATCCGTGCCGATAGGAGGGAAACCCTTCACCCCATGCTTCGGGACAAAACCTGTTGAAAAGAGCGGATACAATGACCGCCGCGGCCAGGGCGAAGGGGAGGAGAAGAAATCCCCGGGGAAGAAGGTTCCCAATCCACCCCATGAGAAAGACAAAGCTGTAGGTGACTGCAACTCCAAGTAGACCGGAAATCAGGGCTATAAGGGTCCATTTCCAGAGGTACCTGAGACTTATCCGCTCCTCGCTTGGCATTTCGTGTACCCTGCTACTGCAGCTCTTCCAGAAGATCGCTCCCCTTCTTGGTCAGATCCAGGAAGTAGTTACTCTCGTTAAGACTCACCAGCACCAGCCCCCGTTTTGCTGCCCCATCGGCCAGCTTTTTTAGCTTGCTGTAGCCATGGCGATGGTAATCGAATCCGGCCTCTTTCAGCTTGCCTCCAATATCGGGGAGTTTGGCCTTTCTTCCTTCACTGGTTCTGATTTTACTCGCCTCTCCCAACGCTTTAAGAAAGGTTCTAATCACTTCCGGGGTGGCAGACACTGGAGTAGTAAGAATAAGATCATTATCCTTAAACCGGGCATGAATGGTTCCCCTCTTTTGTGCTTCTGTGAGGTAGCCATTCCAGCTAGAGAATCCAAAGAGGGCTTCATCGAAATGTTCGTTCATCAACTTCAGGCGAACCCGCACCAGATCACTGGTAGCCTTCCCTCCATTCTGGGTAATATACGCCACAGCCTCTTGAAGCAGAATCAGGGATTGATCAATATCGAGACTTTCACCTTCAGCTCCCTCCTCCTCCTCTTCCATCGGGACAATGGTAAGGTCTCGAAAATCGCAGTAGGAGTCGGATAGCAGGAGCAGTTGCTCATCGACCTTACGGGCATCACAGATCACCATGGTATCCACATCAAACTCCCGAACCTGCCGCACCAGGGGTGAGAGGGAACCTCTTCCGGAGATGAGAATCAGCTCGTCAATCTGGGGGTGCCGATTCAGCATATCAATGGTGCGGGCGGTAAGGATGGTGGGGAATCTCTCCTCCACACTCTCGGGTAGGTGAATCATCTCAAAAGATTCACGGTGCAGCTCCTCTGCTGCCTGAGATAGCCGCTTCTTTCCAAAATTGCCGTAGACCCGGGCCAGCGAGATAGTACCCTCTTTTCGAATTGCCCCACGCAATCCCTTTACAAAGGTCGAGCTGATACTCGGTGTTACATCTTCGATATCCCACACTACTGCTGCTCTCTTTCCAAACATGGTAAACCCCTTCATCTTGACTGATCTGATATTGACTGATCTGTTACCAGTATAAGGGGTTATAGCAACAAAGCGCAACAATTTTATTGTGTCCCCGAAATAGCGCAAAAATGGAATATTAGTAGGAACTAAATCCTTGCCAAGCTTAAATGTACACATGGTTTACATCAGTTCGACAGCAATAAGTGCTATTGTCAGCTTTAATAATCTAAGGCATCAGCATTTACAAAGAAAGTTTGCGCTATTTCGGGGACACTAGACAACAATATTCTTTGTTAGACAAAGGGGTCAGAATTGGTTATCATAAAAGCAAGGAAATTGAATTGTTATCAGGAGGCTATATGCTGAAGAAGATGGTTGACATTAAGGCGCTTTTGCCGGAACAGGATCAGGAATGCTTCTGCAAGCTTGATTCGGGATTGTACCGGGTTTACTGGTACGACACGGGGATGCGGGCCTTTGTTTCCAACGGAGCCCTGGTTACCAACGTTGTTGCCTGGATGCCGGTTGCTGAAGTGATCGAACTGGTGGAGGCGCTGGAAGATTAGCCCAAGGGAGGATTAATCGCTTATCCTGTCTATCGGGCAGGATAAGCGGGCCACCAATCTTGATATCCTTTCCCATCCGGTCTACTATGGGGCATCTAAAAATCGCTTTGGAGGTTAACACTTGAAGCCCCTCTCCTACGGTGCCTTCGCCTTGATGTTTTTCTACGCCTATCTTACCTGGCGGGTTCTTTCCAATAATCCTAAAGCGAAATTGAATCGACTGGTAGCGCTCCTCCTTGCTAACTTTACCCTCTGGGCTTTTTACAGCACCTTCAGTTACGCTTTGACCGATTACAAAACAGCAGAGGCAATGTATCTTAGCTTCTCTTTTCTCTGGCACATAGCTCCGGGGATCGCCCTTCATATTGCCCTTACGGTACGGGGCCTTGATAAAAAGCTACCCCGCTTTCTTGAAATCCCTGCGCTCTATCTGCCGGGTCTTATTACGACCTTTACCTACAACCTCTATGTGTACACCGGTCTTGAAGAGAATCGATGGTACCTCATGAGCACTTTGAACTCGGCATCCCCCTGGTTCATGATCTATAACATCTACCTGCTTCTCTATGTAGGGGCAACTGTCTTTCTGCTGCTCTATCGTGTACGAAGGGAGGAGCTGCCCAGGGTGAGGAAGCAGCGGATCATCCTGGCCTGGTCTATGTTTGTAAGTCTCTTTCTCGGCCTTTTTACCAATGCCATTTTCCCCGCTCTGGGTATCGAGTTTCCCTTTGTCACTATCTACTGGAATGCACTCTGGGCGACCGGGCTCTGGATAGCCCTTAGCCGTTACGGCTTTACCCGCCTCTCCCCAAGGCTGGCAGTGGAGCAGATATTACGGCACATCAATGAGGTGTTGATAATCCTTGACCAATCAGGGAGGATTTTTACCACCAGCGATTATTTTGCCTCTCTGCTGGGGCAGAAGCAAAAGATGATCAGGGGAGCATCCCTCTCAGGTTTTGTTAACGATCCAGCTTACTTCGATCAGAGCAGACAGCTTCTCGCAGAGAGGGGAGGGATAGTTCAAAACAATATTAATCTTTCTATTCCCGGGGAGGGGGATGTTCCCTATTCTGTATCCCTTTCAGAAATTCGCAATGGAGATGAACTACAAGGCTATCTCTTTAGTGGTCATGATATTCGACACTGGATCAAACTTGGGGAAGCTCAGAGAATGAAATCGATCGGTACCATGACCGGTGGGCTGGCCCACAATTTTAACAATATCCTGGCCGGTATATACGGCGCTTCCAGCTTGCTGAGAATTGAGCTCAAGAAAAAACGGACGGATAAAAGTGAATTGGAAGAGAAGATCGAAATGATAGAGCAATCTTCCAAGCGAGGCCGGGAGATAGTAAGGCAGCTGCTTTCCATTGCGGGAGAAAAAGAGCGCTACCGGAGCTGTATTGATCTGGTTCCCATCGTGGATACTATTGCTGGAATATGTGAGCACTCTTTCGATAAACGGGTTGTCATTACCATTGAAAAACCCGAAGCTGCCATGATAATTGGAGACACCTCTGGAATGGAGCAGCTCCTCCTTAATCTGACGATAAATGCTCTCCATGCCATGACAATAATGAAAAGCTCAGAAGAGGAGTGGGGCGGTGTTCTGACAATCTCCCTCACCCCGGGGGATGGGGGTTGGCTCTTACAGGTTCGGGACACCGGGGTGGGGATGGATAAAGAGACTCTTCAGCGTATTTTTGATCCCTTCTTTACCACCAAGGAAGAGGGCCACGGTTCGGGATTAGGCCTTCCCATGGTGCAGCGTTTTGTTACTGATTATGGCGGCGATCTTTCAGTTGCTTCAGTCCCAAATGAGGGAACTGCTGTTTCTCTCTTTTTCCCCTCCCCTCCTCAGGAGATGCTAAAGTTGCAGGATGTGGACCGATCCTCAGTACTATCCTCAGCGCAACAGGATGATAAATTAACAAAACCGGGGATGGAAGTCCGTCAGCCATTCTGCCTGGAAGAGGAGGAAGAGATTTTGGAACAGGATCCGAAAAAGGTTAAGAACGAGAGAACCCTTCTTGTGGTGGATGATGAAGAGCTTGTGAGAAAGACTATCCGCCGGATTCTCCAGCACTATGGGTATAAAGCTTTGGATGCAGAGGAGGGCAAAGAGGCCTTGAGGATCTTTCTCTCCGAAAAAAGCAGTATAGACGGGGTCATTCTTGATCTCACCATGCCGGGGATATCGGGAATGGAAGTCCTAACCAGGCTTCGGAGTATTGATAAGGGTATACCAGTTCTTCTTGTCAGCGGAGGGAATATGGGGAAATTGGATTATCCCTCCTTGCCGAAACCCTTTACACCTGATGAGCTGATAGAGGCAGTTGAGGGGCTTTGGGATTGTTGACGGGCCTCGGGATTGTTGACGGGCCTCGGGGGCAATAGAGGTTGTCCCTCTCTCTTTCTTATCTTCCACCAATCCACTATCATGAATCCCATGAAGATAAACTACGACCAGAACGCCCGCCGCTTCTATATCTCCCTGAATGGTGAGGAAGCGGAGCTTACCTACCGGGAAGGGGAGGATGGCATCCTGATCTACCACCACACCTATGTCCCTCCGGGTCTCCGGGGGGGAGGGGTAGCAGGAAAGATCACCCGGTTTGCCCTGGCTTGGGCCCGGGAGGAGGGGAGAGTAGTGAAGCCCACCTGCCCATATATTGTAGCGTTTCTGGAGAAGCATCCGGAATTTGGGGATATCATTGTTTCTTGAACCGGGGTGATACAGGAGATTACCGATGCTACAGCTCTTTCGATAGAGGAATTGGGTCGCCTGAGAGAACATCCTGATGACGGGTCATTTACCACAGAGTAAGGAGCCTTGCATCCCTGGCTTCATCTCTTTGGGATACTTCTGGTCAATGACTATCTTCTTTTTTTTGGTTTTGTCTATCTGATTGTAGAAAGCATCGATCTGGCTCATACGGTTAGCTATAAGGGGATGGGGATTCTGGCGGTGGAGAGTGCCGATCCTCTCCGTCAATGCCTTGCACCGTTAACCGTATTGCCACAGGGGTCCATCTTCGGATGGTAGCCACCCCTTCCAGGGGAGGTAAGTAAAACCATTGGCTTACATCAGTGGTCCTTATGTATTTCAGCGAATGAACCGTTTCAGCTTTCCCAGATCCGGCACTTTATGGGGGTAAGCAAATCCTGGGTCGAAGGAGGCGCATTGTTGGAGCATCCCCTTTGTGTGGCTGAAGGTATTAAAGCCCGCCTTGCCATGGTAGTTCCCCATCCCGCTTGGCCCGACACCTCCAAAAGGAATCTTGTGACTTGCCACATGTAAAAGCACAGTGTTAACCCCTCCTCCACCGAAGGTGATGGAACCAGAAATCTTCTTGACGATCACAGAATCTCGGGCAAATACGTAGAGAGCCAATGGCTTCGGTAGCGTTTGAACCTGCTCTATTGCCTGTTCCAGATTCTCATAGGAGATAATCGGTAAAAGAGGCCCAAAAATCTCCTCCTGCATCACCGGATCGGACCAGCCGACAGGGGAAAGCAGGCTGGGTTCTATATAGCGCTGGCTTTTTTCCACTGAACCACCGGAATATACCGAAGCTCCGTCAAGAAGTGAAACCAGTCGGTCAAAGTGTCTTTCACTGATTATACGCCCGTACTGCCCGCTTTTTATTGGATCGTCCCCGTAAAACTCCAGGATTGCCTTTTGAAGCTCCTGGAGCAACTCTTGCTCAATCCTCTGGTCCACAAGCAGATAGTCCGGAGCCACACAGGTCTGTCCTGCATTATTAAATTTCCCAAAAGCGATCTTCCTTGCTGCCCTGGGGATATCCGCAGAGGCGTCAATAAAGGCTGGACTTTTTCCTCCCAACTCCAGGGTGAGAGGGGTAAGGTGGCGGGAAGCAGCTTCCATTATTTTCTTACCCACCGGAACGCTCCCGGTAAAAAAGAGATAATCAAAGTCCTGGTCAATCAGTTCCATAGATACCTCTGCTCCCCCCTGAACCACTGCTGCATATTCAGGATCAAAGGCAGCTTCAATAATACGCTGACTGACCTGGGCTGTCCTGGATGCTATCTCCGAAGGCTTTACAACTGCACAATTGCCAGCAGCAAGGGCTTCCACTAAAGGTGTAAAAAGCAGCTGAAAAGGATAGTTCCAGGGTGAAATGATAAGAACAGAGCCGTAGGGCTCTTTTTCTATTCTGGCGATACCGGGAAGGAGAAACATATCAGGTAAAAATTGTTTCCCTTTCATCCACTTTTTAAGATGCTTCAAGAGATAGCGAATCTCAGAATAGAGAAATCCGATCTCATTACTATACGCTTCCTCCGGTGATTTCCCCAAATCTGCAGCCAGTGCTTCAAGGAGGGCGGTTTCCTCCCTTTTTATATGTTCAAGTAGAGATTTCAGCATCCTTCTCCGGAAGTTGATACCAGCTGTAGCACCGGAGCGGAAAAAAGTGCGTTGCCCTTCTCTTATATTACTGATTCGCTTGCTTTCGGTGGTCAATTGTTCTCTATTCTTTTTCATCGGCATTCCTCTGTTCTTCACACTACTTCAGACTACTTCACACCGGGGGCAGCCCCCTGTTGCAAGTCCCTTGATGGCAGTATTGTTCCTGATCTGACCTGATCTGTACTGCATGAACCGGAAGCTGCTCCCAGGGAACTGCTTCCGGCGAGCTTACCAGCCAGGCGTAGCCGCCAGTGTGGAGGGCCCCGTAGTTCCGGAAATCTTCCACTCCTGCAGTACCAAAGGAGATCTCTTCGTGGGGCTGGACGCTAAGGATGGAGAGCCTGGAGAGGGCAAGTTCAGCCATGGCAAGCTCGGAAGGAATGGGCAGATCATCTCCCTGGGCGGGAAGGGCTACAAAATCTGCCTCCCGGGAGCCTGTCCAGCCATCTTTGCTCCTGAACTCCTCCAATCGGTCGCCAAGTTTCTCAATGATATCTTTATGAGCCCCATCCTCTTCGTAACAGAAGGTAAGGTAGAGGAGAAGAGCCGCATGATCTTCCAGGAAATTTCCACCAAGCAGTTCTCCACCAATCGACCCGCGAAGAACCACCCCCTCTGCAGTGTAGTGAAGTTGCAAAAGCTTTTCCCGAAGTGAAAGTGCAGCTTCCAGCGCTGAAGACTCTCCCAGATAGCGATAGGCCTGAATCAAGGCGATACCGGTGAGGGCATTCCACGAGGTGAGCTTCTTACGGTCTCGGAAGGGCTGAGGCCGGTTGGCACGATGCAGAAGGAGCTTGTCGCAGACCCTCCGCATCTCCGGGGAGAAGGGAGCTGAACCACTGGTTCCATCGCCGTCAGATCTTAGAAGATGGATGGCACCTTCGAAGTTACCACCCCGGGGAAGGAGAAAAGTGGACTTTAGAAGGGAAAACTCCTCCGGATCAAGCACCTTTTGGAGCTCTTCTTCCCTCCAGATATAGGTGGCTCCCTCATGATGGTCGGTATCGGCATCAAGCCCGGCACAGTAGAGTCCTTCATCATAAAGGGAATCCTGCAAAAACCGGAGAATACCCCGGGCACTTTCTCTGTACAGCTCTCTACCATAGATCCTGTAGGCAAGAGCGTAGACCCACAGCAGCATTGCCTGGTCGTAGAGCATCTTCTCGAAATGGGGGATAGTCCAGGCCTGGTCGACGCAGTAGCGGAAAAAGCCTCCCTGCAGGTGATCGTGGAGTCCCCCAAGGCTCATTGCCTCAAGGGTGCTGAGGTTAAACGTATCCAGGCCCCTCTTGATAGGATCTACCGGATCTGCCGGCTTATCGGACAGACGGTATAAGCTGTAGAGCAACGAAGAGTGGGGTGGGAACTTCTGTTTTCCCTTAAAACCACCGTTGACATCATCAAAGCTGCCGCTGATAGCTTTATCAACCAGCTCCGGACCCTGGTCTTGATTCGCGAAGAGAGATACTTTCCGTTCCGGCCGAAAATCTTTCAGCTTCTCCTTGTTATTCTGGTAGAAACTATCCACCTGTCTCAGGATCTCCCCAAAGCCGGCTTGACCGTAGCGTGGTTCGGGTGATGCATAGGTCATGGCAAAAAAGGGCTTGAGATCGGGAGAAAGAAAGACATTCAGAGGCCAACCACCACTGCCGGTCGCAGCTAGCAGGAAATCCATCATAAAGCGGTCAATATCCGGCCGCTCTTCCCGGTCAACTTTTATGGAGATATATTTTTCGTTGAGCAGCCGGGCACATTCCGGATCGGAAAAGGTATCGGCGGCCATCACATGACACCAGTGGCAGGTGGAATAGCCTATAGAGACAAAAAGAATTTTTCCCCTCTCCCGGGCATAGGCGAGAACATCGTCGCTCCACATCTGCCAGTGAACCGGATTATCTTTATGCTGCCGGAGATAGGGGGAGAGTGCACTGTCGAGATTATTTCTGGAAAAGTCACGCTTTTTCGGCTGTTCATGGTTCATTGTTAATATATACTATTTTGGATGGACAAAGGCAAATTGCTGACTATGTTTACCCTTATCGTTTGCCCTTATCGCTCGATATAGAATTTGACAATCTCCAGGAGGCGGTTTACAGTAAATTGAGGCTGTCCAGTACCTGATTTTCTGGTGTATCATCAACTGGGTATGTGTTACCTTAGACGTATCGAAAAAAATCATCATGGACAGCCATGATTCAGCGGGATTAAAGTTGCGGTACGGGCTGAATCATCCTTCACTGCAAGGAGAAACCCATGGTGACCCGCCTTTTCTTTAAACACAGCATGCTTTTTCTGATAGCACTTCTCTTTCTGTTTTTTTCTATCCCTGCGAGAGCTGGCAGCCAGGAGATCAACATTGGAGTGGTGGAATTTGAAGAGAAAAACAGCATTGGACTTGAAAATGCAGGTCGAATCATTGCGGAATGGGTGGTGACGGAGATCAAAAAGATTGGCAGCTTTCAAGTCCAGGAGCGGCTTCTCCTGAATAAAGTCCTGGAAGAACAAAAGCTGATGCTTTCAGGTATCATTGATGAGAGTCAAGCAGGAAAAATTGGAAAGCTCTACGGCGTCGATGCCATCGTCACTGGCTCGTTTATGAAAGTGGGTGATAGTATATCCATCACTGGTCGTATGGTTAACGTCGAGAACGGGGAAATCCTTAAGACCGCCTCAGTCGAGACCTCTTCTCTGGCGGAACTCCAGACTGAGATCATCATCCTGACTAATGCTCTCTGCGATATCAGTCGTAGCCAGTGGGAAGTGAAAACTGATATCGCAAGAAAGAGCATTGCCCGGTTAGAAGCGGGAGGTGGAATCTCTTACGGCTGGGACAATGTAGATTGGGGCAGCCCTGGGCTCCAGATTATGATACGCTACCGCGACCGATGGGGATCCCTCTGGTTTGGTGGTGTTCCCCTTGGCGGCATCCTGGGGATCGAAGCTGGTGGTACCTTCATGCTGACAAACTTTATCGGCATCGGCCTTTGTGCAGGGAAGGTCTTTGATATCATGGTTAATTCAGCGGAATCTACCTACGTAAACCTCGGGCTTGTGGCTACTCCCCGGGTAGATATTGAAGCGGGAATCCTTTTTGGAATTGCCCCCACCGGCGGACTCTGGACGGACGAGCCGAAACTTACCGATTTTTCCCCCTATCTGACTTTGCCCGGTAACTACAGTGTCTGGTTTGAATATCGGATAGGGGATAACATGATACTACAGGCGAAATACACGGGCACAGAGTTCAAATTTTCTCAGGAAAATATACCGGACGTCTATAACTGGAACCCCTTTGGAGCCGGAACAGGATATCTTTTCCAGACTGACCGGCTCTCCATCAGCGCACTGTACAGTTTTGCTATTGAGTGAGGGTTTTACTTCAGGCCGTCCCGCAACATTAATCCCACTGAATCGAAGCTGTCCAAACCCCTACATAGAGGGCTATTGCAATTCTATCACCACTATATGTGTATAATGCTCCGGAAAGGTTGCGGGACAGCCTCAATAAGTCCGAAAGCTTGAGTAAAATAGCTGGCCCCAGCGATTCGCCGAAGGCCAGCGATTCGCTGAAGGTGATATCGCGAGCCCAAAAAGCGGCAGTGGTTTGTGGAGCAAACCACGAGAGCTTTTGCAGGCGAATCGCAAACTGACTCCAGCAAAACACCGAAGGCGAATCGCAAACCCGTATTCGGGCTGGGCTCTCGCAGTTTCTTGTGAAACTGCTGCCGCCTCCCCGCACTTGCTACGCAAGTGCTCGGGGTCCCCCAGCCC
>CAYMWV010000049.1:0-19718 GCA_964394395.1 uncultured Sediminispirochaeta sp.
TCTCGTCTCGGACCCGCACTTCCCCAGCTGCGCCCCGCCCCGTTCTTGTGTCCCGTAGGGCAATAACATCTTCTATCGTCTCAGAATTTATAATAGAGTCCGGAAGAAAATCGTTAACCTCTTCATAGGTAATCCGTTTCTTTTCTTTAGCATATTCCAACAACTTTGCTACTGACTGTTCAGCCTGCAATTCTGCCATGCTTATTCACCCTTGCCTTTTTTTAGTTCCTGATCGAGATATATCTTATCAGTAACCAATTCGCGAATCTGACCATGGGAGAAGCCTTCTCTTTCGGCTCTCCGGATCTCGGTTTCTATCTCACGCCTTCTCGTTTCCAGTTTTCGTTGTCTAAGCGCCCGTATGCCATCCTGGATTATACTCTCACCATGGGTTGAAAACTCCTTACCCGATAGCTTTTCATAGATCAAAGCTTTCAGCTTTTCACTTTCCAGACGGTGAAGCACCAAATCCAGCTCCATTTCTCCAGACCGGAATGATTCCTCCAACGCTATGTAGAGTGCCCGGGCATAACGATTCTCAATATCCTCCAGAGCGATCACCGATCTCACTTTCTCCCAGAAGGATCGGTTAGCAGCTACGGCCAGCAATAGATACAGTTCCTGATTTATATGTATAGGTTCCGCTTTTTCTGTTTCGGATGGGGAATTTCCTTCTTTAACGCTCTTTGCCCCCAAAACATGACCACCGCTTCCTATCTTTTTCAGATCGGCAACAATTGAGGCAGGATCAATACTGAGGGCATCTGATAAATAACGGATACAACCTTCCCGTTTGACATCGGACTCTATAACATGTAAATACGGAGCAACCGCAGCAAGCACCTCCCTCTCCCCACCAGGTTTACTGGATTCGGGATTTTTGAGCGCATGTTTCACCAAATACTCAAAGCTATTTATAGAATATTTTAAAGCTTTTATCAATGAGTCTGGAGCGCCTTTTTGCAAGATATCTGCAGGATCACTAGCTCCTGGCAATTCTACCACCGACGATTCCAGGCCAGCCTCTTCCATTACCGGAATACTTTTTTTTGCTGCTTCTATACCTGCTTTATCTCCATCAAAGACCAGAAAAGCTTCATTGACATATCGTTTTATCAGAGCAGCCTGTTCCCGGGTAAAGGCTGTGCCCAGGGGAGCAATTGCGCCTCCAGCACCGCTCTGATAAAAGGCCAGAACATCAAAATATCCTTCTACCAGGTAGACTTTACGCTGCTTCCTGATTACCGGTAGCACCTTCGAAAGACCATAGAGGATATCTCTTTTCTTGTAGAGTGAAGTTTCAGGACTATTGATATACTTGGGTTCCCCCTCACCCAACTTTCTACCCCCAAAAGCAACCGCTTCTCCTCTGCGGTTACAGATGGGAAACATTAGTCGATCACTGAAGAGGCAAATTTCCGGATATTTGCTGGAAAAAAGGCCGCTTTCAGCCAGAAATTCAGCAGAATAGTTTTTCCCCCGTAAAAACCGGTAGAGCCAGCCTCTATCCGCCGGTGCATAACCAAGATTAAATGTTTCTATAGTTTCTAATGTTAGACCCCGCTCCTTTAAGTAAGCCAGAGCTCTACTGCCTTCACTCTTGCCTGTCAGGAAAAATGAGAAGGTTTTTGCCAGTTTACTGTACAACTCTTTAAGGGAATTTACTTGTTGATCTATCGGCTGTGAATCATCAGATTCAGGGAGAGAAACTCCTGTCTTTTCTGCAAGTTTCCTGACCGCCTCCAGAAAACTGATCCCTTCCATCTCCATAATAAATGAGAAAATGCTTCCCCCCTTATGACAGCCGAAACAGTAAAAGAGGTTTTCATCTTCTGTCACGGAAAAGGAGGGGGTTTTTTCCCCGTGAAATGGACAGAGCCCCCAAAAGCGGCCGCCCTTTCGTTCCAGAGTAAGATATTCCGAGACGGTCTCAACGATACTCGCCCTTTTATTGATTTCCTGGATGACTGCTTCCGGAACCCTCACGCATTTACCCCCCTCACGCCGTTAACCTTTTACCGCTCTTTTATATACAGGTTATACGCCTCATCATGGTCCCGATAGTTTTTTGAAAAGATATGTTCACCCGTATCAGGATTCTTCAAGGCAAAAAATAGATAGTCACTTGTTTTGGGATTGAAAGCTGCATCTAGGGCTGTTAGTCCCGGATTTGCAATTGGCGCAGGAGGAAGCCCCGGCTTGATATATGTGTTAAACCTGGATTCTACCTCTAAATCACTGAAAGTAATCCGGTTTGGGTGCTTCTGCCCCCTTTCTTCCACAAGAACATACACCACGGTGGCGCAGCTTTGCAGGGGCATGCCAAGCTCAATTCTATTCATAAAAACCGATGCAATTAAGGATGCCTCATCTGCTCTTCTATACTCCCGCTCTACGATTGAGGCCAAAATGATCCTGTTGTAGAGCTCATTTACATCCCATTCAAGGAAATCCGGTGCTATCTCCTCCAGTTGGGTAAAAAAGGTCTCTACCATATGATTCACCACCAAATTGGCTGGGAAATCCTTCTGAAACAGATAGGTATCGGGGAAAAGCAAGCCTTCAGCTCCCTTAATCTCACGATCAGAAGAAAGCACTGTTGTATGCTCTTCGACAGCTTTGAGAAAATCGTCAACACCACAAATCCCGGCCTCTTCCATTACTGAAGCGATGGCTCTTGCTGTGTACCCTTCAGGAACAGTGACCGGAAAGAGCCTCTGCTGTCCCTCTACCAGAAGATCCAGAATGGTATTACTACTCATTTCAGGATTGATGCTGTAGGTGCCCTGTTTTATTCTTGTACTTCTCTGATCAATCTTTCCCAGCAAGCGAATAAACAAGGCAGACCTGATTACCCCCTCATCTTCAAGCCTCTCTGCCACAGTAGAAAAATATTCTCCCGGGGGAACTTCAAAGTAACGTGGATTGATAGAACCTTCAGGAGGGGAGTTTAACAGCACCGAGATAAAGGCGGCTGCAGCTAAGGCTGCAGCCAGCATGACAAGCAATATGAGGGCGATTATACGCTTTCTCATCCTATCGCTTCTTCTCCAGAATAAACTCTACTCTTCTGTTTTTCCATCGATTTTCCGTATCGCTGTGGGGCACCAGAGGTTTTGTCCCTCCTGCACCAATGGCTTCAAGCCGGCTGGCTTCAATTCCCCGTTCAACAAGAGCTCTCACTACCCGCTCCGCCCTCAGTTGCGAGAGGGGCTGGAGCTCTGTTCGCTCTTCCTCTTCAGCCTTTACAGGATCTCTCCAATTGATCAAAGCTGCGTGCCCCTCAACAGTGATGGTGTAATTTTTATATTTATCCAATATTTCCGCAATCCTATCCAGAACATAGCTGTTCCGCTCCTTCACTTCAGGGTCAGATTCAGCAAACTCGGCACGGTTCGGTTGGAAAATAATACTGGCTATTTTAATCTTTAAGAGATTTCCCTCCCGGACCACCAGGACATCTACAGGGATTCTTCCTTCACTGACACTTCTGTTTCCCCAGGCATCTTCTGCAATAAAGCGATAGGGGTAATCCATGGCTGCATAAACAAGCTCTCCATCCCCGGAAACACCGTCCCAGATGATAGTCTCAGCGGGCATTCCGGTACCTTGGTACCTCTTGAAAGGTTTCGCCTCGGGATCATAAATCTGGAGAGACCATTGCTTGATATCACTTTGATCTTCAAGGTCTATCCGAATTGTCAATTCGTCATCTACCCCGTCATTATCGGGTGAAAAGGGTATCGGATCCATCTCAATGGCAATTAGGGGTGCCGAACGATCCAGAACAAAGGTACTTGTTTCTGCCACAGGGAGATTACCTTTTTCGTAAGAAACGGTAAATCTGGCAATATACTCACCTTCCCGGTAACGTCCATCCTCCGCCCTTCCGTTCCACACTATTTTGCTGGGGATTCTGTTGTCTCCGGAGAAAAGCTTTTCAACAGTAGAACCATCCCTCAGCAGTTCAAGCTTCCAGTTTTCTATCCCCTTTTTGTTGTTTACGATGGTGGTAAAGCCAATCTCCTCAAACATTCCATTGCCCGTAGGACTGATTGCCTGAGCATCAACTGTTACGAATATTGAGGTTGCTTTTGTATCTACCTCAATACCATCCATGGACTTCTCAAAAAGGTTCCCCGCCTCATCCTGACTTGAGAGGTGATAACTGTAGCTTCCATCAGGAACACTGTTTCCTGCTTCACCGGTGCCATCCCATTGAAAGTTTCCAAGCTCTCCCTTCCAAAACGCTCTCTTTACTACTCCACTGGAACTGTTCCTGATTTCTCCACTCCAGAGCGTTTCGCTGCTGCTCCTCTGCTCAATCCTGAGAAGATCTTTTCTCCCGTCATCGTCGGGACTGAAAAGAAGATATTCTGCACTCATTTCAGCTTCAGGATAGAGGGTATCAAGCAGAAATGGTCTGGTGTTTGATTCCTCTTTATTACCCTTGAGATACGCTACCTCAAGGTGCGCCTTGTAAAGACCATCGGCTACCGCTCTATTTTTATCATCAGTACCATCCCAGATATATGTTTCTCTCATTGACGAGGTTCCGCTTATGGTTCTGACAACCCTTTCATCTTCGTTGCTGATCGTTATTTGGTAGCTCGAAATCTCGCTGTTCTGATCAAGTTTAGGAAACAGGGTAATAGTATCCTTGACTCCATCGCCGTTGGGACTGAAAGCAGAGAGCTCTGCGGTTATGATAACCGGGGTCTTTGATGTATCCAACCTGAAGCTTCGCTCAGAGCTTTTAGTGCTGTTACCAGCTCTGTCGGTGGAAGAAATGTAGTACATATACGTTCCATCGTCGGAGAGAGTACCATCATCACCCGTTCCATCCCAGGCTAACTGGGCAGGGGCGTTCTCTATCCATCGGAAGGTACTGACCTCTCTCGGTTTCCCCTCTTCTGTATCAACTTTAAGAATCTTCCCTTCCCAAAGCTCTTCCAGAGAAGTTTCTTGATAGAAGCTTATGGTATCTTTTATCCCATCGCCATCGGGACTGAATATCTGATCAGAGAGTCGTACCTGGGCCTCAGGGGGAGTAAGATCAATAATAAACTCAGGGGAGATACCACTTGGACGATTCCCATTTATGTAGAAAAGCGATAATTTTCCTCGATATGCACCTTCGGGCAACAATATTCCGGAATCATCCTTTCCATCAAAGGAAATCGAACCGGGAGCTCCCTTTTCACCTTGATATACCCTAACCGGCTCTCCTCTGGAGTTCAAAATTTCTACGCTCCAGAAATCTATTCCTGAGCTAACCGGAACCTCAGGCTCAAGAATCACTCTATCCTTTACTCCATCTCCATTGGGAGAAAAATGAGATCGCTCCAAAGAGAGGCTGACCGGTGTGGGAGTTGTATTCTTTATAAAGTTATTGATGGAAGCATCTTCACTGTTTCCAGCAAGATCGGTTGAAGATATTGCATAGGAATAGACGCCATCAGGGACCAAAATACCCTTATCATCGGTACCATCCCATATAAATGGTTCAGGACTCTTCCAGCTCCACACTTCCTCTCTTACAACTCTTCCCGATCCATCTTTTATTTCGCCACTCCATCTCCGCTCTACACTTCCTGTTTGATCAATCGACACCCAATCTTTAAAGCCGTCATCATTGGGGCTGAAAATCTTATCTTCTTCCTTTATTTCTTCCAGCTCAAGCACCGGAGGGGTTTTATCAATCACTATTGAATAGCTCTCAGTTTTGCCCCTGTTCCCGTTATCATCAAAAGCTTCAACATGAAAACGGTAGAGGCCATCAGCTACAACACTTCCATCCTCCCCGGTACCATCCCAACGAATTTCCTGGGGGATATCAATTCCCTTCTTCACAGAGAAGAGCCGATCAAAGAAGCCGCGAAATCCTTCGTTCTCTTCCCGTTTATCCTTGTTTTCTATAACCCTCACTATCTCGCCAGCTTCATTTTCCAGCACCAAGCGGTAGGAATAGACATATCTGGAGTCACTGATTGCAATTGGTATGGTCAAGTCGTCCTGAATGCCATCATTATTGGGACTGATCCAGGCAATAATATCCTCGCCGGGAAAGCGTTTTTCCCCGGCATCATCAAGGGAAATAGCCGCCTCTTCGCTCTCCCCTTTTTCCGATAGCTTCTCCTGGCCACCCTCTTTCTCAACATCTACTGAATGGACAATCTTTTTAGTTTTTCTTCCCAAACTCCCTTTCTCTGATACATAGCGCTTTTGTGCTACAGAGCTTGATCCAGTTTTCCTCCCAGAACCCTTATCAAAAGAGCTGATATCTTCAGCACCAGTAGTTTCATCTGGCTCTTCATCCTGGTTTTCCGCTTCATCACCCTCTTGAGATCCCTCTTCCGGCTCACTTTCCGGAGGTGTCATCCGAATTGCACCAAGGTCGATGGATATCTCCGGTGGCTCGTTATCAACAACCCCCAGAGGGATGTTCAGACCAGCTCCAACACCCCATACATTCTCGTAGACAGGAGCTACCGCAAAGCTGCTGTTAACTTCACTCCTGTTCCATCCCCGTTCAGAGAGACCAAGAAAATCGCTGTCATCAGAAATATCGGTGGTAAAGGAGAAAACAATCCCGACTGACGGGATAAACTGACTATAATCACCATCCAGCACTTGAGACAGGTCCATTCGGGATGCAGTTGTTATCGATAAGAAGCTAGCTATCTCCAGTTCCCCTCCCAGAGCCCACTGAACATTGGAGAAACCTGGAAATCCAATGTCGGAAGAAACTGAAAATGCAAGATGGTGACTATCAATTAATGTACCTCGAACTCCCCCCCGAAGTCCGAATGGTGGGGGGTACGCTCCTTCTATCGTATGATAACCTAAATTTTCTGCAACCACACCCCACCGGAAATCTTTCAAAAATCCTAATGGACCAAGTTGATGGATAAAACCTATATCCAGGGCTGCAGCTATGCCGCCACCCCCAAAGCCAAGGTTGAGCCCCAACCCGGTAGAGAGGTTGGGATACAGTTCCTTGGAGAAACCGCTGCTAAAGGTAAGATGCTTATCCCCGGGAAACTGGGAGAAACTACTATTGAAATAGTGACCGGTGAAGGAAAAAACACCTCCCTTTGTGGGGATAGTGCTTCCCACATTAACCGCATGCCCTCCAAGGCCGGAAACATCACCATCCGATCCCGCCAGGGTCAAATAACTGATGTCCAGAGTTACCCGCTGGTTGAGTGCAGAAGCGGCCGGGTTTATCATATCCCCCTGGGGAGAATAAAAGCTTGTCACAAAAGCGCCACCGCCCAGAAAAACTGGAGAATAGAACTCCCCTGCCTTATCAGGGATCTCCCCAAAGGCGGATACTACAGCAAACAGAGCAACAATAATAGCAATAGTTGTCTTTTTCATACTGAAAATTTACCTCTTTCATTGAAGAACATCAATCTTTTTTTCATATAGATCCTCCAACTCTTCCATTTGATCAATCGATAAGTTTTGATACAGATACGCTTCTATTCTATCCAGCAGAGAGCTTAATGTTTCATCAAGGTAACTATCTTCCCGTTTCAACATAAGATAAAGCCCCACAAGTTCCCTTCCCCGAATATGGATCATAGGATAATCTCGCAATCTTCTCTCGCCAGATCGATAGCGATCTTGTTCTGTGAAAGATGAGCCCTATACCAGTCTGCCGAATTGAGGAGGGCATGTAACTTCCGGTCATCATACTCCGGTTCATGATGGAACAAGTAGAGTCTGCGGATCTTCCAGGCAGAGGCAAAGTCAACAGCGATACTGTAGGAGGAGTGGCCCCAGTTATATTTTTCTATTGCCTCTCCCAGGGTATATTGGCTGTCCAGAATAATAAGATCTGCCTTTTCAAAATAGGCCCTATTATCCGGAGTGGGAGCAAAATCGTTCTCCGATAGCTCAGTATCGGTTGAAAAAATAGCCACTTTTCCCCTATCTTCCACCCTGTAGCTCCGGGATTCTCCAGGGTGGCTCATCTGTTTCCATCGAACCTCCGCATTTCCTACTTTTACCGGCTTTTCCAGCTTGTGATATAGTAAACGGGCATTGGCCGCATCCAGGGTAATCGGGAAATAGGGTTCCCTCATCTGTCCCCGTAATACTTCCTCTATATTATCCTTTGGACTGTAAAAGTGGATGGTCACCGATGGATCATAGAGCTTGGGAAAAAAGGGAAGCCCCTGTAGATGATCCCAGTGAAAATGGGTAAAAAAGATGTGAAACTCCTTTACCACCTCCCTCTCCTGTGCCAACACGGATCCCAACCTCTGAAGACCGGAACCAGCATCAAAAAGAATCATCTTGTTGTCTGAAGTGCGAAATTCGACACAGGTTGTATTCCCTCCAACAGTCCCAAAGAGTGAAGGAGATAGTCTGGCAAGAAACCTCTCCCGGCTCTCCTGGTCTTTCAGATCCTCGGGCCTTACTATCTGAAGAACAGCAGATATCTTCTCCTTCACCTGCCCGGAGGTCAGTGGTCTTGGTAGAGAGCCTCGAACACCCCAAAATCTAATCTTCATGCTCTTCCATCCATGTCAAATCGTCTTTGTTGAGATCGATGAACCGTTCCTGCCGCCTTTGAATCAGCCACTTTTCGATCTCCTCTGCGGTATAAAGCCTGCCCCTCCCAACGCCGGGACAATCCTTACTAAGGGCATTCCAGCTCCCTGGTGATTCCAGATGAGGCTCCCAGAAGGGATAGCTTATGCACTGCAGTGGTCTGGAAGGATATACGCTGCACCCCGTCTCTTCCCAGAAAATGCAGTCATAATTCTCTTTTTCGGTTAAACTGAGCCGTTTGCAGATGCCCAGATCAACCTCACGGCAATAATTCTTTACAAATTCCCCAGGGCTGAGTTTCAATTGGATACACAATTTTTCCAGATCTTGATAAGAGAGAAATACATAGCCCGATTCATATCGACAGCATCGGGAACATCGAGTACATGAGAAAGAGAGTCCCCCGCTATAGAACGTTTCTCTGTTCACCGACTATCACCACTTTTCGCTTACGAAATATGCCCGAGTGACATATTTTCATCCTTCATCACCCCGGAGGGGACCAGGATAACGAAAAAGGGGCTGCCTTCTCTAGACAGCCCCTTTGGGGAGAGAAGGATTCGAACCTTCGAAGGCGTCGCCAACAGATTTACAGTCTGCCCCCTTTGACCGCTCGGGAACCTCCCCAGGTGTGCAACGCTGGTGAATCTACCATGGCGCCACATTTCTTGTCAAGCCACCTGTCAGATTCGAACTGACGACCCCGAGATTACAAGTCACGTGCTCTGGCCAGCTGAGCTAAGGTGGCGTGATGTTGTTTTTACCAGTTTTTTCGGTGGAGTGTCAAGTTCATCCCTGCCTCACCACAGGGCAAACGCATTTGGGAACTGCCTGCGAAAGAGACGACAGCACTTATTAGCATTATGGGCGTTATATCCCGTTTGTGGCTGAATAGGATTCTTAGCAGTGCCTGCTCAGCCAGCATACAGCTTCGCCGGGTACCTGTATAGTCCAAATGCGTTTGCCCTATCTCTCACCATTGTCTCAGAAAGCTGTGCTTGGTCAGCACCTCTACCCCGTCTGCAGCCATGGCCAACATAAACTCCCACTGCATCGTCGGCAGACTATCAGCGGTTCGCAGGTTACATGTATCATCTGTTTTTATCAGCCTACTTTCTTTTAAGGTAAACACCGGCTCCAGAGTAAATACCGATCCTGGAGGCAGGAGAATCCCCGCCCTCTCCTGTCTTGTATAGGGAATGATGGGAACCTCGTGAAGCTCCCTTCCGATACCGTGCCCCGAGCAGTCGGGTAAGACAAAAACGCCATGCTCTTTGGCCAGAGCTGATACAATCAATCCAATCCGGTTACTGTCCATACCGGCTTGCAAAAGGGCCACTGTTTTCTCAAGAACTCTCTGGGCCCTCCTGTAAAGAAGTTTCACCGGATCGCTGACCACACCAAGCTGATATGTGGCTGCTCCATCGGCGAACCATCCCCCCAATTCCAGGGAGATATCCACGGTAATCACATCTCCATCTTTCAGGATCCGTCTTCCCGGAACTCCATGAACTGCCACATCATTTACGGAGGTGCAGACCGTTGCGGGAAATCCGTACAAAGGGGGGGCAGGATTCGCTCCAGCCAGGAATAACTCCTTTTTGCACCAAAGATCAATCTCATCTGTTCTCATACCAACTTTTATAACAGTTCGAAGCTGTTCCAAGAGCTCACTCACCAATTTTCCTGCCAGACGGAGCCTGGCAAGTTCCGGTTCTCTTTTGACCAATGATTTTTTGGCAGTTGACAGTTCTAGTTTCCGTTGAGCCATGAGATCAGTCCGGATTGAAAAATATATATTGCAGAGACAATCAGGAATCCCATGAGGGAAAATAGCCGTTTTGAGAGGCTTCTCTTGTCACCCAAAAGCAAGAGTTGATAAAAAAGGGTCAAACCGAGATAAAGCAGAGAAATATATCGGTTAATTGAGAGAATCAACAGCAGTGAATTATCGCCTAAGCCCTGTAAGGAGCCTATAATAAAGAAAAGGAGAGTTAACACGACCAGATGCAGTAACCATATCCGCAAACCCCCAAGCAAACTGGTGCTTTTACTCTTAATGCTCCACAGCAGCCTCATGCCTTCTGCCCCCTAGCAAAATAGTAACATAGGAATTCTCAATTTGGCAAAACCAAGAGCAAATTCAATTGCAAAAACCATGATTCTGCTCGATAGCGTCGGACGCTCAGCCGGGCAGGTGCGCAGCGCCGACCAGGCCAATGCGATGCTCCGAATAATCATGGGTTTTGCATTGGATTTAACGTTTTTCCTTGCCAAATTGAGAATTCCTTTTCATCACCTTGTTTTTAGGTCGACCACTAATCGTGGTCGTCTTATCCTTCGAATTGCTAATAGTAACACGTTTATGGTTGCAGATGGAACTGTTTCTATCGTACAATGGCACTGTGGTATTTGAAGAAATCCTTATAGAAGTGATACAAAAGAGTCTCTCTCCCCTGGAAGCCTTGGATACCAATACGAATGCTCTGCTTGAGAGACTGCCGGGAATAAAAGCACTTCTCTTTGACGTCTACGGGACCCTTTTGATCAGTGAGGCGGGAGATATTTCCCTGGCTGATTCGGAGGGAAACGGCAGGGATCTGGAAGGACGGGGAGCCCAGGAAGCTCTGGAGAAGGCTGGGTACGCTATTCTTCAAAAGAAGACGGGGAAAAGAGCACTGGAGCTCTACAGGGACTCGATTTCTGCGGAACACAGCAGGCTGCGTCTTACAGGGATAGATGTTCCGGAGGTCGATATTCGGGAGATATGGAAAACGGTAACAGATAGCTTAAAGAAGGAGTGCTTCATTTCCGGCCACACTGACAACGCCGGGATTGAGCTGCTTTCCCTCTATTATGAATTATACAGCAATAAGGTGTGGCCGATGCCCGGTGCGGTGGAGCTTCTTTCACTACTTTCCCAACGAGATTATCACCTTGGGATCGTCTCCAATGCCCAGTTTTACACTCCCCTCTCTTTACATGCCCTTTTAGGAGGTAGTGAGGCCTCTCTTGGCTTTGAGGAAGATCTGGTCATCTACTCCTATCGTCTGAGAAGGGCAAAACCCTCAGCCGGGATTTTTGCTCCCCCTCTTAAGGTGTTGCACTCCCGCTATGGAATCGAACCGGAAGAGGTGCTCTATATTGGCAACGACATGCGCAATGACATTATGGCAGCTCAAAAAGCTGGCTGCAAAACGGTCCTTTTTGCAGGCGATCGAAGAAGTCTCAGGCTGCGAAGTGATATTCCAGAGTGCCGCACTATTCACCCCCACAGGACCATTACTCGATTAGATCAGCTATTAACCATTCTTGAAACCAATGACCGGAGGAAGATCTCATGAAAAAGGCACTATTTATCTTACTTCTCCTGCTTATCATCGGGGGAACAATCTTCTATTTCGGCTGGATTCAGATCAAAATCCCGGAACACCATTATGGTGTTGTTTTTACCAAAACCGGTGGATATTGGAACGAAGTGCTGGAGCCGGGAACCTTCTACTGGAGTGTTGAAAAATTGCTTCCCACCAACATGAAACTCCATCTATTTGATTGCCGGCCTGTCAATCGTACGGTAAGGGTGGAATCTTCCTTTCCGTCGGCGGATATGTACGCCTCAGTTCTGGATGAACCGGTTTCTTTCACTTCTCAGCTTACCTGTTCTCTATCCTATACCGTAGATGCCCGACAGCTCCCCCGGCTGGTAGAAGAAGAGGGACTTCTTCCCGACACCTTTCATGAATGGTTTTCTGTCAACGAGGGATTAATATCCGAAGCGCTCTTTGAAATGGTAAAACAGGGTGATAGCTCCTCTTTGCAAACCGATTTGACCGGAAAATTGGGCCGACGATTCCCGAACTTCATCTTCCACAGCTGCTCTATCACATCCTCGTCAATGGCAGACCGGGATCTCTATGAAGCTGCAAAAAAGATTTACCTGGACCGGCTCCGGTCGGAACAGATGAGGCAGCAGGAGGCTGAAAACGCTGTTCAGGAGTGGCTTATTCCCCGGAAAGAAAAATTAGCCATTTTGGAAGAGTACGGCCGAATATTAAGCGCTTATCCGAGTCTTCTGAAGCTCCTTATCGACAGCGGAGAAGGCGCAACGATTGGGCTTCCAGGATTGGGAGAGCTACTCAATAACGATCGTTAAGTATATGGATTATTTCTTTAATTTTGATAAGATGGCCTATGTCTCCGGAGAAAAGTATCCCGGGTGCATCCTCTGCGCAGTGGCTGAGGAAAGGGATAACCTTCCCCGCCTTGTTATCTGGGAAAACGATACCTTTTGTGTAAGCGTCAATCTCTATCCCTACAATCCGGGACATTTACTCATTTTTCCCAGAGAACACATTGTGGATATTCGAGAACTCTCCGAAAAAGCTGAACTGGAACTGAGCTCCATCACCCGCTCCTGCCTGGACCTTCTTGATATGAGCCATTCTCCATCGGCATACAACATAGGATACAACATGGGATTGACTGCAGGAGCTTCAATCGATCATCTGCATCGTCATATTATCCCCCGTTATCCCAGAGAGACGGGTATCGCTGACCTATTAGCAGGTAAACGGGTCTTGGTAGAAAGCCCTTTCGAGACTTGTCGTCGCTTAAGGGAAACGATTGAAAGCTCTGAAGTGCCCCTTTTCTAAGGTTCTACTCTTTTAATCTGCTCCATAATAAAGCTAAACCGCCTCATGGTTGCAATATTTCGGTCCAGGATGGAACGAAGGGTGACTGGTGTTCCCTTTATAAAATAGTGTTGATTAAGGGCCTTTATACCCGCCTCATTTCTCACCTTCAAGGTATCTTCAAAGAGCTTGGTCAAGCCTTCGACAGCCTCTCTCCCTCTCCTCACAAGCGAGGCAGCCTCCTTATCCTTCTTCTGTACCAGACTCTTAAAAAGTCGCTGCTGCCCGGGATCAGAGGCAATGGTAAAACGGAGACGCTGAAACATCTTCCCCTCCGCCTCTTCCGAAGAAAGGGATTTATCCAGCTCCTCTATCTCCGATTCCACATCATCAATGGTATTGGAGTGCATCAGCAGTCTATCCCTTTCCACCCTGTTGAGGGCATAGAGCCCCTTATCAAGGATACGCACCGATTCAAGAATGTCTCTTTTATAGTTTTTGCTGCAGAAGGCCAGCATTAGTGCAAGACTTCTCTGGTAGTTAAAAACCGGAATACCCAGTTCGTCATAAGATATGGATTGATAGGTTCGGTAATTTTTTAAACGTTCAATATCTCCTTCAGAAAAGATCTCTTTTATATTTCTCTCGGTAGCCTCTTCTCTTACATCAACAAGCCGCTCTTCAATATATTCCCGCATAATTATCTTACGGGCTGTCAAAAAGAAGGCTTTCAGATCCATCCTTTCATGAACAATCCTGATTCGATAAAAGGGGTTTTTCCTGAAGTAACGAATCAGATCGGGAAGGGGGAGGGTATCATAGAAATTACGGGCAGCTTGAAAGAAGCGGTTATATTGTTCAAGAAAAAGTTCTCCTGCAGCTCTTGGTGTATCATCATCTTGCCAACACACATTTCCTACAACTGCAGCCGTTTCTACCTCCAGGGGTTCATCCTTGCAGCCTTCAATAAAGCGAAACAAGGATCGATACAACTGCTCTATCAGATCAAGTGAGGTTATCGCAGTGGCGCTTTTGAAGGCTGGAGTTTTCCCGGTAGCCTCAAAGAAATCTTTGGGGTCGATGCCTATAAGACCAAAAGCGGAAAAAAACCGGGAAAAAGGGAAGCGCACCAGTTTTTCAGCTGCTATCAGGGGGACAACTCGCCGTTCCAATCTGGAAATGAGTTCTATATCAACCACCTGTTCAAGCTCTTCCTGCAAGGCTCTGTTTCCCTCTCTTCGTACCGCCTCATCACTACCTTCCCGACGATAAATCTCCACCATCTCATCAAAGGAGAAAATCTGCTCCGGCTCCTTTATGGTGCCACTTAACTCCTCCTGAAAAAAAGTGATCATTACATCTCTGAATAGCCCCTTCTTGCCAAACAGTTTTTCAAAACAGTCCTGAAGCATAAAGGACTCTTCATAGACCTTCCATACCATCTCTGCAAAGGCGGGCCGGAGGTCCCTGGTTTCAAAGCCGGTGATGTTTCCTGCTTGCCTTCGAATGCTTTTTTTCAGCTGATCCATTTTCAGCTCAAGCATCAACTCTTCATACCGTTTACCAGAAATGAGCTTTCGCAGCCAGAGGAAAAAATGCTCAAACAGACCTATCCTTTTCAGCTCCTGTTTGAGTCTCAGTTTTACTTCCGCTTCATCAGAGGCATCATCATTCCTCTCCTCCCCGGACTTACTGTTCCTGCTTTCCATCTTGAGACTTTTATTAATCGCATAGAGCAATTCGTTGCGCTCCGAATCGGAAAGCATCCTGCTTAAGTCAAAGAAAACTGATCTGCTTCCCTTTTTTCTGGACTCCTCTTTCTCCAAACTATCGCTCCTATACGCTTTTCGTCGGCACTACCATTAACATTGTACCGGTAATAACATCCACCTCAAACACTTTTTTTTGTTGCCGATTACTGATACCGAGATCGCCCCTTCTCCAGACAAGACCTTCCAGTTCCCATTTCAACCCTTTACTATAGGGCCGGCAAACATCACTGCCCAAGGGGAAAAAACTCACCAGCCTCTCTTCCTCAAATGAGAACTCCCTCACTCTATCGATAAGATAGGCAGAACCGAAGGATGCGTACCATCTGTCAGGAGGATTTTCCCTCTCAAAGAGGGAAATGATCCCAAGTAAATGGTCCAGCCGTCCCCCTCCTCCTCCAAGGATGATAATTTCTCGATATCCCTCATCTATAGCTTTTTTCATTGCCAACTCGGTATCGGTAAGCTCTTTATCCTCGGGATACCTCTCTATTGTAGTGCACTCCATACCTTCAAGCAAACGCTTATCCGAGATCGAGTCAAAATCACCAATAGCCAAATGGGGCTCGATCCCGCATGTAAGAGCATATTCCAGACCGGAATCTGCAGCAATAACCAGGTCCCCTTCCTCAGGCACCCCCTCTGGAAGAGGGTTGTAAGGTCTCTCCCCTCCAATAAACAGAATTGCTTTTCCCATAGACACTCTTCCCTTCTTAGCTTTAGCCGACATTTTCACTTGTTTTTTTTCTTTTTCCTCGATATTATACCCTTAAATTGCTGAAGGAGTAAGTAATGGGGTATAAAGAAAAACTTGCCGAAGTCGGAATAGCCGCTCCGACGATCATGATGCCAAAGCATGGCACCGATATGACCAAATGGGCCGTGGTAGCATGTGACCAGTATACATCCGAACCGGAATATTGGGAATCGGTAGCCGAATTTACCAAAGAGAGTCCTTCCTCAGGAGACCTGATCTTTCCTGAATGCTACCTTGAAGATGATGATGCGGATGAGCGAATAGAGAGTATCCAAAACAGTATGAAACGGTATCTGGATGAAGGAATAATGGTGGAACATGAGCCATCTTTTTTCCTTGTTAAAAGAGAGACAGGGACCAGTCCAAAACGATGGGGTCTGATGCTTGCCCTTGATCTGGAAGCTTACGATTATTCAAAGGATTCCACTACCCTGATAAGAGCAACCGAGGGTACCATTGTGGAAAGGATCCCCCCCAGGAAAAAGATCAGAATGGGTGCACCCCTTGAATTGCCCCACATCATGGTATTGATAGATGACCCAGAAAAGAGTGTTATAGAACCCTTGGCTGCTTCAGCTGCTTCATTTACAAAGGTCTACGATTTCGATCTTATGAAGGATAGCGGCCATCTTACCGGTTATAAAATATCGGATGAAGCTCTCCTGGAGCAGGTGGCGAATGCTTTAAAGAAATTAGCTAATCCTGAACGCTTTAAAGAGGCCTATGGTTCCAGTGATCTTCTTCTCTTCGCCATGGGAGATGGTAATCATAGCCTGGCCACCGCCAAGGCGGTCTGGGAAGAACTCAAAGAACAGAAGAACACCGAAGATCTCATGAACCACCCCGCCCGGTGGGCACTTGTTGAGATAGAAAACATCTGGGATGAAGGGCTCATTTTTGAACCAATCCATCGGGTACTCTTTAATGTTCAGGGCGATGCTTTCCTTAAGGCACTGGAGAGGACCGGCGAGCTTAGCTTCCAGGAGAAGGATTCGGTAGAGGCCATTATGGAGGAGATCAAGAATCAGGATGCAGTGCATCGGATAGGATTTGTTGATGAGAAGCGAATTGGGGTCATCCAGGTAAAGGGATCGGAGGCTACCATAGCAGCAGGTACAGTTCAGCAGGTACTGGACAACTGGTTGACTCAGCAGAGAGAAGCTTCGGTCGATTACATCCATGGTGAAGAGGTGACGGTAAAACTTGGAAGAAAACCGGGGAACTGCGGGATACTACTTCCTGCGCTGGACAAAGCAGACTTCTTTAAGACCGTTATTCTTGACGGTGCCCTCCCCAGAAAGACATTCTCCATGGGTGAAGCCCACGAGAAACGCTTTTATGTAGAGGCCAGAAAGATTATTCGGTGATAGAGCTTATGATGGGACAGGGGTAGAAGACTTAGCGCACCCTGTCCCCTTTTTTTTCGGTAAACCCGATGGCGATCACGATCAGACCTGGGATAATCGATAGGAGGCGTACGATATCACTTTTCCCCCTTTCCGGTCTGAAAGGCTTGATAAATGATGCCACTTTATAGGTCTCTTTCCCTTTTGCAAGGCCGGTGCCTCCAGAAAGGATGATTCGCTCTTCCCCTTCTCTATAGTAGCCCAATTCACGAGCCGCAAGAGCTACCGCTTCACGACTATCAGTTAAACGCCTTGCTCCGTTCTTCAGATTGGTATGGTATGTTTCAAGTTCTGCCACATTTTCAGCCAACCTCTGGCGGTAAAGCCCTAATTCCTTGTATTGGTAAAATCCTTTCTCGCCATACACAAAGGTTAAGAGGGTAAAGGACAATGCTGAAAGATATATTCCAAGTAAAACAGTCCCAAGTCGGCTCATACAACCATTAACGGCACTCTTACCTATAATAATGAGGCCATTTTCACATTGTTATTTTCCTTTTCATCTGTTAATCTTCAAATTAGGTTCATGTAGTTTCTCATTTTATCCGATATGGACAATAGTGAGGAAAAGAATCAGGAGCGATCAATGGGAAGCGATGAGATGAAAGATTTCGAACAGGTAAACGACGATCTTGAACTGGAACAATATGGGGTCTGGGTAAAGAGTGGTCCGGAAGAAATTCCTCTTGATGATTCGGACTCTGCATCGGAGGACGAAGATTTCCAGCTTGAGGATCTGGATATTCCCCAGGAGGACGATAGCCAGGATCTGTCTGAAGAGGAAGAAGAGCTGCTGGAGAATCTTCAGAGTGATGAAGAGTCTTCAGAAGTGGAGGAAGAAGCTGTTTTTTCTCAAGATAACGCTCCGGAAGAATCCCTTTCAGATGAGGTATTTGACCTGGATCTTGATTTTGAAGATGATCTTGCTTCGATTGAATCAGATCTTACAGATGAGATAGGACATATCGAAGATGAAGAGTTTGGTGTCCCTAGCTCCGAAGAAACTGCTGCCCCTCCAGAAGAAGTTGTCTCTGATGCTTTTCCGGAGATGGAAGATCTTTCTGAGGAGGATTTGCAAGAAGCTGCTGATTTGCCCACCGATATTAACTCTATTGATGATACTGATTCTCTCGACTCACTCGATTCTCTCGAAAACCTCGACTCAGTTGATGAAATTGAAGATCTGGAACTTCCAGAGATTGAAGAGAGTGATAAGGATGAGAAAGTTGAATCAGAGGTGCCAACGGAAAGCGAAGAGGTTTCTGAAATTGCCCCCCAGGAAGGGGATGAAGATATTTTCGAAACTGATATTGAAGATATCGATCTAGAAGATCTTGATCTTGAGGCAGACGCTATTCTATCGGAAAGCGAAGAGCTTCCCTCTTTGGAGGAAGATGCTTTTGAATCGGGGCCTTCTCCTGAATCCGGGGATGAGATGGATGATAGTGAATTGGATCTCCCCGACATTGAGAGCCTTGAAGCTGGAATCTCTGATGAGGATGAAGATATCTTCCCCGATATTGACGAGCTTCCGATACATGAAATTGATGAAACAGAATCCATAGATGACGGAAAAGAGGAAGAGAAGGAACTTCCTGCCGAAGAAGGAGCGTTCCCCGGCGAAATCCCCATTATTGAAGAGATCGATACATTTGAAGAAGATGCAGAGCAGATGGACTTTGGTGAAGATCTTCAAGAATTGGAAGAAGTAGATACAGAAGAAAAAAAAGAGGAAGAAGAGAGTATTGTAGATGATCTCACTGATTTTGATGATATAGGTGCCTTTGAGGAGGATTTTGAAGCTCCCGATGATTCAGAGCCGGGAGAAGAAGCGGGAAGTGGAGAAGAAACTGCAGAAGAAGAAGAAGAAGAGCTTGCCCCCCTCTCGATTGAAGATGAGAAACCTGTTCTTTCAAAAATTGAGCAGGAATTGCTAAGTATTAAAGATGAACTATCCAGCCTCCGATCAGAACTGTCCAACCTACGAAGTTCAACTTACAAGAGTGAGGAGCCTGGAAAACAGGAGAAGAGTACTCTTTCCGAGAAGCAAGATCAGATTGATGAAGCTGGAAGCTTCTTTGATGATGATGATGATGAAACCATAGCTCTTACGGGTGATGAACTCGATAATATCCTCAATACAGCTGATATCACTGAAGAGTCAGTTGCTACAACGGGAATTGAGGAAGATAGCGCTTTGGATATCAAAGGTTCCCCGGATGAAGCACCGGAAGAGCCTGAAGATGAGCTCTCTTTCGATGATGTTGAATCTCTTGACGATGAACTCTCTCTCGATGAGGAGGAGGAGGAGTTTGATCTTTCCGATCTGGAAGAAGATCTCTCCATAGATGATGAAATAGAGCTGGATGAGGCTCCCAAAGAGCTCTCTCTGCAGGAAGAAGAACCCCTTGAGGAAGAAGTTCTCCCTGAAGAAGAGGAGCTTTCCCTGGAGGAAGAAATCCTCCCCCATGAGGAAGAGCTCTCCCTTGAGGAAGATACACTCCCTGAAGAAGAGGAAATTACCTTGGAGGAGGAGTTTCTCTCTGATGAGGAAGAGCCTGAAGAGGAGCTTTCTCTCGGTGATGTTGAA
>CAYMWV010000050.1:0-19701 GCA_964394395.1 uncultured Sediminispirochaeta sp.
GGATTTTGGGAAACCTTTCCTTAGCAGGGCTGCGGCGGCACTTCGGCAATCCCCCTTTTTAGCGCCAGAAAGCTTCTCGAAAGCTCTCCGAAGAGCTCGATTCTCTTCCTCTTCCCCAAAATGTAGCTCCAGGAGCTTTTCAAGCACCCCCCGGCTTATCCCCTTTTGGTGAAGAAGGGCTGTTAGCTTTGCTCTTCCCTCCGCCTTTCTGTTTATCCTGGAAAGGAGCCACGCCTCGGCAAACCGGTAATCATCGATTAATTTCAGCTCCCGGAGCCTCGTAATGGTGCGATCTATAGCCGGGGAAGAAAAAGTGCGCTGCAGAAGCTTTCTGCGCAGCTCCGACTCCGCATGATCCCGGCGATTTAAGAGATCAAGAGCCTTATCCCGACAGCGGAGGTACTCATCCTCGGCACAGAGAAGGAGAAAAAGGGAATCGTCAAGCTCCATCCCCTCGGCAAGACGAAGTTCCATCACCTGTTCGGGGAGGAGAAAAAAAGAGGAGCCGTCGGAAAGGGTGACCCGCACCCGTTTCCCATCGGCTCCTGCTTGTAAGGATTGTAGAAACACCTTAGCGTTTGGAGAACTGAAACTTTCTCCGGGCGCCGCGCTGTCCATATTTCTTCCGTTCCACCATTCTCGAGTCCCGGGTAAGGAATCCGCTCGCCCTGAGGGGCTGAACATTGGTCTCATCGTACTTGGTAAGGGCCCGGGCTACACCGTGCCGACAGGCGCCTGCCTGACCTGAGGGGCCGCCGCCCTTTACATTAATGAAAAGATCAAACTTTCCTTCTGTATCGGTAGCCGAAAGGGGTTGTCGTACTACGTAAACAAAGGAGGGGTTCTGAAAGTATTCATCCACACCCTTCCCGTTTACCAGGATATTGCCGTTTCCTTCCCGGAGGTAAACCCGGGCAACTGCTGTCTTTCTTCTTCCTGTTCCTAATGCAAGATTATTTGCCACTACTTACTCCTGTCACCCTTGGATTTCCAGTGCTTCCGGCTTTTGAGCCTCGTGGGGATGCTGGGTTCCCTCATACACCTTAACATGACGAAAAAGCTCCCTGCCCAGGGTACCCTTGGGAAGCATACCACGAATGGCATTTTCCATGGGGAAGGTGGGCTTGCGCTGAATCATCTTGTCGTAGGTCTCGGAGGTAATTCCACCGGGATAGCCGGAATGGCGGTAATAGGTTTTTGCAGTCCGCTTGTTGCCGGAAAGATCAGCCTTTTTTGCGTTGACTACAATAACATAATCACCCACGCTCTGGTGGTAGAGAAATTCCGGTTTTTGTTTGCCCCGGAGAACCGTAGCTACCTTTTCAGCCACCCTTCCGAGCCGTTTACCGTCGGCATCAATGATGTACCACTTCTTGGTCACATCGCCGCACTTCTTCATGATTGTCTTCATCTCTTTGCCTCTATATCAATATTGCCTTATTTCCAGCGGATTGGGCGAAATAGTCCCATATAGAAAGATAAATGTCAAGAGCGACCGGCCGGGGCTGTACCTCCGCTCCTGTTGCAGCATCTTTCCCATACTTTCCAATACTGGCTTTCAGCTTTTAAGCGCTGCTACTCTTGCTGCTACTCTTCTTTTACCTCTTCTCCGTTTTTCCGGTCATTCACCTTGTCTTTAATATCGGCCACACCAATCAAAACAGCGATCAGACCGATAAAAATGGCCAGGACGGGAAGAGCACCTTTGAGAAAAATAATGAACTCTGTCCACCATCCAAGGCCGATGGTTAAGCCGGGCACCACCGCAAAGAGCGCAAGAAGAATAAAAACAATCCCGGTTATGAGTGCTGCCATAAAAAACCTCCTCTCTTCCTCTAAAGATACACAGAACAGGAAAAACCACTTTCCGTCAAGCCATTTCTATTACTATATTACAAAAGATCATGAACTATGTCATCACCATAGACAAAGAACGTTGTATCGGCTGCGGCTTATGCGAACACCGGTTTCCCGATCTCTTCCAGATAGGACGGGACCATGCGGAGCTGAAAATCGACAGCTTTAAAGAGCTCCCGGACGAGATTACCCGGAAACGGCTGAAGCTCCTCTCAGAGGAGTGTCCATCCTGGGCTATCATCCTCCCTTCCGCTTTCTCCAAAGAAGAGCGATAAAGCCAAGGCCGAGAAAAAGGGTTGGAAGACTCTCCAGCACAACCTGTACGTGCAATACCCCGGGGATGATGAAGATACCTTCCCCAACCACCCCGAAGATCCGAAGGGTTTCATACATCACATTGCCGTAGTGGAGGATGGCGGACATAATCACCAGCATCCAGGCGCCGTCCCTTGTTCCGGACCAGAGGAGGATGGCGAAAAAGGTGGCAAATCCACCCAATACAAGCCGGGTTACCAGGGCTACTAGTTCATACCTTTCCATAATCCTCTCCATATTGGAAATGTAAAAAGGGAGCAATTTCACCATCAGTATAGTCGAAAGGAAGGATTGCCGGAATCCGGGGATTGCCGGGGAGGAGAATCTTTTTCTCCAACAAACTGTGGCGCATCCTCCGATACGCTTCAATCTCCCCCTTCCAGAGCAGCCAGGGACCGATTTTATGCCAATTTTTTTGCCACTTTTTTGGCCACCCCGGGGTCAGCTGTTCCCCCCTAGCCTCCTGCCAGGCTCCTCCAGCTCTCTGCTGCCAGGCTCCACTATCTCCCTGGCCCGCTTTATCCTGGGCTTGCTCCCGGGGCTGCTTTCGCTCTTGCTCCCGGGGCTGCACCCCGTCCTGAACACAATACTCTTCCCGAAGCCGCGCAGCAAGCATCCGGAGCCCCTCCGCCCCTATCTCTGCCAGGGCGGGGGAAACAGCTTCAGAGAAAGGAGGGAGCATCGCTTCCATGGAAGAGGGAACGATAAGAGGCTGGGGAGAGAGCCATCCAGGAACCGGTATCATGGGAAGGATGAGCAAGGGACGCTCCGGGGAAGGGCCAAGAAGATCTCCCAGAACGCTCTCAAACAGAGCTTCTGTAAAGGGCCGCCACAAGAGGAGAGGGAGGCTTTTGTCAGTAAGGGTTGAAAGGGCATCAGGAAAGAGGGGATCTACTATAACGGACTTAGGAAGGTGGGTGGAAATAAGAGAGAGAGCTGCCGGGAGAGATGGGAAAAGCCGAACTTTCCCCTGGAAGGGGATCGGAACAAGCCTCAATACCGCCTTTTCCAATCGCCCCCTGGAGGCCGATGGGAGGGGAGCCCATAAACCCCTGCTGGAGGCGGATTTGAAGATCCGGTTCAAGCCCTCCGGGCGATGCCCAAGGATTGCCCCTCCACCATCAAGATACATATCCAGATAGCGCCCACCCTCTCTTGAATAGAGGCGATAGCCCCGGGCCCGGGATATTTCAGGGAGATCATCATAGGTGCCGGGGGAGCGAAAGGGATCACCAATCATCATCGGTCTTCTCCAGTCCACTGAATCGGGGGAAGAAGCTTGCACTTCTCCCGGTGGAAAAACGGACCGTAAGCAGTAGCTCTCCGTTTTTCATGGATGCCGATTCTACTACTCCCGGGCCGTAATCGTCATGGTACACCGAAGTTCCGGGGGGGAAACCTTGATAATCGATCTGCCCCCGGTTTTCCAACCAGTACTCCCGGGAGCTCATGGAACCGGGGGCCCTCCCTCCGGGGGCTTCCCCGAGAGTTCCCCCGCTGAGGGCTCCCCCGCCGGAGCCAAAATTGCCGCCGGAGGCTCTCCTGCCGGAGGCTCTCCTGCCGGAGGAGAAGCGCTCTTCATCCAGAACGGCCCGGGGCAGTTCCCGGAGGAACCGGGAGGGCATTCGTGTTTCGCTGCGGCCCCAGATGAGCCTGCGGCGGCAGCCGGTGAGGTAGAGCTCATGCCGGGCCCGGGTGATGGCAACATAGAAGATTCGACGCTCCTCCTCCAATTCCTCTTCATCTTCGGCGCTCCGGCCGGGGAAAAGCCCCTCCTCCATCCCGGTTATGATTACCCGGTCAAACTCAAGGCCCTTGGTGTTGTGCATGGTGATGAGGGTAACCCCGGAGGGATCCTCCGTTTCCGCACCGGCAAGGCGGGAGCGGTCCAGCTCCAGATCCTCCAGGAAAGCGGCGAGGCCTTCCCTGCCCGGAGGATACTCCCCCGCTGCTGCCACCAGCTGCTCCAGGTTCGCCGTTTTCTGACCCATGGCGATCTCGTCCTGTTTTTTGTGGTACTCCAGAAGACCGGAGAGCTTGAGAGCCTTCTCAAGGACCAGAGCAGGACTTGAATGCTCCACAAGCCCGGAGATCTCCTCCATCGCAGAGGTAAAGCTTCCCGCCCCCTTAGCAGCCTTTCCAGAGAGGGAGGGAATCGCAGCGGAGGAGGCCATCAGGAGATCTCCCCTGGTACTCTCCAGGGCAAGGGAGCAGATTGTATCCACCGAAACGCTCCCCAATCCCCGGGTGGGCTTGTTGATCACCCTCCGGAAGGCGATTTCGTCCTTCGGATTCTGCAGGAGAGCCAGAATGGCCAGGGCGTCTTTTACCTCCTCCCGCTCATAGAAGCGAAGGGCCCCCACCACTTTGTAGGGGATATTCTGGCGGAGGAAGAGGGTTTCGAAGGCCGCCGACTGGGCGTTGGTGCGGTAGAGGATGGCTGTTCCCTCCAGGTTCCCATCCTCCAGCAGGGAGGCTACATAGTGCGCTTCAGCCACATGATCATCAAGAAACCGGAGTTTGATATCCACTCCTTCCCCCCGGGTCGGGCGGAGGCTCTTTCCAAGGCGTCCCTGGTTGTGGGAGACCACCTCCGAGGCTGCCTGAAGGATTCTGCCGGTGGAACGGTAGTTCTCCTCCAGCCGGATCACCCGGGTATCGGGAAAGGTATCGGGAAAGGTGATGATGTTTTTCACCTCCGCCCCGCGAAATCGGTAAATTGATTGATCATCATCCCCTACAACGCAGACCATGGTCTCCGGCCCGGCGAGTTCCCGGAGGAAGTGGTACTGGGCCACATTGGAGTCCTGGTACTCATCCACCAGGACAACCCGGTAGCGCTGATGGAACCGGGCCTTGATCTCCGGCTCCTGGCGCAGAAGCCGCACCGGAAGGAGGATCAGATCCCCGAAATCGACATTCCCCATCTCCCGCAGCCGCTTCTCATAGGCCTGGTAGAGCTCAGGAAGCTCCGGGTCCCGGGAGAGAAAGTCAAGATCACCCTCGGGTCCAATATCATAATCCTTTGCCCGGCTGATAAGCCTGTTGTAGGGAGTCAGTTCACGCCGTTTTTTCCCCTTCTCAAGGGTGTGCAGCAGGGTCAGGGAATCATCATCATCGTAGATGGTGAAGGAGCTGCTGAGGCCCAGCAGCTTGGCGTGGCGTCGGCAAATCCAGGCGCCAAAGGAGTGGAAGGTGCGAATCATCACCCTCCCCCCCCCTTCAACCATGGAGGCGACCCGCTCTTTCATCTCACCGGCGGCTTTGTTGGTAAAGGTTACCGCCAGGATGGAGGCGGGATCGTATCCGAGCCGGTCGATCATATAGGCTATTTTGGTGGTGATAACCCGGGTTTTTCCCGAACCGGCTCCCGCAAGGATCAATAGTGATGAGCCCTGGTAGAGCACCGCCTCCCTCTGGGCATCGTTAAGATTTTCCATGTAGGTGGGGAGGGAGTCGGCCATCACAACAGCGACGCCTCCATATCCAGACCGTTACTACGCCGGATTCGACAAGCCACCACCGTTCCCGGCTGGAGATTTTCACCGGAGACCACGGTGATGCCATCCACCTCCGGAGCCTGAAACCAGGTCCTGCCCAAGGCAAGATTCTCCCCGGATACCTGCTCTTCAATCAGCACATCCACCCGGTCGGAGGGGGGCTGGTGGGCGCCGGCGGGCTGAAGAACCCCGGCGGGCGGTTGAACACCGGCGGGCTGGTGGACGCCGCTGGCCCGCTCTGCACTCTTCTCGAAGCTGATCACTTCCTGCAGCTCCTGCAGCTTCTTGATGCGCCGGGCTGCCCCTGCTGCGGCAAGCCGGTGGCCAAAGGGGCCCCGCATGGAGGCCGCCCGGGTTCCCTCTTCGGGGCTGAACGAGAAAAACCCTACCCAGTCCAGATGTGCCTGTCGGATGAAAGAGACCAACTCCAGGTACTCTTTTCGCCCCTCCCCGGGGTATCCCAGCAAAAACGTGGACCGGATTGCCGCCCCGGGAAACGTTTTTCGAATACGACCCAGCAGGGCAAGGTAGCTCTTTGCATCTCCGGTTCTACCCATACTGGAGAGGATATCGGGGTGGGCGTGCTGAAAGGGAATATCAAAATAGGGAAGGATCCTCGGGTCATCTTTCATTATAGGCAGGATCTCTTCAGGGAACTGGTCGGGGTGGATGTAGAGAAGGCGCAGCCAGAAATCGCCGGGGAGAGTGGAGAGGGCGGAAAGAAGAGCGGGAAATTCAGACCTCCCCCTATCGGTTCCAAAGGCAGCCAGGTCCTGGGCTACCAGGTTGATCTCTTTGATCCCCCTGGAGATAAGCTGCCCCGCCTCCTCAACAATCTCTTCCAAGCTCCTGCTTCGCAGTTCCCCCCTGATCAGGGGAATCGCACAGTAGGAGCAGTAGTGGCTACAACCTTCGGAGATCCGCAAATAAGCTGATCCGGGATAACCGAAGAGCCTGGTACGCTCCTCCCGGGGCATGGTGGAGAGAGTGGAATCACCCTGCTCCAGAGCCCTATCCTCGGCGGGATTCCCGGGCACCTGCACCTTCCGCCCTCCGGCCATGAGATCTTCTGCGATGGTAGTGACCATTGGAGGCTGAAAGTTACCAAAAACTCCGTCAAGTTCCGGGACTTCCTCAAGCATCTGGGCACCATAGCGCTGGGCCATGCAACCGGCAAAGAGGATTTTCGCCTCCTGATGGTGCTCTCGGGCTCCAAGAACTGTCCGGATAGCCTCCTCCCTGGCGGGTGCAATAAAGCCACAACTGTTAATAATGATAAGATGTGCCTGTTCGGCATCCTCAGTATAGAGCCATCCCGCTTTTTCCAGCGAGGCGGTCATAATCTCTGCATCGACCTGGTTTTTGGCACAGCCAAGGTTCTCTATATAGAAATATCTGTTTGACATCAGGCTACCATTGGGGGTGAGAGCTACTAGACAAAAGCCTAATAGACGGGAATAAGAAGAAGCTCCCAATCACCCGTTTCACCCCGCTCCCATGTTACCAGCTTGGTGGCTACCTCGCCGTCAGAACCTAAACTGATATCCTTCCCGTTCAGGTCAGCTGAAACAGCGCCAGCATTGGAAATCCAGAGGCGAATCTCCCGGTCCACATCAATGCGGAACCGCTCGCCTTCTCTGAAATAGCGCTCCTCCCGAAGCGATCCATCGGAGAGGTAGCGGAAAAGAGCGTAACCCCGAAACCGGAGATCCAGCACAAAGGGTTCAGGGGAATCGGCAGATTGTATCGTTTCAGGTTCGGACCGTCGATTCTCAATAGTGCTGCTTCCCAGGGCGGGGGTTGCATCTGTCCTCTCCTGCCCCTCCCCTTCAGCTGCAGAGGGCCTTTTGAGAAAACGATCCAGGCGGATCACCGCACTTTTATCCTCAGTGAGGATATCAAAAACGCTTATCCGCAGATCCTCCTCATCATCACCATCCAGGTCGGCCAGGCGCTGTTCATCCAGGGAGAAAGACAACTCCCCGGCAGGGCTATCCAGGAGCACCTTTTCATCAACACTTCGGACAGCGAGCAGAAGATCCACCCCATCAAGGGAAACAACAATCCGGCTGCCCTCGGGGAAGCGCCGCTCAAAAACCTCTTCCCCTTCGGGGAAGCTAAACTCCTCTCCCGCTGATTCCGGTTCCCCTGAGTCACCAGAATCGCCCGGTTGAGCTAAAGCATCCCGGGAGGGGAAACGCACAATATCGGTAAACCCTATCACATAGACAGCACCAGCTGCCAGAATTAAAAGCCCCAGGAGAATAAAGAGAAAGGGGGGGATCTCCGCTTTCTGGTTTAACAGCTCCTCCATGGGAACAGGCTGCTCCTGAAGCTGCATATTTCGGTAGAGCCCCACAAGCTCTTCGCTATCCATCCCCAGGTATTCGGCGTAGTTTCTAAGAAAGCCGATGAGATAGGGTTCACCGGGAAAAGCTGAAAAATCTTCACTCTCCAGTGCACCGATATATCGGCGCGCAATGTTGGTGTCCCGGGCAACCTGTTCTAGGGAAAAACCCCGGGACTCCCTTGTTGTTTTCAGCTTTTCACCAATCGATTCCATAGTTTACTCTTCCGGTTCAAAGAGAAAGTTTTCGATCACATAAGCCGAAGCAGGGTCATCATACTCAAACCGCGCCTCGGGTATATCAATATTTGTTCTTATCCCGTTGAAGTCAAACTGGAAGTTCTCATAGTCGGCGGTTATACCCTTCATACGCCGGATAAGAAGATCCTCATCCACCGAGACGATAATCTGCCGAAACCCCTCATCGGTGCTTCTCCAGTTAAGATTGAGCTTCCGGACCATCACATCTGCTCCCTCTTCCAGAGGGAGCAGATCCGGTCCTTCAAGGAAGGCTATGCTGTAGCCCCGTTTGAGCAGGGTAAGTCCCTGCTGGCTGGCCATGGTGGCCAGGGCCGCATCACTGTGCCTTTTCAGCTTCTGACGAAGCACCACATTTTGCTGGGGCAGGTAGAGACTCATCATCTCCCCATCAGCAGCAATCACCTGCTCCTTAGGCTCACTGAAATCGATCCTCATCAGGTTGGGGGTTCGGTAATATACCATCCCCTCCATAACTGTTTCGCCGTGGCTTATGGTAATATGCGCTTCGTAATCCTCTATGGTACCGTAATGATCGGAAACCGAATTAAAAAAGCGTTCCGCAGTAACAATATCCTGAGCACTTAGCAGGGAGGGTAAAAGGAAGATAGGGATAAGAAAAAAGGCTCTTCTGAGCCTGATGTTTGGTTTCTTCATGATTATCCCATCATACTAAAAGGTGGGGCTTTGTCAAGCTTCGCAGCTATTCTCCAGGAATTCGAAATGTGGCAAAATAGAAACTGAAACCTTGATTGCAAAACCCATGATTCGTGCTCGTTAGCGCCGAAGCGGCGATACTGCGCAGAAATCATGGGTTTTGCATCAAATTTCTACTTCCTTCCTTGCCACATTTCGAATTCCTTTCCTTTTTTGGTTTTTTTTTGACGACCACTAATCGTGGTCGTCTCACATTTTGAATTGCTGGTTATTCTCCAGCTTTGCTCATTTTCTAGCATCCCAGGATCTTGTTCCGCTCTTCACAGTAGTAGTGGTAGAGCTCATCCCATCTCGCCCCTTTTACCGGATCCGGTTCTATCTGCTCCTTGATTTCTGGCAGCCGGAGGGATTGATCAAGCAATCCGGCTGCCCCCGCCCCATCAAGCATGGCGAAGGCTGCTGCTCCGTCCCCGGTAAGTTCACAATCCAGATTCTCGGGGATTTCCAGGGGCAAGCCGGTGATATCAGATTTCATGCAGTTCCAGATACGGCTTCGCCCCTGACCTCCGCAGACCCGCATCACTGCAGGTGCACAACCCGAAGCAAGCAGCCCCTCTATACAATCCCGGATACCGAAACCGATAGCTGATACCACCGCAACCCCCAGCTCAACCGGCCCGTGCCGGGGCTGCAGCCCCGAAAAAAGGGCTCCGGAAAACTCCCAGACTGCCCCGCGATGGAGGGAGGGGAAAAAGAGGGGCCCCGGTAGAAAGGCAGCATCCCGAATCTCCCTCAGCATCGACTCATACTCCCGCCCCTCCTGGCCGGTAAGTCGGCGAAACCACTCGAAAACCAGCCCGGTAGAGCTGAGAATTCCCGCCACATTGTAGAGCCCCTCCACCGCATGGGGCAGGGTTCTCACCCTCGGGTGCTTCACCATCTCTTTGCTGCAGAAGTTGATCCCCTCGCTGGTACCCGCCCGGTCGCAGGTCATCCCGGGACGCACCACCCCGCTTCCCAGGAGGGCCATCAGGAAATCGGAGCCCCCTGCCGCCACCGGGATTCCTGCGGGGATGCCAAAACGCTCCGACCCGGCAGAAGAGACCACCCCGGCGGGTTCTCCGGTTTTAACTGGAGGCGGAAGCAGGCCCAGGGGGATGTTGTAGCGGGCTGCTCCCTCTTCGGTCCAGAGATGGGGAATAAAATGCCGGGAGGGGGTGTAGAAAAGGGCATCACCGGTTAAACGAAACGCCAGATATTCGGGGCATCCGAGAAACGAAGTGGTTCGATCCCATATCTCCGGAGCGTTTTCCCTGTACCAGGCCATTTTCGGCAGGAAGAATGAGGGCTCCCCGCCGATTCGCTTATCTCTTCGGTCATGCCAGAGGAGAGCACCGCCGGCGCAGCTTCCATCCGTTGTCATCGGAACTACCGATGGGCCGTGTCCGCTGATGCAGATTGCATGGGCAGTAAAAGCGCCGCCGGGAAAGAGCTGGCCCATCAGCTCGATAAAGGCTTCTTCCCAGAGCTCGGCCCGCCACAAGCCATGTTCGCAGGGAGTGTGCTGTACCAAGGGGATTCGGGCCCGGGCAATCAGGCTCCCTTCCTGGCTGAGCAGCCCCCCCTTCATGGAAGAAGTTCCGATATCTACCGCAAGAACACTCCGCTCCATAGCTCTCCCCTAATCCCTGCGCAGCAGCTTCTGGATGATGTTGCTGTTCTCCAGAAGGGGGGAAAGGGAACGACCGTGGTGGAGGCGGCTGATTATTCGGGCGTGCAGGTCGGTAACATCGGCACTGATATACCACTCCCGCTCGAGAAGATCTGTTCCGTGGTAGACCGCATTGGTACCAATAATACGGTAGAAAAGACCCTCCCGGTAGGCCTCCTCAAAGTGGTGGATTGCATCCCCGGTAAAGAGGGGAAGACTCGCAGTGGCGATAATCTTCCGGGCTCCTATCCGCTTCAGCTCCCGCATCGCTTTGATCAGGGTTCCGCCGGTTCCAAGCATATCATCGGCCATAAAAACGGTCTTTCCCTCAACATCTCCCAGAAGACGAATATTGGTGATATTGCTGCTGGAAGCGTCCCTGCTTACCCTGGAGTAGTCCCGCTCTTTATAGAGGAGAGCCAGGGGCTTTTTCAGGTTACCTGCATAGAACTTGTTCCGGTCCACCGCACCGGTATCCGGACTGACCACTACCAGGTCGGGATCATTCAGATCCACCAGCTCCTTCAATTTTCGGATTATCTGATAGCTGCCGTGGAGGTTCTCCAGAATCAGCTTGTTGAAACTGTTTTCAATCTCCTTGGAGTGGATATCCAGGGTGATGATACGGGTGGCACCAATGTACTCGCACATCTGCCCAAACCATCGGGCCGATAAGGCCTCTCTCCCCTTCTTCTTGTGCTGCCGACTGTAGGGATAGGTGGGTAGAACCAGAGTAACACTCTCGGCCCCCGCCTCAAGGGCCGCATCGATGGTGGTAAAGAGCATCACCACATGGTCGTTTACCGAGAGGGAAACCGGATCATCCGAGTTGTAGAAGCTGAGAGGATAGTGGTTTTCCACATCCTGGATGATAAAAACACTCATCCCCTTTACCGATGACATCAGCTCCGCTTTGAACTCCCCGTTGGCAAAGCGGGTAAACCGGACCGGAAGCTTGAACCGGGGAGGCCGGTAGCGATCCACCGGCCGGCGGCGGGGATCACCGGCAATACGATGGAGATCCTCGGTGAGGTTCATCATCTTCCAAACCTCATCTACAGCCATTTCATATTTGGTGGAGAGATCCGAGGCAAGTTTGAGATACTTTTTGACGTACTGTTTCTTCATGTGGCGAATAACTTCGCCGGAGAACTGCTCCGCTCCCGGACAGGCGATGATCCCCAACGTTGTCGGTCTGACTATACTCATGCTGCGGTTTACCTCAGATTGGCTATTTGCGGTCCATATTTGCGGTCCAGGGCTGAGAATAGCACCTCTACTGCGGCCGGGTCAACAGAGAGAGGATTGAGCGGCAGGACAGCAGAAGGCGCTTGACTGAAAAGGGAGGGGTGAGTACTATTTACCTGTAACCATATTCTTCGAGGGAGGGACCAAGGTCCCGACCGGCGGTCAAAGTCCGCAATCCTGCTCCGGGCTCCGGTTCGGCAGGGTGAAACGGTGCAATTCCGTTACCGACAGTGAAAGTCTGGATGGGAGAAGAGAATGGGATAGCCTAGCTATACGTGTAGACTACCTGTACCTTCCCGGAAAGCGCTGTCTCGATCCTTCAGGAGGGATCAGTGAACAGAAAAGCGCAAAAACAAAAGAGTAAAACAAGTATCTCTATTTTCACCCGGGGATTAATGATCCTGACGGTGCTCGCCCTTTCCCTTTTCATCTTCGGCTGTGCCGAAAAGGATGAGAGCTTCCGCATTGCAGTCTTTATTCCCGGTGTGACCGAAGGGAGCCCCACCTACAAGATGCTGGCCGATGGAGTGAACAGAGCGGCTGCGGAGACGGAAGGAGCCGAAGCGTCGATCATCGAAGGGGGCTTCAACCAGGGCGAATGGCTCGAGAAGGTGAAGGCTCTCACCGCATCGGGGGAGTGGGATCTGATCGTGACCAGTAACCCCGCCCTGCCGGAGATCTGCAACACAATCAGTGAGGAGTTTCCCGATCAGAAGTTTCTCATCCTCGACGGATTTCTTGAGGGGAACCCATCGATCCACACCTTCCGGTACAACCAGATGGAACAGGGCTACCTGGCCGGAGCCTTTGCGGCTCTTGTAACATCCTCGGATATGAAGGGTGCCAATGAAGCGCATAAGGTGGGGATGGTGGTAGGACAGGAGTACCCGGATATGAACCAGGCGATCCGTCCCGGTTTTGAGAGGGGACTAAAGGCGCTTGTTCCCGACGGAGAAAACAGCTTTCGGGTGGTGGGAAACTGGTATGACGCTGCCAAGGCGGCTGAGCTTGCCGGAGACCTCTACGACAAAGGGGTGGATATCATCCTTACCATTGCAGGAGGGGCCAACCAGGGAGTGGTCTCCGCCGCCCTGGAGCGGGGCCGGTATGTAATCTGGTTCGACAGCGAGGGGTATGAGATAGCTCCGGGAACGGTAATCGGCAGCACCGCCATTGCCCAGGAGCGGGCAGCTTATGAGAAAACCCTCCAGGCCATCAAGGGAAAGACCCCCTGGGGCAGTGCCGAAATGGCCAGCGTAAAAGATTCCTGGATCACCTTTGCGGAGGAAAACCCCCTCTATATCAAGCATGTACCGGAAGAGGTGAGACGGAAGATGCACACCATTCTTGAAGAGCTTAGATGAATACCATCCCCGGCCGCAGCACTGTAGCAATGACCGTTTCACATATTGTGAAACAGTATCGGGAAAACGGGGTGATTGCGTGCCGGGATATCTCCTTTACCGCCCGGAGTGGTGAGATTATCGCAGTGCTGGGGGAAAACGGCTCCGGGAAATCGACCCTGATGAAGGTGATAAGCGGTTTTCTCCCTCCGGATAGGGGGAGTATCCGCCTGGGAGAGAGCATTGTCTCCTTTCATTCCCCCTCGGATGCTTTACGGGCGGGAATCGGGATGGTACAGCAGCAGGTTCAGCTGATTCCCGCCTTTACTGTGCTGGAAAACCTGGTTTTGGGGAATGAACCCACCCGTTTCCCCGGAAGAACCGATTTCCGCAGGGGAAGAGAGAAACTGCAAGCCCTGGCTGATCGTTACCGTATCGATCTTGATATGGAGATCAGCGCAGGTAAACTCAATGGGGTGGGAAGACAGAATATGAGTCTTCTCTACCTTTTAAGCAGGGATGCCCGCATCATCATCCTGGATGAGCCGGGTACGGTTTTTGACGATGAAGAGCATGAGTACCTCTACCGGATCATTCGGCATCTGACCGAGGAGGGAAGAATCATCATCTTTGTGAGTCATAAGATACCTGAAGCGCTCCATCTGGCGGATCGGATTCTGGTTCTCCGGGAGGGAAGACGCATTGCGCTGCTTCCCCCCCGAGAGACCGACAGCAGGGAACTTTCCCGGCTGATTATGGGAGAAGGTGACGATAGAGCGGGGGCCACAGTTGGGGGTGAGAAAACGAGAGAGCCCCGGAGCAACACGGAAACGCAAAGCAGGAAGGTGCCGGGAAAAGAGATCCGGTTTGACCGAGTAAGCTGCAGCTGCCCCGGATATCCCCCCATCCGGGAGATCAGTTTCACCGCAACAGCTTCCCAGGTTCATGCAATTCTGGGGATGAAAGAATCGGGGCTGCGAACTTTGGAGATGATCCTGTCGGGCGAGACCTGCCCCGACCGGGGCACCATCTACCTGGGAGATGAGAAATTGGCCTCCCTGGATCCGATGCTCCTGAGAGAAGAGGATGTGGGCTATATCCCCTCCCAGAGGATAGAAGAGGGAGCAAGTATCCACTCCACGGTGGAAGAGAATTTAATTCTCCTGGACCACCGGGAGGGGAAGAGGGGTGGAATCAAACCCTTTTCCCGGGAACAATGTAAGCACTACGGGATTCAAGGCGGATTGAAGGATTCCCTCTCCTCCCTTTCCGGGGGGAACATACAGAAGGTCATTATCGCCCGGGAGCTGGAAGGGGCACCAAAAACCCTCATTCTGGCTGAACCGAGTAAGGGGCTGGATCCCCATGCCCGGGGGCAGCTGGGGGAATATATTGAAAACATAAAAGCAGGGGGAGCCACCATTCTCCTTTTGACCAGCGAGATGGACGACGCCCTCGATTTTGGTGACCGAATCAGCATCCTCCATGGGGGAGTATTGAGTCCTCCCATGGAGCGAAGCACCCTGGACAGGGAGAAGGCGGGGCTTATTATGCTTCAGGGAACTGGCGAGAAAGCGGGGGAGGGTTGAAACGGTGGAACAGCGAGTAGCTAAGCCCCTTGCCGCCCTTGGAGGCGCCCTGGCAACGGCCCTTCTCATTATGATCATCGCCGCTCCAGAACCAATCCGGGCCATCACCATCTTTTTTACCGGCCCCTTCTCTTCTCTCTACTATTTCGGGAATATGATCTCCCGGGCGGGCCTTTTGATCCTTGCAGGGACGGGGATGGCGGTTGCATTCCGGGGAGGCACCTTTAACCTGGGAGGGGAGGGACAGGTTTACGCTGGGGCCTTTGTAGCAGCTATGGTGGCAATCCGCCTGCCTGGCACCTCGTTTTTCATGGGGCCTGTGGGGATTCTCCTCACCCTTCTGCTTGCAACTGCAGTTGGAGTGCTCATCGCAGGACTTAGCGGTCTTTTGAAGAAGCTTTGGGATGTGGATGAGCTGATTGGTTCCTTTCTCCTGGGGCAGACACTCTTTTATCTGCTGGATTACCTGGTGATCGGCCCCCTGCGGGATGCATCAGGCTTTCTCCTTTCTACCCCTTCTATCCCTGAGAAACTGCATATCCTGAAAATTCTCCCCCCATCCCATCTCAACCTGGGAGTTTTTTTAGCTCCTGCGGGGGCAATCATCTTCTATCGCTTTCTGTTTTTCCACTGGCGGGGCTACGAACTGCGACTCTGCGGACTCAACCGCCGCTTTGCCCGGTACGGGGGGATAAACACAGGGGTTTACTATCTCCTGCCCATGATGATCAGTGGAGGAATGTATGGATTAACCGGCGGGATCGCCACTCTGGGGATCCACTACAGGGCAATCCAGGGAGCCACCTCCGGGCTGGGGTGGAACGGGATAGCAGTTGCCCTGATTGGTGCCAACAACCCCTTGCTGGTTATTCCTGCAGGGGTGATCTTTGCATTCCTGGAGGAGGCGTCGGCCACTGCTACCCTCTCCAGCAGCATCAGCCTGGAGCTCTCCACCATAGTGCAGGCGGTGGTGTTTCTGCTTATCACCATTCCGATGCTGAAGGAGAGAAAAGAGTGATCAACAGCGCCCTGGACAGCATGGCCCCGATTCTTCTTGCCGCCCTGGGAGGCCTTTTAACCGAACGGGCGGGGATCCTCAATATCGCCCTGGAAGGCTTGATGCTCACCGGTGCTTTTACCGCAGTGGTGATATCCGGTCTCACCGGGAATCTCTACCTGGGTATATTGGGAGCGGTAGCAGCGGGAGTTCTGGCAGGAGCACTTTTCTCATTTGTGGCGATTCATCTGAAGGGGAATATTTTTATCACCGGTCTGGCGATCAATCTCCTTGCCTCGGGGCTGATCACCTTTCTTTCGGGCTTGCTGTTTTCAAACCGGGGAGTGCTCCGTTTCCCGGAAGCGCCTCTTATCCCCCGAATCGATCTTCCCCTGGTCGGCCCGGTATCGGGGGCGGTACTCCCGGTGCTTCTTCTTGTCCCAGCGGTGTGGTGGCTTCTCTACAGAACCCCCTTCGGTTTGCGGGTTCGTGGCGCCGGTTATGCTCCCCAGGTGCTGCGGAGCCGGGGAGTGAATGCTGATTGGGTTCGCATTATTACCATCATGCTCTCCGGCGCCGCCTGCGGCCTTGCGGGCAGTCTCTTATCCCTCCGGCTGGGAGCCTATGTTCCCGGCCTCAGCGCCGGGAGGGGGTGGATCGCCCTGGTAGCCATCTATCTGGGAGGAAAAAAACCGGCTGGCATTCTGATTGCAACCCTCTTTTTCGCCCTGGCCGACGCCTTCGCCGGTATTGCCCAGGGAGCGGAAGGGATTTCGCCCAGCCTTCTTTTCGCCCTCCCCTACTTCATCACCTTTCTTGCCCTTGTCGCTGGATCAGCTGCAAAGGATCTGCTTCCAAAAAACCGTTGGAAGAGCCGGAAAAGTGACTTAAGCTCCCAGGGGAGTTGTGCCGATAGAAAAACATGAGAAGAACTCTCCTCTTTTTTCTGCTATTAACGATTACTGCTCTCCAAGCCCAGGAGATTGATGCCGACGAATCGAATGCCAAGGAGTTGACCGGAATAGCCTCCTGGTATGGCGGAAAGTTCCAGGGAAGAAAGACCGCCAACGGCGAGATTTTTGATACCAACAAACTTACTGCGGCCCATAAAACCCTCGATTTTGGAACGATTGTCCGGGTCCGTAACCTGGAAAACGGTGAAGAGGTGGAGGTTCGGATCAACGACCGGGGCCCCTTTGTGGAAGGAAGGGTGATCGACCTCTCCCGGGCGGCAGCGGAAGAGATCTCCATGGTGGCCACCGGGGTTGCCCCGGTTGAGCTGGAGATAGTCTCTCCGCCTCCCGGGGGCGTTCCTCAGGACCTCTACAAACGGCATGAGAAGGAGCAGAAGGCTGCAGGGGCTGCTACAACGACCCCGGCGACTGCAGCAAGAGCAGCGGTTGGCCATATCCAGGTTGCAAGTTTTTCCTCCCGGGAAAACGCAGAGCGAAGCCGAAAAACCCTGGAAGCAAACGGGATAAGCTCCACTCTTGAGAGATCATCCAACGGACACTACCGGGTCATAGTGCCAAACGTAGCCCAAAACCGTATGGATGAAATGAAAGAGCGGCTGGCTCGATTGGGATACCCGCAGGTGCTGATCCGATCTTTTCTCTCTTCCGACTCGTAACTATCTTGCTCCTTTCCGCCGAAACCCGTATAGTCTCACCATTATGATTAGCAATGGGAAAATCGCCTCGAAGAACGCAATCCTCTCTGCAGTGATCCTCCTGGGAAAGCGAAAAACCCGCCCCGCCGCACTGCGGGTGATCGGGGCCATCACCAGCGAGTTTTTTATTCTCCAGTTTAAAAGGAAGCTGGGCTTATACAAGATCCCCGTTATCCAGGTGGACCATCCCCTGGATGAGACCATCCCTTTCAGCCCTCATCATGTGAAGATCTACCTCACCTTTACCCATCTCTGGCTCAAATCGCTGCTCTTCCTCTACCGGGAGTTTGGGGAGCGGGCGCTGCCGGAGATTGCAGACTTCCTGGATGAGATAGCTCTTCTCTACCGGGAGAGCGGTAAGGTGTACCGGAAGCGGATGTCCACCACCTACCGGCCAAAGAATATCGGCGGCCCCTATTTCAGGGTGATCCACACCTTCGATCCCCACCTGCTCTGCATTCCCAGTCTCCATGTGGAGATCGTCTTTTACAATTTTCTTGTTATTACCCGCATCATTGATCATCTCGCAGAAGATCCGGATCGCTACCTTCCGGAAAAGAAGTACCTCTGGGAGCAGGCGATACTGATCACCGACAGCATCCTCTTCATCAAGCAGCACAGTGTAAATTGCGTTTCCGCCGGACTCTTTACATTAAACAACCTGAATATCGGCTTTACCCGGGAGTTGGGACACACCATCATCGCCGAACTCTTTACCGGGAAAGGAAATGAGCTGGAGACAGCAGAGGAGATCAAGGAGTATGTGAGGCACCTGTACGATCGCCTTCTTGAGCGGGTAGAAACAGGGGATTTCGCCGACCCGGAAGATGTGCTGGTGGAGTTCCTCGACTATTACAGACTCAGCGGAGAGAGGGCCTTACAGAAAGAGGCTTAAAGGGGAGCCGTGAGACCAAAGCTCCCTCTTCTGGGGGCTCTTTAAGCTGATGCGGGCTCTTCGAGTGGAAAGAGAAGAAGCACCTCTGCTCCTCCTGAGGGCAGGTTTCTCCTGGTGATGGTTCCATCCAGCTGCTGGGTCAGGGAGTCTACCAGCATCATACCGATGGATTCGCTCTTTTCCACCTTGCTATCGATCTGCTCATCGATCTGCTCACCAATATCCCTCCCACCGCTAAAACCGACCCCATCATCCCGTACTGAAAGTTGAACCTTCGATCCTTCCAGGGAGTATTCCAGGGTGATGGTTCCCCTTCTCCGATCGGGAAAGGCGTGCTTAACCGCATTGAGGACCAGCTCTGTTACGATGATGCCCAGGGGGATAGCCCGGTCATCCTTGATTCTTAGCGGTTCGGTTTTAGCCAGCTCCAGGCGAATTGCGATATCCTCGGACCAGAATGAATCCTGAAGATCATCACTGAGCCGCCGCAGATAGTCGTCGAGATAGATAGAGCTGCCATCGCTCTTTCGGCTGTGCAACTGCTCATGAATAAGCACTATCGCCTGGATCTTCTTTGAGAGGGAAGTAAGCACTCCCGAGGCCTCTCGGGGAAGCACCTTCTGCTGCAGGGAAACCAGGCTTGCCACCAGGGAGAGGTTGTTTTTAATGCGGTGATGTGATTCCCGCAGGATTAGCTCTTTTTCGGAAAGAGCGTTTTGCAGCGCCTTTTCAGCATCCTTACGGAGGAGAAGCTGTACCACCATCTCCGCAAAGGTATCGATCAGCTCAGTCTCCGGAGCAGGAGCTCCGGATCCCATAATCATCACCAGATTCCCCAGAATTTGATCCCCCTCCCGGAGCCCGATGGCGTAGACATCCCCCACACGAAAGAGCCGTTCCAGCTGCTTTACAAGCGGGAGAGCCATCTGATTCTGGCACACCTCGTGAAGGCTTCCACTGCAGATGGTAGTGGGTGAGTAAAGCCACTCTCTGGCGTAATCTTCCAAGGGCCAGGTTTGACCCAAGAGGGCAAATCCAAGGATCTTTTCTACCTCTTTAAGGATGGAAGATGAGGTCCCGAGAGCCTTTGTGACGGTCATATCCTGTTCCGGCAGGAAGAGATTCACTGCCGTATGCTTTGCTCCGGAGAGTTTTATCAGATCCGTAACTATCATATGATAATCTACTTCTCCAAGAGGCAATCGAATATACCGCTTTGCAGCTGCCGCAAGATAGGCAAGCTGCTCTCGTATCCCCTCCATGATACGGTAATGGTACTCCCCGGACCCCAAATCGTCAACTCTCTTGACAGCCA
>CAYMWV010000051.1:0-15604 GCA_964394395.1 uncultured Sediminispirochaeta sp.
ATATTAATGAGTTCCTAGAATATAAAAAAGGAATAAATGCTTTTGTCTTATTATCTATGATATATCCTTATTTGAGATATAATCAAATTAATTTCCATATGGATCATATACATCCTGCATCTGAATTCACCGAAAAAAAACTAAAAAGATTAGGATTTAATGATGATAAAATAATCGAATTGATTGATAAAAAAGATAAAATTCCCAATTTACAAATTATGGAAGGAAGAGAAAATAGTTCAAAAAATAAAAAAAGCTTTATTGATTGGTTCAATGGTTCGGATAGTAATGGGTCTCCCAATGTAGATGATAAAACAACATTTCTAAACAATAATTATATACCTAATAATGTTGATTTGGGACTAAATAGTTTTGAAGTTTTTTATAATAAACGAAGAAAACTTCTTAAAGAAGCAATAGTTAATATAATTGGAACATAACAAATCAATTAATTGCGCTTCGTGGACGAACAACACATAGGCAGATGCGGGATGTGAGAACAAATAGGTGCAGATATGTGGGAAACAGAGGATTTTTGGTGGTTAGATGAGATGAATTCATGGCGTTAAAAGGCGTTTTAGGCAATACAAAAATCAAGATTAGGAGTTTAAATGAAACCAATTTTTTCAATACATGCTGGTGAATATTTAGTCGGAAATGAACTTGAAAAAAAGTTCCCTAATTGTGAAGTCTGGGTTCCATCAAAGGATACGGGAACTGATTTGTTAATATCTAACAGCGGTGACAGGAGTAGGAATGCAGGTATTCAAGTAAAATTCTCAAAAGACTTTTTACCAGAAATGAAGGCAATATTTCATAAAAATCTAACAGCTTGTGGTTGGTGGACACTAAATACAGAAAAAATTGAGAAATCAAATGCTGATTTATGGTTTCTAACACCATATAGTTTTATGGATAAGAAAATTTCTTTCATAATAATTGAACCAGATAAATTATTGAAAAAATTGGTTTTTCTACACGGTCGTCCAAAGACAATTAATACATACTTTTGGATTACGAAAGATGGGAAATGTTTTGAAACTCGTGGCTTGAAAAAGAAGGATCAAAAAAAAATAATTGAATTGCAATACGATCAGATTGATGTAAATCGGGATTTTTCGCACTTTTTAAACAATTGGGAAGCTGTTGTGAATATTGCAAGATGATTTTTGTACTGCTTATAACAGGGCGTATATTCTGCCAGCTTCGCCTTTGCCCTTCGGCACATTTGCCCTTTGGGCAAACGTCATATACGCCCGGAACGTTAGACGAAAAACTGCGCAAGACTTTTTGGTGGCAAATATGATAGATTTAGATAAACAATTTCTTAATCCCGCCCCCAAGACGCCCGCCGTCCGTGGCTGGCGAAGAAACAGGAGATGAAGAATAGATGAGTTTAAAAACATGGATTTTAGACAATATTTCGGATTTTAACTCAAAAATAAAATCCGAAGAAGATATGAAAATTAAAGTTTTACTGCCGTATCTTAAAACATTTATCCCCTTAGTAGTAGATAAACACTATTAATATGTCTGAGTTGAAGAGACTTTTTCATGGCCCTTCTGATAGCTGGATTAACACCCCAGTGGAGAGGCTTAGGTAATTGTTTTCTTGAATACCACTCAATATTGGAAAATTCATGTCGAATTCCCACTGCAGGCAGGGTATAACACTTAATAACCACTCCATAGGTAATCCACCGAAAGAAAATCAAGTTCCGGGAAAATACTGGATCGAGCTTCTCGGTCTCCATGTCTTTTAATTGAGGCAACCATATCTCCTCCATAGCTTCCCGCAGCGCAGTATGGGGGAAGGAAACATCCTCCGGTTCTTTCCTTCCCCCGGGAAACGACCAGGTTCCGGGACAAGGACGATGCTTGCGTTTTCCCAAGAGTATGAATTTTCTTTTGTCGGGCAGAAACGCCATAATCAAGAGTACTGCGCCCCTATAAACTTTACATTTCATAAAGCATCTTCCTTTCATTTATTTCCTTTTCTGCCAAATCAAGAAATCCCTCTATTCCTCCGCTTGCTATCAATATTTCCTTTATCTTCTTCGCCTCCTCATTAAACTCCAGCTCATCTTCAATGTACTCTCTGAATGGCTTTCCGATCTTCTTTTTAAAGCGATTCCATTCCAGTTTCAGAATCCTGCTCGCTTCAAGACGATCATCACTGCTTACCCCGACGTTGTCATAGAGAAAGTGGTAGATAATGAGGGTGAGACAAGGTTGAACCATAGGACTTTTACGTTTTGAGAATTTTTGAAGGCTTTGCAGATACGCAGTTTTATAACAACTCATCATCTTTCATCCTGTTCATAAGCGCTTCAATTAATCGATTTTCTTTTACCATTTTAATAATGCCCCAGGATTGAGCAACCAGATAAAGAATAAATGCTATTATCACGATAGTTATTCCATATCCGGTGAGAAGAATTTCCTTCATGATATCAGGCAACGCAGAAACCATGCTTATTCTTAAAGTGAGAAGCGCAGAGACCGCCGTAATTATCAACAGAATACGGCATAGCGAAATCAGACGAAATCCTCTATCAACATTCCCTCTAATTATTTCATACAAACTTTCCGGTTTTCCCTTTTTCTTCTTCTTTTCTCTTCTGAAATAATCGGTGGTGCACCTCAATACTGTCTCAATGTTTCGTAAATCACTCTTAAGTATTTCAAGTAACATCAGCAGGAAAAGAAAACCACTTACCAGGATATATATTCTTACCATCTGATCTCTCCTATCAGTTAACTGGTCACCTGAAGCAGCTTCCAAAGGAATACTACTCCAGGCTTTTAAATGGTACAGCTTAGAACGTCAAAGGCAGCTCAACATCTTTCTTTCGTGGACACACCTTTGCCATACTGTTTCCGCCATGTTCTTTTAATGTGTTGATGAGAGAGTAAACACAGGGAATGGACAATTGATGTACCGTACTTGATTATTTACGGATTTTTTTCCATGTTTTAGTACTTTGGATAGAATGAGAAATACTGTATGCCTGGGTCAGCCTGCTCCCGTCGCCAGTCACGGTAGATGTGGGAGAGCAGGCTGATTTCATTATTAGGATTGAGACACACAATGGCGGATATCCCGGCCTCGTCAAGTCTGTCCAACCAGTCGTATAACGGAGCATCTTATTCCAGCCATGGGACCGAGCAAGAGTGTGTTATGCCAGGCACGAAACGTGGATTTATTCATTCGTGTACGACTACCTCGTCAAAAAGCTGTAAAGTCGATTCATTGCGTGATTCAGAAATCTTCGTAAACGACTGGATCTTGTCATTGTAGACCAATGTATCACGGTTTCCTTCGACGTCCCGCGCCGAGATGAATTGCGTTGCATTAACCCCCCGGTCCGGCGTCGAGACAAGATGGATCTGGTCGACCTGTTCAAGCGCATTCGCCCATCTCAGAAACGGCTCATAGGTATCGTGGACAACGTCGTGCTGCGTTTCTTCCCCAGGCGCATCAAGCCACAGCAGAAAATCCCAGAACTCGCCGTTTCGGTCGAGAATGTAGACATCTCCACCCCGACCGCTCGCATACAACACGAATCGGATTCTCGGCGTGATCCCGCTTAACGCAATCGTATACCTGCCACCCTCAGCCTTCTCGCCGACAGGAATAGGAGAGTACCGGAATCGTTGGGCATTTTGGTGGTACCACTCCTGCCACATCGCAGCAACGTGTTCCCGTGAAATCGTCATACCCCCCGGCTCGACGTGGCTTCGTCTCTCGGTAGCAAGAAAGTACCGTCTTGTTCGGTTCCAACGAGTTCTACGGCATCTCCGTGCAGCCACAAGTGACCGAGGAGCCAGGCTACACGAGCGTCGTAAGCGTCTCTCTCCAAGGCTATCTGTTCGTCCGGTGTCAAACACACTACCACATCGATCCTATTCTCACTCATCTCCCGCAACCATGCGGGAAAATTGCGCTTCGTCTTACCATAATCCGATTTTCCGATAGTGGTCGGCGTTGCGGGGGAAGGGGGCGTTCTCGGTCCAGCCCTCGTGCTCCAGGTCGGAGAGTATATGGCGGTAAGCCACCGGCTCCACTTCCGGTCCGAACGCCGCAACGGCTTCCTTGATTCCTTCTTCATGGTGGCGGAGAAAACGGTGGCGCGAACCGTACGGTTCCTGTCCGGCAAACTCATCGAGCCAACGGTGCACCTCTTCCCATCGGCAACCAAAGAGGCGTTCCGACTCATCACAATGGTATTCGAATGACGGCATACTTGGAACCTCCGGCAGAGATAGTGACATGCAGGCGGACTATTTGATCTCCATGATCGGATTGGTGTACGTCAGCTCTGATCGCAACTCTAACCATCGGCTCCTCCGGCGGCCTGTCTTCCTCAAATATTGCACCTCTTGCAACAAATGCGATTGTAAGGTTTCCGCAGTTCAAGTGAATACCTGATCGGACCCGCCCGATTTCGTTTTCACACTATCTAGTAATGCTTGTTAGCGTAATCTTGAACGACGCCTCTTACATTGTTGCCTCGGTACAGGAAGCTACCATTCCCTCCATGTCGGGTTTCGTCTGAGTTGGCCCGGTAAACACATAACTGTTTACCACTTCGAGACTGGCCGGTAACATCTCCGTTCGCATGGTATATCATTATTCCTATGGTCTCCCCGCTTCGTTTTTTTACATACTCCTTTCTGTCCGATTTCTTGGCTGGTGAACTATTGGTCGCCCTCTGTTTCTGTATTGGCTCACTTCCCGTAACGGACGCCGATTTCATGATAAAAACCAGTATTCTCAATGGTATTGTGAAGGTGAAAATGATTAGCTTGGAAAGACCTTCAAAGACGTAGTCTCCAAGAGTCTTCTTATACTGCCATTTCTCGGCTGTCGAATCATTAGCATATGAGTCAAACTTCGTTTTCCGTTGCTCAATGAACTTATTTATTGTCCTATCGTCTGTAACAAAGTTGTTTGTACTGGCAGTGTCAATCTTCAACTGTTTTAAAAATCGTCTCAGGCTCCGAATCTTTTGTTTATCTGTTATCTTCGCTGACGAATTGACGTAAACAACAGCAGAGTCTTCGTCGTCATTTATTAATAGCAGTCGTATATACGCTTCACTGTCAGTTTTGAATTCAACGATGAGAGTACCTGAAGTCAAGATCATCGTTTGAATGGAGCGTTTTCTGGCTTTTTTGCGCAGTGAAGAGAAGATCTGCCGCAGGTCCGTAGATCCACTAATAGTTGACATAATTAGATTCATATTATCCTCTTTCTTTCATTTTATCAGGCCAGTCTCAATTTGCACAACCAGAAAAAATAAACGGTATCACCATTCCTCCGGTCGGCCTGGTTCAAGTAGCCCTTTCTGCTTCTCAAATTACAAATAATAGGAAAATTAGGCTAAAAATAGCCAAATGGCTTACCCAGATCAACAGCTACCCTAATTCTCGGTTGTTATATAAGGTTATTTGGAAAGTTTAAGGTTATTTTCATAAAGATATACTACTATGGAAGATATACTACTATGGATACAGATATCTATAAAGAAAACAATCTATCCCTTTGTGCATTTTTCTAACGCAATGAATTTTGGATGTCTTACTACTCGAGGAAAAGCAAGGCTTCTTTTGTTTTCTGATCCCTGAATCTGATATCCCATCTCTTTTCCATAAATGTCAGTAATTTAATCCCCCTTTCCCTGATCGTTTCAGGTGTCCAATCGGTTTCCATAGCTACTTCTATCTCCGAATGAGACCCGTCTAAATAAGCATTTCTTATCTTTACCCCTTCATTGTTATATTTAGGTCTTTTCTTCTCAATAAAACCATCATTTTGAAGAGAACTATTAATTGATTGGGAAAGAAGCAGTAAGTTCCCCAGGGAACCCTGATACTTGTAATATTCTTTTTTTCCAACATTGCTGAAAGTTCTATTCCAGCATCCCTTTTCTGGAGTTTGTGGGAAGATATGCTCAATAGATACTTTGTCCCTTGGATTCTTTACCAAATCTTCCCAGAAAACTTTTCTAGATCTGTTGCCTTCCAGACTTAACTCATACTCAAAAAGGAAATAGCGCAATGCATGCCAACCATAATAGCCATATCTTCCTCCACTTTCAAATTGCTTCTTGATATAGGCATAGAAAGGGTCAATTCTGAATGAGCCATCTTCCTCCATGTTATATGAAATAAGCTCCTCCACTCTTTGCATGATTTCTTCAATGGTAATCATCCTCTGATCCAATTCCCTGGCATAATTGTAGAACTCACTATCCCGATAGGTTCTTCTTGTTTGGTTAAGTCGAAATTCTATAAAAATAAATCGTTCTATTACATCGAAATTTCTAATAATCTTTTTATCATCATCTACATTTTTCAAAATCGACATTACCAGGGGACGAAAATATCCCATTCCAATCCGATTTAATCTATCGAGTGCTTCTTTAACCTCTTCATTTAGATCGGACAATCTTGGGAAATATGAATGAAACCAATGGAGTGCACAATTCTTCAAGCTCAGTACATAGTTCTTTATTTCAACAGGTTCTAATGCAGCCCTTTCAATGGTAATGATCTCTTCCGGTAACTCGACATTCTCTTCATCACTCTCAATTCCGTCAAAATCTGCATTCACCATTTCAGGAGAATCCAATACAACTTCTTTCTCAACTTTCATGTGTATATTCTTGGGTGAAAAATATTCCTTCAATAGATACTCAATATAGTCATTGCCCCTTTTCCTTGAATATTTAAAAAACAGAATCCAATGGGCTTTTAAGAAATCATCATCATTGAGTGGGCGTTTTTCATTCCTTCCTAATTGATGATAGACTTCTTTCCATGCAGAATTTATGTGATATCTTAAAGTTTTCCTATCTGCAGAATCCAACTCATCTCCTGTGTAAAGTGTTGTAAGGTAGATAAGTCTGTTCTTTAATAATTCTAAATCTGATAGTTTCTTACCCCGATTATTCATTGTTTCAAAGGCGACAAATACATCAAACTCGTCTTTGATCACATACTCATTAAACAAAAATTGCTTTGTGAGTCTTTTATAGATTTCTTTTAGACCGCTCATTCCCTCTTGATAATATAATTCTGATAGTTGCTCAAAGAAATATGTTTGGGCATTCTTTAGATTTAATGTGTAGAAGGTTTCATCAATGGTCCCAGCTCCTGCCTCTTTGAATATACGGTATTTTAGATAATCATAACTTGGGTTATCTTCGGTGTAGCCGAATTTATATGTTCTATATTCATTCCCCGTTGGTTTTACCTTGAAGAGAAACCTTTCAATGATATCTTCAATACTAAGGCTATCAGAGATATAAATCTTTTTATCCTCTAATCTTTCATTCTCAGGAAAGCTTTTTATGCAATCAATAAATGCTTGTAGGAAGATCACAACCGTGGTCAACCTTTGCTGACCATCAACGATATGATAAAGCCTGTATGCATGATCATCAACAAGCCAATACTCGTTTGTGTTCTCCCTAATTTCAGATGGTGAAACCTCCTTTAATGTTAAGACACCCGTATAATGAGATCGATCATCAGATACATTGATAAGGTCCTCCCAGAAATCTCTCAGCTGTTCTTCTTGCCATGCATACCCTCTTTGGTAATCGGGTATTCTGAATAACTTCTTTTCAAAAAGGGTGTTTAAAGATCTGAGTTCTTCCATCTACATCTCCTATACTTCATTGTGTATGATTCAAAGCCGTACTACAACCTATCCAGTTAGAAATCTACCCAAGGGGAGAGACAATCGGTGTACCGCACTCAAAAATTTCTATGTTTCTTTCACATTTGTAATTTTTTAGCCCGGGACATCTTTTGTCCATGATCTTATGCTATACTGAATCGAAAGGAGGATATCAAATGTGCATTGAACTAGTTGTTCGTGAAGATCAACGGGAATTATCAAGGAAAATTCTTGAAGAAGTACAAATGGTGCCATTTTCTCTTAATCTGGGAGGCCCTAATAAGGGATGTAACATGAATTCTGTGATGGATTCCAAGGCCTACGGATATATAACCATGGCAGATGCTTTAAAGCGGGACTGGAAAATCTACGATTATAAAACCGATGAGCTTCTTGGAGCCTTCAAGACTCTGAATGAGCTTTTTGATGCGGGATGGAAAGTAAGTACATAAAAGCTGATATCAAAAACGTGGAGTAGTGATGCATATTACCTTTTCCCTTTTCCATGAGGGTTCACCTTTCTCTGATAAAGCTGCCTCTTTGGGTGAGCTGAGAACAGGACCTGCCGGTTTGATAAGCCTTCTCTCAAACCATCTTGGCTTGGTATTTCCCGAAGTGAGCTCTGCGGAACGGATACGAAGCTACCGATCCAGGCTGGAAGAGGGGATTCGCAATGACACATCCTGGAGCACGTGGTATGGAGAATCTTTCTCCGCCGACCCCTGGTCCACCTCAAGACAACTGCTTCAACGGCGGGATGATCTCTACATGAATGGCTGGGACGGTTCCCCGCTGGAACCGGTAACGGCAAGGCTTGCCACCATCATCGCCCTGGAATCATCCGACATTCCCCTTTCTCCATGCAGGGGAGAACAGCTTTTGGAAGTGATCTCGTTATTGAAATCGATTTTCGGCACATACACTTGTGATATTAAATCGGTGACCATGATGGAACCGGATCATCTTGTACCGGGCCATTGGAAGAAACTTTTTTATCTGTTACAGGTGCGAGGAGTTCTCTTTTACAGAAACAGATGTGAGCCTACCCTTCCTCCCTCCATCACCCTGATTAAAGCACAGGATACCTTTGATGCCGCAACTTTCATCTCCAGGTATCTGTCAAGCTGCCCTGAACAGAACAATACGGTAACCCTGGTTGTCGAGCAGCAAAGCAGGGAACTTGATCAGGAATTCCATCGCATGGGACTACCTGCTATCGCAAAAAATGATCCATCTCCTGATCGATCGGTGCTACAAATAGTTCCGCTCTTTCTCTCCCTTCTCTGGGAAGCAAGCGACATCTATCTACTTTCAGAGTTCTTGACCCTTCCCGTATCACCGGTACCGTACTTCGCTGCCCGGAAACTCTTATTAGCATTAACACAAGAGTCTGGATGGGGAGGCAGATGCTGGAAGTCAGCACTGGAAGAAATCGCAGGTCACGATAAGGGAGATGCAGCCCTTGCACAGAGGCTTGATTCACTGTTTCATAAAGAGAAATTCAACCCTGATGAAGGTGTACCAGCGGGAAAACTGATAGAGCGCTGCCGGTGGGCTATGGAACAACTTACAAGCTACCTGGGTTCTGATCCTTCAATTTCCACGGTGATACATCACTTTAACCAGATAACAAAGCTTTGCACAGAAAGTAGACATCTGCCAAGAATAGAACTGGAACGGATAATCGAATCGGTAATTGGCTCCGGCTTCACTTCATCGGACCGAAAACTGGAAGCGGGGAACTATTTGGTGGCTTCTCACCCGGCAGAGGTTTCCCATGATTGTGAAACACTTGTATGGTGGAAATTCATCTCTACCGGTGATCCGGAATCCATCCATTGGGATGCTACTGAGCTTGAAGCACTTCAGCCCGGAGGATATCAGCCGGAGAGTTCCCTTCTGCGACAGGAGCGATACAAGCACCATTTTTTCACTGCCCTTGGTCACTGCAAAAAGAAATTGTTGCTGGTTCTCCCCAGATTCGATGAGCTGGAAGAAACTGAGATTCATCCTCTTTATCACGAACTGAAAGCTTGCAGCCAGAAATCTATTACCGAAGTTTCTACAGAAGACCTTACAGACGCTGAAGGAAGATGGCAATGTGCAGGCCGATCACTCCAACTTGTAAAGCTTGATAAGCACCCCGGTTCCAGAATTGAAGCGGAGAAAGAGATTCAAGCCGACAGCACTATCAAACCCAAAGCTCTCTCATTTACCCAAATGAGCTCATTGATCAGCTGCCCTATGCAATGGGCAATGCGGTACTGGATAGGCCTCTCTTCATCCAAGATGTACCAGATACCCACCGGAGGGCGTATGCTTGGATTATTCATCCACCGGATTGTGGAAGAACTGTACCGGGAGCAAACCGCTCCGCTAAGACCTGAGGAAGTTGCCGGGCTATCGGGTTCGCTTTTTGACCAACTGCTTCCCCAGATGGCATCAGAACTCCTTCTTCCCGGAAAATCGGTTGACCTGGCCAGGTACCGGTCCGCATTCATACGTGGAATCACAGCTTTTAATAATCTGCTGATCAGTTATAAGCTTTCTCCACGATTCCAGGAGAAAAAGATAACTGCAGAAGTGAGGGGTATTCCTTTCAGAGGAACCATCGACTTCTTACTGGAGTCTGATAATGGCGAATGGTTTATTGTTGATTTCAAATGGACCGGGAGCAGTAAAAGACAGAAGGAGGCGATTGAATCCGGTACCGCTTTACAACTCGCTGTATACACCTGGCTGCTGAGAAGAGACAATCCCTCCGAGAGCGTTCACAATCAACATGCAGGGTTTTTCATGCTTGCCCAGGCTGAGATACTTAGTGACTCCCCCATCTTGGGAAAACGGCAACTCAATGCAGAAAGGGACATCTATTCCCATTGGCATGAAATCTGGAACCGGGGTGAAGAGAGCTGTTTCAGTTCTCTCGAAGAAATCGGCAATGGAAGGCTGCTTGCCAATGGTGTAAGAGAGCTCCTGTTGCAGGAATCTGAAAACCTTTCTGATAATGCTTTGAAAGAGATCATGATCGAAGAAGCGGAAGGTGTTGATGGTATCTACCTGAAACCGGGCTGTACCTTTTGTGATTACTCGATTCTCTGCGGATATAAAGAAGGCAGCAATGAATAAAGAGATAGAGAATATTTCCATTATCAATGCCGGAGCTGGTTCGGGAAAAACCTACCGCCTCACGGAGAAAATCCTCGACCTGATTAACCAGGGACACGATCCCTCTCGGGTAATGGCAATCACCTTTACCAAAAAAGCTGCATCTGAGCTTCGCAGCAGGATCAGCCAGAAGCTGATTGATGAGGGTAACCTAAAAGCAGCTATGGCGGTCAGTGACGGATATATTGGAACGATCAACTCCATCTGTGGAAAGATACTGACAGAATACGCTATTGATGCGGGGCTTTCTCCCTCGATTGATGTTATTGCCGAAGAGGATGCGTACCGTCTTTTCAAAATTGCTGTTGATGAAGTTATCGCCAGGCATGCCGATACCATTGATCCCGCTGCAAAACTTCTTTCAATGGAGGGTGATAACGACTGGAGAACCATTGTCCGTACCATTGTCGACAAGGTCCGTTCGGGGAATATCAGTGTCGGCCGTCTTGAAAAGATGGGGAAAGATTCCATGCTCTCCTTTCTTCAGCTGATAGAAGATGCTACAACTATCGATCTTGATCAAAAAGTATTTGACTCCCTGGACTATGGTATTGAAGCTCTGGAAAATATTGAAACCTTGAAGAAGACCACTGCCAATGTGCTCAAGGAATTGAAGGATAAGCAGAAGATCATGAGAGCCGGTGACCGCCTGAGCTGGGCAGATTGGGTGCATCTCTCAAAATCGAAAACTGCAAAAGATGGGGAGGAAGCGATCACCGATCTCCTCCATTGGACCGGAAAGGTTCTTCAGCACCCGTTATTCCAAAAAGATATGAGCACCCTCATCACTGGAATCTATTCCTGCGCATCCGAATCCTTGCGTATTTATGATGATTACAAGCACAAGCAGGGCTACATGGACTTCATTGACCAGGAAAGCAAGGTACTTGAGATATGCAAGACCAACAGCTCAGTCAGAAAATCCCTGTCCGAGCGGCTGGGCCATCTTTTTGTAGATGAGTTTCAGGATACCAGCCCCATCCAGCTTTCCCTTTTCCTAGAACTGCAAACCATTATCGGAGCATCAACCTGGGTTGGTGATCCCAAACAGGCGATATACGGTTTTCGGGGTGCTGACCCGGTTCTCATGGAACATGCAGCAGAAGTTATTGGGACCAGTGAGATTCTCCCCTATTCATGGCGATCGAAAAAAGTGTTGATAGATTTCGTGAATGCTCTGTTTTCATACTCCTTCCATACCATTGAAAAAGAGAAGGTTGTCCTCTCCGTACCGGCAGACCGGACTGCAGAAGCTTCCGGTGGTACAATTGAAACGTGGAATCTTACAGCTTCAAACAACGCCGAGGAAGTTTATGCTTTGGCCAACGGAATCAGTGATTATCTCTCAAGGAACACCAGGTATTCACCAGGCGATATTGCAGTTCTCTGCCGTACCAATAATGAATGTACTACTTTAAGTGAAGCATTGGAATCGATTGGGATAAATGCCTCGGCACCAAAAGGGAACCTTCTGGAAAGCCGGGAATGCCAATTGGTGATGGCGGCTTTGCGGTATCTCCATGATAAATTTGACACCCTTGCCTTGGCAGAAATCACCCATCTGCACCCGTATCACTATCTCTATGGCAAATGGCTTGAACCGTTAATGCAAAAACCTGAAAAGAGTGTTGCAGTACTATCTGATGATGATCTTATCAGAAGCCTGGAATCAATTCGAAGCCATGTGAAAACCTGGACACCCCGGGAAGCCATCTCTGAAATCATTTACTGCCTGGATATCAAGACTATTATAACGGCCTGGAATAACCCTGAAACCCGTGGGAGAAATCTGGAAGCCGTATCTTCTGCTGCCTCCGATTACGCAAGCAGCTGTCACTCTTTAAGGCGACCTGTCACTCTGACCGGATTTATCCGCTATATGAAAGAAAGCGATTTGTCACAGCCCCAGGGTATTGGTGCAAACAGTGTGCAGATACTTACCTACCACAAAGCTAAGGGACTTGAATGGCCCGTAGTAGTTCTTTCAAGTCTGAACAAGGGCATCCGTGATAGTTTTTTTGGAGTCCGGGTCAAAGAAACTGATGGCTTTTCCCTTTCCGATCCATTAAAAGATAGAAACATCATTTGCTGGCCCTGGCCTTTCGGAGCACAGAAAAAATTTGATGCCATTGATTCTCTAATCGACAACCATCCGGATTACCTACCTTTCCGGCAAAGGATCATAGAAGAAGATACCCGTCTCCTCTATGTAGGCATGACCAGGGCGCAAAATGAACTTGTCATCAGTGCAAGGAAAAAGGTGACGAAAAGCGGGGAAAGCCTGGAAACAGCATGGCTGGACCGCCTTACCGATGAAGATGGAAATAGTCTTATCGATTTACCCCATGAGCCGGGCAGACAGGAAATAGCTGTAAAGGAGCATCTACTTTCTGTAGATACCTTCGAGTATACACCGGAAACAACACAGCAAGCTGTCATGGAAGAGAATGATTCCTGGATAGACCAAGTTGTGCATTCCCAGCCAGAGCATCCCCAAAAGTATATTCAACCAAGCAGAATGTCGAAAGACAACGCCACTTCTGAAAAGCAGCCAGAACTGATTGCAGATTTTGAAAACGGTATACCTGTCAAGCAAAAATGCGACCCAGTGATTCTGGGCAATGCTGTTCATTCCTGGTTTGCTGTTGATGATGAGGTAATTTCCTCCTTTGGAGCTGAACCCATTGCTTCAAAGATAATCCGCAGCTATGGCCTGGAAGAGTACATTACGGCTTCTGATCTCACAAAGGCAAGAGCTAATCTGGTAACTTTTCTCCAGCAGAAATTTCCGGGAGCAAAGTTTTTTAGAGAATGGCCCCTTTCTCTTCGAAATGAATTATTTCAGATAGCCCAGGGATGGGTTGATATGCTGGTGGAAACAGAAGAGGGCTATATCATCATTGATCATAAAACCTATTCATGGCCTAAGTACCAGCAACACGCATTGCAGTATACGGCCCAGCTTCAGGCTTATGCAAAAGCGATCACTGCGGCGCAGGGGAAGAAGGTGATTGGAAAGTATGTTTATTTTCCGGTTTTGGGGAAGCTGGTGGCGGTATAAAATAATCTGTAGGATCATCTTTATATCTATTACGGTCTGCAACCGCAGGATGTGTCTTTGTAAAGAAGATTTCTTTCCCAGATTCAATCATATTTAGCATGCGAATGATTTTAGCCTGCCGTTTTCGGTATTTATTAGAAGAGCCCCAGGCAATAATAATAACATCGGCATTCTCAAATGCTTTAAAAATATGTTCGTCATTATCTGTATCATTAAAAAGATCGTCTTTAGAATCATAGTCAACCTTCGTTTGATACCGGGCAAACTGGTTTACAATAACCAGCTTTTTAACTGGTCCAAATAGTTCTTTATCAAGTATCATCTTTTTTAATTTATTTACTGATAAATCAGATTCTATAGCCGTCGCTTTGCTTGGGTTTTGCATAACAACACATACTGTTTTCCCTTTTACCTTTGGATCAACTTTTATTTTAGGTATAAGTTCCAAACGATAGCGATAACTTTCACCAGTCCCGTCTGGGTTAGCATCCTCTGGTACTGTTTTCACTTCTAATTCTTCAATTTCATGCTTCATTCGTTTCTCCCAATGTCCATTTAAATATGGATGAAAATTGTACGTTCTCTATTTTATTATAGATGAAATCTTTTCTCTATCCCCCTAATCATAAACACCCCCCGGTACAATTTTTGTCCCATACCCTATACTATTCTCTACATTACAGATCAACCACTTACATGGAAATCTTGATCCGTTAAAGGAGCACCATGAAACATCAACCTATAAACATCCGTTCAGACTCCCTGGTTATAAAAGGACATACCGATATAATCAATGGAGTTATTGAACTCACAAATGCAAATATCCTCTCCTGGAGCTCTGACAATACACTTCGCCTCTGGAGTAAAAATGGAGACGAAATATCTCTATTTAGAGGCCACACAGATGTGGTGGAAAATACTATCCTACGAAAAGATGATAGCATCCTCTCCTGGAGCAGGGATGGAAATTTACGCTTATGGAGCTGCACAGGAGAAGAACAGGCGATACTGAACGGACATACTCATGCCATATCAGGTGCCCTTCTTTGTAAAAATAGGAACATCCTCTCATGGGGAGGCGATGGTTCTCTAAGAATATGGAGTGAGTATGGGCTTCCCTTGAGCGTTATGGATGGTGATGCATATTGTGTGAATGGAGCTCTTGAGTGTGACGATGGAAGCATTCTCTCCTGGGGCCATGATGGAGCTCTTCGGGTCTGGGATCAAGGAGGCAAAGCTGTGGCAGTACTTGATGGGCATACTGCTGAGATATTTGATGTGCGCATCCTTCCAAATGGGAACCTGCTTTCATGGGGTTTAGATTGCACACTGCGTATTTGGAATAGTCGGGGAGAACAGCCTCCGATCCACCATTTGAGAAAACTGATAATAGAATGTCCGGTTGCCTGATTCGCAGAGATGGAAGAATCCTTTCATGGCACATAGATGGTTCACTACGACAATGGAACAGCAGGGGGGAAGCTACAGATACCTTTCTTGGACATACCGGTGTAGTACAAGGTGTCCTTGAACGGTCCGATGGAACTATCCTCTCCTGTAGTACAAATGGAACTCTGCGTATCTGGGAATGAGCTGTTAGTATTGATCAATACGAAAAATTTAATTTCAGTACTTTTTACTTTCCAAGAAAGTCATCAACTCCAATGATATTTTCAATGCTCTTT
>CAYMWV010000051.1:15704-19619 GCA_964394395.1 uncultured Sediminispirochaeta sp.
GCTCTTTAGGGTATAGGTCTTCACCATAATAATGCTGAATCTCCCGGTATGTCCCATCCTGCAGTAAAATTGATGTAATACATGATGGATAGCATGTCATATATGTTGTAGGTTCCTGTAAAGAGAAGTAACCGTACTTTTCAATATCATTGTTGAGAGATTCTATAGCCCCAGCATCTATACTCCATGAGTACAATCCAAGTTTCTCAAGATGCATTGTGCCATTGAAGGTAACCGTTTCACTATGATCAACTGTGACAAGATAGCAGGGGCAGGTTCCATAGCACATCGTCCGTTCAAGGGGATTGTTTTAAATCGTTGTCGACTCTTATCCATTTTCAACCTACTTAGCTCCTTCGGCTCCATACCTCTCAGCCGCCCCTGCAAACCACTCCGCCGCCTTTTTTCTGAGCTCCGCAGGTTCCAGGATTTCAGCCCGGTTTCCCCATTTGGCCACCCAGTAGATCGTCTGAGTCTGCTGATTGCTGGTAAACCTGAGAATGATACTCCCGTCTTCCAGCTTTTCAATTTGCTGACTTGGATGCCAGTACCGTTCGGTAATAGTCTGAGCGATGGGAGGATAAAAGCGGATGGCGATATCCACCGGCTCTTCTTTCATAAAGACCCCAAAACCCGGATCAATGTAGTCTGCGGGAGAGAAATCTCCGGGATGCTCAAAGCGTTCATTAAGCAGCTTGCACTTCATTATCCTCGCCATGGCGTATATCCGCACCTCTTCATCCTTGTGGGTGTAGCCGATTAAATACCATTCCCCACGCTGGCCGATGATATGATAAGGATTGATCCGCCGTTTTGCCGAATTCTCATACCCCGGGGTCCTATAATCGATGGATATACTCCGGCCCTCATCAAGGCCGGTACGTACAACATGCCAGACCGACTCTGTTATATCCGTCACCGGTTCAGGAATAATACTGATGTTCGATGCGATTTCCCTGGAATGAACACTTACCTTTTCGGGCAGCAGTTCAGTAAGTTTAGAGAAGACACTCTTTACCCGGTCGTAAAAGGGACTGTTCCGGTAGCTTAAAAGAGCCCGGTCGGAAACTAATAGAGCAAGGAGATCACCGCTGGTGAGATGCATAGCCGGAAGTTCCCAGTTCTCCTCCTCGTAGAAATAGCCGTGCCGGGATGGTTCATACACAATCGGCGCATTCATCTCGTCCCGCATCATCTCAATATCCCTTTGAAAGGTCTTCGGGTTCAGCTCTTCCCCAGCCTCCACAGCAAACCCTTCGGCAAGCTCCCTGGTGGAGGGATAATCCCTCTTGTACCGCAATCTTCGGTCGATATAGGAGAATCGGCGCAGTCTTGATCGATAACTCATGACCTTTATAGTACCATTCCGAGCAGGGAGGTAAAAGCCTTTTTCATCATCCTAAAAACCGATTCTCCCCTTGGAGGGATTTCGAAGTTCACTTTCTGCAAGAATCTCATCTACTATTACCCTCTCCATAGGATTTTCTTTTGAACTTGTCGCCGGTATATCCTGAAGATAAGCTGCCGCAGAAGCAAAATCACTGATCATCAAATCCAGACGGTAGAGCCGTTTCAGTGCCGCCCCAGAAAAATTGATACCGGGAAAGAAATGATCTAAAGCCAGATCAATCATGCTGTTTGTCATTGGGGCAAAGTGGATAGCTCGATGAAATCGTCGCCGCAGAGCCGGGTCCATCGCATCGGCCCGGTTGGTACAGGCAATCAGTATTCCCGAATATTCCTGCAGTCTCTGAAGCCATTCCGAGGCTTGGCTCATCTCCCAGCTCCGGCTGAGTTGTTCTCTGTTCATAAAAAAGGCATCAACCTCATCAAGCACAAGGATTGCCCCTTTCTCCTCCGCCTCCTGAAACATCCGGGCCACCTGCTTTTCCGCCTCCCCTACATATTTTGATAGTATATTCGAAGGTTTCTTTACAACCACTTCCCGGTCGGTAAGCGAACCCAGGTGAAGGGCAAAGGAGGTTTTCCCGCCCCCCGGAGGGCCTGAGAAGAGCAGTTTCAAGGGACAATCCTTTTCCTGCCGTAGTTTTATCAGGGAAGCCACCGTCTTCACCGGAATCGACGGATTACACAAGCTCTCATCATAGGTGTCTCTGCCTCTCCAGGAGAGCTCCTTCTGAAAATCGGCTCCAGCAGGCCCCCGACTCATGGTCTTTACAAAGGAGCTTCCTTTTCGCACCAAATCCTCAGGGACACCTGGTTCTCCATCACCACATGAGATTACCCTGATAATTCGGTCTATTGCAGAAGGGGTTAAGCGGTAGCTCGATGTGAGCTCGTCAATAAAGGATTGAGGCAGCAGATTCCCCTCTTCCTCCAGCCGTTCGGTGAGCATCCGCTTTCTGGTATTCCGATCCGGCTCAGGAAATTCATACACATAGGAGAACCTCCTCAGGGTTGACAGGGGAATGCTATCGGTGTTGTTCACAATCCATATCCCGGGGACGGGGAAGGTTTCAATCAAGGTATTAATCACTCCCTTATCATTTCCCCCAGCCCCGGCGAAGTTGACAAAAATAAGGAATCCCCCTGCGGTAGAGAGCAGCGAATCAGCCTCATCAACCAGGAGCCAGTCATTTTTTTCGGTCACCATGGATGCCATGGCAATGCTCTCTTTTCGATTTACAGAACACCTTCGTCCCGGGAATCCCCCTGATTCTCTCTCTTCCGTTGTAACCGCTTTAAGGGTCACACCGGCTTCTTGGGAAAGGGCATAGGCGAATTCGGTCTTACCGGTCCCCGGTCTCCCGGTAAGCAGTATCTGGCTTCCCCCTTTTAGGAGAGCAAGCATCTGCTCTCTATGCTTCTTTGGTACTGAAAACTGATCACCCCCGTAACGAAATTTCCGATCCGGCAGAAAAAGGTGTTCCCGAAATAGCTCCATGTTACCAGTCTGAACGATCATATGGACAGAACCATTCAATCTATAATCAGAGAGTGACTCCACTCGGTGATCCGGAACAATCACTCCGCTTAAAGAAAGCTTACCCTTCGGTCCAAGGAGGTTTGAAAGACTATTCACCTCAATTCCGAGAAGGGAAGAAAACATTTCAGCCATCGCAGAGGAGCCCGCTACCTTTATTGATCGCTCCAATGAAGACTCATTATCCATAACGTAAAAGAAGGTAACAATCCTCCCTTCTTCTTCTGACAGATTAAAGGTCTCACAGAAGCTTCTGATCCCTTGAGGCAGGGAAAGTGGTTTCTCCTTTTCGCTGCTATATACACGTCGAAGATATGTGGTGATGCTCCAGCCAAACTGATACTCATCCCTTCGCATAACTCCCTGAATGAAATCCCTGTATGCCCCAGGAAGGAGCTGCCTCTTTTCCCTATTCTCCTTTAGCGCCTTGAGATCATCCCTAAACCAGCTCTTGTCGGATTTCTCAAGGGGCTTGGAAAGAATATCGACCAATTCGATCAACTCCTTCTCATTAAGATAGGAAAGCAGATAGTCGGGTATCTGCTCTACAAAGCCAAGATGCTCAATGAGAGCCCAACCGATCTTACGCCTTACCCTCTTCCACTCTTCTTTATCATGTATGTTGCTATTCATACATAGAAGTGTACCCACAGGGATTGGACATTGCGTGTACCTGGCTTAGTTTTTTCTATCGTTTTCCCGGTATAAGTTCAGATTAATGTTGATCCCTGTCCAACATAGAAAGTGTTGGTATCTCTTGGCTCAGTAAGTAACCGATAATTAAGGTTCATCAATGTTTCTCCCCGGAGCACTGCAAATGAACATAACCATTCCCTTTTTTAAACTAATTTCTAATCTCAACTGTAATTTCTCGTCCCCATTCTCCAATATGAATTACAGTTGTATTCCCACATTCTGAGCAAATCATTCTCAAAACATGTGTGTTTGGATCGTCCTCATCTAAAGAAAAA
>CAYMWV010000052.1:0-19486 GCA_964394395.1 uncultured Sediminispirochaeta sp.
TTTTCGGGGGTGATCTCAGGGCCTTGACCAGACCCTCCACGACGTCGGCATAGGCCTCCACCGAATCCCTCGCCCGACCGCAGCCCTGCTAAGGAAAGGTTTCCCAAAATCCAGAGTATTCAGGCTCCTGGAAGATTTTTTTTCTGAATAGTAACTTTGCATTGACCTTTTGGAAGTTTTTGTTACAATGATAGCAGTAGTAGTTTCGTCTGAAGGAGTAATATGCGTATGGCTAGAAAAGGAAAAAAAGTGCGGATTTTTTCCGCTCTGGAAGTTGCTAATATCTGTGGAGTGGTTAATCAAACTGCTATCAACTGGATCAAGAATAAGCACCTGAAGGCGTTTACCACCCCAGGTGGCCAGTACCGGATTTATGCTGAAGATCTCCTCGCCTTTCTTGACGGGCGTGGGATGAGGATTCCCGAAGAGCTTCTGGAGCTGCAGCGGCAGCAGGAGAACAGCAAGGTTCTTATTGTGGATGATGATCAAGAGCTCAATAATATGATCAAGCAGTTTATTGAGCGTAAGCTTCCTGACTGGAGTGTTCAGCAGGCTTTTGACGGCTTTGAAGCGGGGGTTGTTTTATCCCAAGAGAAGCCCGATGCGGTAATCCTTGATATTGATCTGCCCGGTGTGAATGGGCATGAACTGTGTAAAAAAATAACATCCGATGAATCTCTGGGGAATCCGGTGGTTGTCGCTGTGAGCGGTCTGGATGACGATGCCGAATCCGAAAAAATTATCAGCGAAGGAGCTGATGCCTTTTTCCCGAAACCCGTGGACTTTGACAGGCTTATCGATACCCTGCAGGATCTGGTAGCCAGTAAAGGATAAGAAAAGATGGCAAAAAAGAAGGGATACATCCTGATTGTAGAAGATGAAGACTCCATTAGACTCACCCTTCGCGACTATCTTCGGAAAAAAGGTTTTACCGTTTTGGTAGCCTCCGATGGGGTGGGAGCAATCAAACACCTTCTGGATCATACGGTAAACATTATTGTTACCGACTACAGGATGGATGTCCTCGGCGGGGATTACTGGATAAAGTTCCTTCACACCTACTGTGGAGACAAGACTGTTTTTGTCACCAGCGGTTTCCTCCGCCCGGAATTCAACATCCCCTTTGAGGTAATCTACAAACCCTTCGATTATGCCCTTCTTTCAGAGAAGATCGGTCACGCCCTTGAGCAGTTGACCGGGGAGAACTAAGCTGTCTTCTTCTCCTTCTTCAGCCTGGCGAATTGCTATAAGGGGCCGGGTTCAAGGGGTGGGGTTTCGCTACTCCGCTCTCCAGGCAGCATCCCGCTACAAGGTGGCTGGATGGGTCCGAAACGAGTATGACGGTTCGGTGACCGCTCATTGTGAGGGCTCGGAGGATGCTTGCCGCCGTTTTATAGCCTGGTGCAAGAAGGGGCCCTCCTCGGGGCGGGTCGATTCGGCCCACGCAAGCCCTGCTGCTCCGGAGGGCTTGAGGCGTTTCTCCATTCGCCACTGAAGTGGTACTGAAGTGATCCCTCAAACCCTATCAGATAAGCCTCGGGAAGAAAAAAAACCGGCCGCAGAATAACTCCTGCTGCCGGTTCTTCACTTAGCTTTTATGCTTCGGGATACCCGGGATATCCGGGGCCCCCCGGGATGCCAGTCATAAAGCTCGCCAGCACCCCCTTTACAACGGAATTTCTAAGCTATTTCCTGATGGAATAGAAAGCCTTCATGCCGGGGTATTCGGCAACACCTTCAAGGTAATCCTCAATCCGCATAAGCTGGTTGTACTTAGCCAGCCGGTCGGAGCGGCTTAAGGAGCCGGTCTTTATCTGTCCTGTCTCCAGGCCCACCACCAGGTCGGCGATGAAGTTATCTTCGGTCTCACCGGAGCGGTGGGAGACGATGGAGGTGTATCCGGCCCGTTTAGCCATCTCCACAGCCTCGTAGGTTTCGGTAAGGGTACCAATCTGGTTCACCTTTATCAGGATGGAGTTGGCGATCCCCTTATCGATTCCCTGCCGCAGCCGCTTGGTGTTGGTTACAAAAAGGTCATCTCCAACCAGCTGCACCTTTTTGCCGATCTTGTCGGTAAGGTACTTCCAGCCGTCCCAGTCATCCTCATCCATACCATCTTCGATACTGATGATGGGATATTTCTCTGCCCAGCTTACCCAGTAGTCAGCCATCTCGGTGCTGGTAAGCTCATCCCCGGAGGACCAGGTAAGTTTATACTTCTTGGTTTCCTTATCGTAGAACTCGCTGGCCGCCGGATCCAGGGCGATCATGATGTCCTCTCCAGCCTTGTAACCCGCTTTGTCGATAGCCTGCAGGATAACTTCGCACGCCTCTTCGTTGCTCTTCAGGTTGGGAGCGAATCCACCCTCGTCTCCAACTGCGGTGCTGTAGCCTTTGTCCTTCAGGATGCTTTTCAGATTGTGGAACACCTCGGTGATCATCCGCACGCCCCCCCGGATGCTGTCGGCTCCCACGGGCATCACCATAAACTCCTGGAAGTCCACAGAGTTATCAGCATGGCTTCCGCCATTGATGATGTTGGCCATGGGTACAGGAAGCACCGTGGAGTGGTAGGCCCCCAGATACTTGAAAAGGGGAATCCCCAGATAATCGGCACCGGCCCGGGCTAGGGCCATGGAGACACCAAGCATGGCGTTGGCACCCAGCTTGCTCTTGTTCTCGGTTCCGTCCAGTTCAATCATGGTGCGGTCCACATCAACCTGATCCAGGGCGTCCAGTCCTACCAGTTCTCCCGCCAGGGTGTTGTTTACATTCTCCACTGCCTTCAGGACACCCTTGCCCATAAAACGGCTCTTGTCGCCGTCCCGCAGCTCCACAGCCTCGTGAACACCGGTGGAAGCGCCGGAAGGAACAGCTGCCCGCCCCATGGATCCATCTTCAAGTACAACATCGACCTCAACGGTGGGGTTCCCCCGGGAGTCGAGAATTTCTCTTGCTTCAATAAATTCAATAATACTCATGATACTTCTCCTGTCGTGTAATTCTTTTCATACCCGTAAACTATCCCTTGAATCGCCGGTCAAGTCAAGGCCCGGAGGATGCTCGGGGCGTGCTCTGGGGCGTGCTCGGGGGGGCGACCAGAAAGGTTGACCGGTGAAAAGGTTGACCGGTGAAAAAGGTGCAGCTACAATGGCCCATCATGAGATACAGAAATCTTTTCGGTAAAACCCTGCGGGGAGTTCCCCAGGATGTGAAGAGCCGGGGGCTGGCGATGCTCCTGAGGGCCGGCTATGTGCGAAATTTGGGCCATGGACTCTATACCTATCTCCCCCTGGGTATGAAAGTGGCCGGAAAGATCAAGTTGATCATGGCCGAGGAGATGGAGCAGCTCGGCGGACAGGAGGTGGCCGTCCCTCTGGTTAATCCCGGAGATATCTGGAAAAAGAGCGGCCGGGAGAACCTTATTCGGGAGGATATGGTCCGCTTTACCGATCGCGGCGGCCGCAGTTACGTCTTGAGCCCCAGCCATGAAGAGGCTTTTGTGGAGCTTGCCCGGTATGGCTTGAGATCCTATCGTGATTTTCCCGCTCTGCTCTACCAGTTTCAGCATAAGTTCAGAGATGAGGAGCGGGTGCGCCACGGTCTGATGCGTCTTAAGGAGTTTGAGATGAAGGATGCCTACTCCTTTCATCGCAGCGCCTCGGATTTGAACAACTTTTTTCCAAAGCTCTTTGGCGCCTACCAGAGGATCTTTAAACGATGCGGCCTGGAGGTTCTCAGCGCCGAATCGGGGGTTGGTTACATGGGAGGGGAGAAGGCGTATGAGTTTCTCCTTCCCAATCCCCTGGGGGATGATGTGGTGATAAGCTGCCCTTCCTGCGGCTACCGGGCCAACCGTCAGGTAGGAAGGGGGGGGAAGCAGTTTGGAAAGGGTATCCCCAAACCTACAAAAGCGATCTCAACTCCAGGGATTCAGACCATGGAAGAGCTCTCTGATTTTCTTGACCTGCCCCGGTCCAGGCTCATGAAGTCCATGGTGTACCGCTCCAATGACGGCCCGGTGATGGCGGTGGTACGGGGTGATTACGATGTGAGTGAGGAGAAGCTCTCAGCGTATCTTGGCAAGCCCCTTTTCGGTTTTGCTGGACCCCAGGAGCTGGCATCCTTTGGACTTGTTCCCGGTTATTTAAGTCCTCTGGGAATCCAGGGAGATATTCCCGTCATTGTGGATGATACTGTGGCTGCCTCAGTCAATCTGGTTGCGGGAGGGGGAGAACCGGACCTCCACATCGGTAACTGTAATTTCGGAAGGGATTTTGAGAGCAGCCACGTAACCGATATCGCAACAGCCCGGGAGGGGGACCGGTGTCTGCAGTGTGGTGGTACTCTGGAGTACATCCAGGCCATCGAGCTGGGGAATATCTTCAAACTGGGGGACTACTATTCAAAGCGAATGGGGCTCTCTTTTCAGGATGAGCATGGTAAGAGCCTCCATCCCCATATGGGTTCCTACGGTATTGGAGTGGACAGGCTTATTGGCGTCCTGGCGGAGACCCACCGGGATGATCGGGGACTCATCTGGCCTGCGGGGATTGCTCCCTACCGCTTTTTCCTTATGGGGATAGGCAAGAGCGAATCGGTCCGTCGGGAGGTGGAAAGTCTCTATAGCAGTGTTAAAAAAGATGCCCTTATTGACGACAGAAGCGAATCGCCGGGAGTTAAATTCAAGGATTCAGAGTTGATGGGCATCCCCTGGCGTATCGTGGTGAGCAGCTCCACTCTGGAAGAGGGACGGGTGGAGCTGTTTGACCGGAGAAAGATGCATAAACGGCTCATCCCCCTGGCGGATATTCGAGGAGTGCTGCTCCAGCTCCGGGAGGAGGAGCGGTGAAAAGGATCACCCTCTCCCCGGAGTTGACAGATCAGATCATCTTCGCCATGGAAAACCAGGTGGAGGAGTTCTTTTTCGATCTGCAAAACCTGGAGGTGCTCACTGAAGAGGAGCTGGCCGAGGCTGGTGCATTTGAGGATTCAGATGTGCCAGGAACCCCGGAGGCCGGTGAGCCTGACGCAGACCGTTTTCCCTCTATCCCCCGATGGAGCTCCGCCCAGGGCTTTCAACTGATGGAGCGCTTTACCGCCAGTCTCAATAATCCCCTTTACCGTCAGGAGCTGAGCAAGGCCCTCTCTTCCGGACGGGGGGTGTTCAGGAAGTTCAAGGATGTCTTGCATCAGCATGCTCCCCTGGAGAAGCTCTGGTACAACTATAAGGAGAAGGAGATGCGACGGGAGGTTCGGGAGTGGTTTTCCCGGAATCTTGATGCTCTGGAACTGGCAAGCCTGGGACCGGAGCCAGAGGAGACGGAGGATCTTCTTCTTACCGATTTTCCGATTGGTTTCCAGGAGTGCACCGGCTATCTGGAAGCTGATGAGGTGATAGAGGCGGTGGTTGATGAAATTTGTCAGGATGAGGAGGGCTTTGTGAAGTATTCCCTTGGTTTTCGGGAATATCTGTTCGAGCATATCCATGAGATGATGGATTCCAGTGATCAATCGGGACGGATCGGAGCGGTCAGTCCCGATGGCACCCTCGCAGGGGCTCTTTACATCACCGCTTTTCAAGGTTCCGACGACTCCCTATCCGCATTCATCCCCTTCCTTTTTGTTGTTCCCGAATTTCGGGGCCTCGGACTGGCAAAAACCCTCATCGAGCGAGGATTGAAGGAGGCAGAGCATTGGGGGGCCTCGGAATGCACCCTTGATCTACCCGGTACCGCTTCGCTCCTGGCCTCTGCAGTGGAGGAGATGGGCCTCTCGCGCTGGTCCGGCTCTTACATCTTTCGCAGAGATTTTTGATTCAGCCCTTTTTATCATAATTAAAGCCCTGTTCAGCATATTAAAACACAAATTTTGACTTGAAAAAAGTGCCATTGTACAGTATCGTGTAGCTTCACGAAATATTTTATTTTTTTAAAGGAGTGAGAGAGATGAAAAAATTGCTAATGATGCTTCTTGCTGTATCTCTTCTTTTCCTCTTCATCGGTTGTCAGCCGAAAGAGGAAGCTAAAGAAGATGTAACCGAAGAGGCCGCCCCTGAAGTCGTAGAAGAGCCTGCCGAATTTACCATTGTCAATGGTACCGAGCCGGAGACCCTGGATCCCCACCTGATTTCCGGTGTTCCCGAGCACCGAATCTATCAGGCCATTCTTGAAGGGCTCATGACATATGATCCTGAGACTGCCGAAGCGGTACCCGGTCTTGCAGAGAGCTGGGAAGTGAGTGACGACGGAAAGGTCTACACCTTCAAGCTGCGGAAGACCACCTGGAGCGACGGCGTTGCCATCACCGCCCAGACTGTCAAGGATTCCTGGCTCAGAATGCTGGATCCTGAGACTGCAGCTCCCTACGCATGGTTCCCCAACATGTTTATTGCCGGTGCTCAGGAGTATAACTCCGGTGAAGCGGGACCCGAGGCGGTTAAAATTGAAGCTGTGGATGACTACACCTTCAAGATGGAGCTTGTGGGACCCCTCCCCTACGTTCTCGGTGCCCTTCCCCACTACTCCTTTGCGGTTGTTCCCCTCCATGCGATCGAAGAGCATGGTAAAGAGTGGACCAGTCCTGAAAACTTCGTAGGAAACGGAGCTTTTACCCTTAGTGAATGGCAGCCCCAGTCCCGGATCGAAGTCGTGCCCAACGACACCTACTGGGACAAGGATACGGTAAGTCTGGACAAGATCACCTTTCTGCCCATCGACGACAACAACACCGGATACAACATGTTCCTCAACGGCGAGGTTGACTGGATGACCACTGTTCCCCTGGACCAGATGGACCAGGCCAAGCTGCGGGACGATTACCAGAACGCCCCCTACCTGGGAACCTACTACTATACGATTCAGAACGAGAAAGCTCCCTTTGACGATGCCCGGGTACGAAAAGCCCTCGCTATGGCTTTCGAGAAGACAACCCTGGTCGACAAGATTACCAAGGGCGGACAGATTGCTACAGATACCATGGTTCCCGATATGGCCGGTTACCCCGGAATCGATGGAAATGGTTATGATGTTGCAGCTGCCAAGAAGCTTCTTGCCGATGCAGGCTATCCCGACGGCGAAGGTTTTCCCAAGTTTGAGATTCTCTACAACACCAGCGAAGCCCACAAGAAGGTAGCCGAGTATGTGCAGGAACAGTGGGCGACCAACCTGGGAGTGGAATGTGATCTGATCAACCAGGAATGGTCAACCTACCTGGCAAGCCGCAGGGCCGGTGAGTTTCAGCTTGCCCGGGCCGGATGGATCGGAGACTACCAGGATCCCAACACCTTCCTTGATATGTTCCTCACCGGCGGAGCCATGAACGGCGGCCGATACTCCAACCCCGAATATGATGCGCTGATCAAGAAAGCTGCTACCATGCCTGCTGGACCCGAACGGTTTGACACTCTGGTAGAAGCTGAGACCCTCTTCATCGAAGAGGATCAGGCTGTTATCCCCATCTACAACTACACCACCAACAACATGATCGACCTGACCGAGTGGGGTGGATGGTATGTAAACACCATGGACTACCATCCCTGGAAGTATATCTACAAAAAATAAGTTGACCCTGAATCCCGGGCCGGTACCACTAGTGTTCCGGCCCGGTTTTTACTGTTTACTGCGCATCTTTTTTTTAAAACCCTTGTGTGATGTGTGCACTATGTGGAGAACAACATGACCAAATTTATTATCCGAAGACTGATCGGCCTTGTACCGACCTTTCTCATTGTGGTTACGATCAGTTTCTTCCTTATTCGAATAGCCCCCGGCGGCCCCTTTGATGCAGAACGCCGCCCTCCCGAGCAGGTACTCAAAAACATCGAAGCGAAGTTTCATCTGGATGATCCGCTGATTGTGCAGTACCTCCGTTACATGGGTGATGTCTTGAGGGGAGATCTGGGTCCCTCCTTCAGATATCAAGACCACGATGTTAATTTTTATATTGCCAACAGCCTTCCAAACTCCCTTATATTGGGCTTTTTATCCCTGGGGCTCGCTTTGATATTCGGGGTGATAGCCGGAATAATATCTTCCCTTAATCAAAATAGCTGGATCGATTACCTCACCATGGGGATAGCCATCGTAGGGATAACCGTTCCCCTCTTTGTAATAGGGCCGATACTCATGTATTTCATGGCCCTTAGATGGGGCTGGCTCCCCACCTCAGGCTGGATAAACGAGCCTGCAGGCCTTTTAACCCTGATCATGCCTACCATTACCCTCACCCTGCGACCCTTCGCCACCATCGCCCGTCTATTCCGGGCCAGTATGCTGGAGGTGCTGCGGAGCGATTTTATCCGTACCGCCCAGGCAAAGGGCTTACGGGACAGTGTTATTGTACGAAAACATGTGCTTAAGGGAAGCTTGCTTCCCATCGTCAGTTATCTGGGGCCGGCCTTTGCCTCTATTGTTACCGGCTCGGTGGTGGTTGAGCAGATTTTCCGGGTTCCCGGACTGGGACGCTTCTTTGTCCAGTCTGCCATCAACCGGGATTACACCCTGATTATGGGCACGGTTATTGTTTATTCGGTGATACTTATCCTTATGAACTTTATTGTGGATATAATCTACTCCTTCCTCGATCCCCGGATCACCTATAAATAGGAGCTCTGTCGTGAGTGATATAAAAGATACAACAAGCAATCCAATTGAAGCATCCACCAATGAGTTCGACCAGCCGGTAAAAGGAACGAGTCTCTACAAGGATGCCTGGAGACGACTGAAAAAGAACAAGATGGCCATCGCCGGATTGGTCATCGTCATTTTCTACTCCCTCATTTCCCTTTTTGCCCCGATCCTGCCCATCTACTCCTATAAGGATCAGAGCATGGATCATATCCATCTTCCCCCGTCGGTATCGAGGCGAGCTGGAGATATGATCCTTGAGCGAAAGATCGAGGAGTTCAATATCCTTGCCGCAAAGGAGGGAAGGGTAGAATGGACCGACGAGGACCGGCGCCTGATTGATCAGGCGGTAAAGGATGCTACCGATGAAGCCACTGCTGCCTCTTCTCCGGAGGGTAAAGAGATTAGCCGGAGAGAGAAAGATGTCATCCGGGACCGGAAGACGGAAATTATTCAGCAGCGCCGGGATTTGGCGGTAGCTGACGGCCGGGTCATGCTCAATGAGGAAGAAAAGGCGAAGCTTGCGGAGCTGAAAAAGCAGATTGAGAGCGAACCGGTTCATCAGCGGCGCTACCTTTTTGGTACCGACTATCTTGGCCGGGATATGCTGGCCAGAACCATCTGGGGCGGCCAGATGTCCATCGCCATCGGTTTGATTGGCGGTATTACTTCGGTTTTGATCGGCCTCTTCTTCGGTGCCATCGCCGGGTACATGGGCGGTAAAATCGATAACTTTATCATGCGGGTGGTGGATATCCTCTACAGTATGCCCTACATGATGCTGGTCATCATCCTGATGGCCCTTTTCGGAAGAAGCATCATTCTGATGTTCGTTGCCCTCTCCCTGGTAAGCTGGCTCACCGTAGCCCGGGTGGTCCGGGGCCAGATCATCAGCCTCAAGAACTCCGAGTATGTGGAAGCAGCCCGCTCCATGGGTGCAGGAAACGGCCGGATCATCTTCCGCCATCTGGTACCCAACACCTTCGGCATCATCATTGTTTATACCACCCTGCGGATTCCGGTCTTTATCCAGATGGAGGCGTTCCTCTCCTTTCTGGGGCTTGGAATCTCCGCCCCCTACGCATCCTGGGGTTCCCTGATTGGTGATGCCGTGGAGGGGATGAATGTATATCCCTGGAGGCTCTTCTTCCCATCCCTGGCGATGACCATCTTCCTCTTTGCCATGAACTTCCTTGGGGATGGTCTGCGGGACGCTTTTGACCCCCAGAGCAAAAACAAACTGTAGGAGATGCCGATAATGAGCAGCGAAGCAATTTTAGAGGTCCAGGACCTGAAAACATATTTCAAAACCGATGACGGAACGGTGAAGGCTGTTGACGGGGTTACCTTTTCTCTCGGGAAACAGGAATCCATCGGCATTGTTGGAGAGTCAGGGTCGGGGAAATCGGTTACCAACCTTTCCATCCTGCGGCTTATTCCCTCTCCTCCCGGAAAGATTGTTGGGGGAAGTGTAAAGCTTAACGGTACGGATATACTGAAGCTTCCCAAATCCCAGCTGAGGAAGATCCGGGGAAACAAGATCTCCATGATCTTCCAGGATCCCATGACCAGCCTCAACCCCTTTCTGAAGATATCGACCCAGATGGTGGAGACCATCATGCTCCACCAGGATATGAATAAAAAAGACGCTCTGGATAAGTCGATTGAGATGCTCAAACTGGTGGGTATCCCCGGGCCGGATACCCGGGTTCACAACTACCCCCACCAATTTTCCGGAGGAATGCGGCAGCGGGTGATGATTGCCATGGCCCTGAGCTGTAATCCCGAGGTGCTTATCGCCGATGAACCCACCACCGCCTTGGATGTGACCATCCAAGCGCAGATTCTGGAGATTATGCAGGAGCTATCGGACCGGCTTGGAACCAGCCTTATCATGATTACCCACGACCTGGGGGTTGTGGCTGGACTGTGTGATCGGATTGCGGTCATGTACGCCGGGCGGGTAGTGGAAGAGGCGGATACGGATGATCTTTTCAAGGATCCCAAACATCCCTACACCCAGGGCCTTATCTCCTCGGTGCCCAGGCTCGATAAGAAAGGGGAGGGCAAGCTTACCAGTATTCCCGGCCAGCCGCCGAATCTGATTGACCTGCCCGATTGCTGTCCCTTTTATCCCCGGTGCACCCGGGCGATGGATATCTGCAAAAAGCAGTATCCGGCAACAAGTGAGATGGCTGGGGGAGATAAAAAACGCCGGGTCAACTGCTGGCTCTATAAGTGAGGAAATAAGAAATGGTACACGATATATTACTGGAAACAAAGGATCTGAAGATGCACTTTCCCATCGAGGATGGGATCATCTTCAAAAAGCAGGTTGGAGCCATCAGGGCGGTAGATGGAGTTGATCTTACCCTTCGCAGCGGTGAGACCCTGGGAATTGTGGGTGAATCGGGATGCGGCAAGTCCACCACCGCCCGGGCCATAGCCCAGCTCTATGAACCCACCTCCGGGGAGGTTCTTTTTCAAGGGAAGGATTTGACCAAGCTGAAACCCTTTGATATGTTGCAGATGCGGCGGGAGATTCAGATGGTCTTTCAGGATCCTTACGCCTCCCTCAACCCCCGGATGATCGTTAACGACATCATCCGTGAACCCCTGGATATCTACACCAAGCGAAAACTCTTGACCATGAGCAAGCCCGAGATCGAAGAGCGGGTAGAATCGCTGATGGAGCGGGTAGGCTTGTCGAAGTACTTCAAAAACCGCTACCCCCATGAGTTTTCCGGTGGGCAGCGGCAGCGGATCGGGATTGCCCGGGCTCTGGCTCTCAATCCCAAGGTGATTCTGGCTGATGAACCGGTCAGTGCTCTGGACGTTTCCATCCAGGCACAGATCCTCAACCTCTTTATGGAATTGCAGGATGAGTTTGATCTTACCTATATGTTCATCGCCCACGACCTGGCGGTAATCGAATATGTAAGCGACCGGGTGGCGGTGATGTATCTGGGTAAAATAGCGGAGATCTCCGAGAGCAAGGCGCTCTACAAGAATCCCCTCCATCCCTACACCAAGGCGCTTCTTTCAGCAGCCCCCATACCGGATCCCGCTATTGAGAAAACCCGGCAGCGGATTGTTCTGGAAGGGGATGTGCCCAGCCCGGATGTGGAGCGTTTCGGCTGCTACTTCTACGACCGATGCCCCAACAAGATGGATGTCTGCAAGAACCACGTACCAAAGCTTCTGGATGTGGATAAGGATCATCAGGTAGCCTGCTACCTTTACTACCCCCAGGAAGAGCTTGCCAGGCTCGATTGATGTTTAAACTTGAGTATACCCTGAAGGAAGGAGCGGCGGGAGAGCTGCTCCTTCGCTTTAAATGGGGGATGCGGATTGTCATGATGCTCTTTGCCCTGATTGTTTTGGGAAGCATCTTCCTGGGCGGCCAGGGTGGGGGAGGCTCGGAGGCGGGGGGGCTCACCTTCCTGCCCCCCCTCTTTCTTATCTTTTTTCTGATAGCTTCCCTCTATGATGAGCGATGGATTGTAAGCGCCGAGCTCGGCTCTTTTACCCACCGGCACGGTCTTATCCCCCCCCTTCTACCGGCGAAAAGGCAGACCTGGCAGTTTGACGAGCTGGAGCGGCTGGAGCTGTCACAATTTAAAACAAGGAAGAAGATGATCCGCCTCTCCCTGCTCCTCAAAAATGGCGATCGGAAGGATATCGAGATAGCTGACAGAAAAGAGCTGGAAGATGTAGAGAAACGGGGCCGCGCTATGGCAGCTGCAATGGGCCTTTCGCTGCACAAGGATCTTGAAGAGAGCTAAAGGGGGAGGGAAAGGCTGCTAGGCCGGCAAGAGCTCCATCGTTTTTAGATAATCGGGAAGTTTCAGGATATGCTCAACCCTCGGCAGCTCACTATCGTTGTGTCTCCCCTTCTCATCCACCAGCAGAACATGGCCGCCCATATCCTTGAATGCCTGAAGATAGTGGGGCATATCGTCGATAAAGAGCACCTCTTCCGGGGGCACTCCGATTACATCCAGGGTCCGCTGGTACGCTTTCAGATCAGGCTTGCCCTTGAGGCCGTTAAACTTAAGGTCAAAAATGTGGTCCATCAGTTGGTGGACCCCCAGAAAGGTGCTGACCCGCTGGGCGTGTTCCATGGGGCTGTTGGTTAAAATAGAGCAGCCTTGAGGAAGAGCTGCTATCATCTCCGGCAGGGCCGGGTCGGGGGTGATAAAATCGGCAAGTTCGGTGGGATGAATCGCCTCGAAGTAGGCCTCCGGGTCGCTAAGACCCTTTTCGGCCTGTAACCACTCCAGGGTGGTCCCGTACATCTTCCGTTTCTCCTCCCGCATCCGTTCCGCCTCTTCCCGGCTGGTTCCCAGGAAGCTGGAGGTGAAATTGAGAATCCTCTCCAGGAAGGCTTTGGCCAGTCCGCTGGAAGAGGGATAGAGGGTATCATCAAGATCGAAAAGGATGTAGGATATCTGCATACTTCCATTAGAACATGGAAGGAAAAAAGAGACAAGGAGCTGGGTATGTATCGGGTAGTGGTAACAGACGACAGGTTTGATGAGGAGTATGGTCCCGAGCGGGCTGTCCTTGAGGGAATGGATGCCGAACTCATCCACGCCTACCGATATCCCCGCACCTCCCTGCTTGATGAGTGCCGCCGGGCCGATGCTATCCTGGTAAATCAGATGCCCATGGAGAGGGAGCTGATTGAAACCCTGGATCACTGCCGGGTGATAAGCCGTTACGGAACCGGCTATGAGAAGGTGGATGTAGATGCGGCAGCGGAGAAGGGGATCTGGGTCGCCCGGGTTCCGGACTACTGCTACGACGAGGTTGCCGAGCACACCCTGGCCCTGCTTTTAGCATCGGTCCGGCAGGTTGCCCAGATTGACCGCCGGGTAAGGAGTGGGGAGTGGAATATTCACGCCACCCTCTCCCTTCCCAGAATTAAGGGAATGGTCCTGGGTATCCTCGGTTACGGAGGAACGGGAAGAAGTTTTCACCGCAAGGCAGAGGGGCTCGATTTTTCCAGGGTTCTCATTTGCGACCATCACGCAGATACCCACAATATCGCTGCCGGTGAGGCCGAAATTGTGGACCTGGACATCCTCCTGCGGGAATCGGATATCATATCCATCCATATCCCCATGCGGGAGGCAAACCGGGGGATCCTTGATGAGAAGGCCTTTGGCAGGATGAAACATGGAGTCATTCTGCTAAACACCGCCCGGGGGGGGATTATTGATAATCCTGCCCTGCTGCAGGCCCTGGAGAGCGGGAAAATAAAGGCTGCAGGCATCGATGTCTTTAATGATGAACCCCTGGCCGGGGATTCTCCCCTGCTGGATCATCCCTCGGTGGTTCTTTCGGATCACAACGCCTATTACAGCGAGGCATCAATTACGGAGCTGAAGCGTAAATGCGCAGAAAATGCAGCAGCGGTCCTGGGCGGTGGGGTGCCGAAGGTGTTTGTAAAAGATATTCGGGAAGGGTGATTTCTCTTGGCTCTCTTCCCCGGCAAGATATCCATTGCACTTCTTTACCTCATCCTGTTCTCCCTCTTTCAACTTGGAGCTGAAGCAGCTGAAGCAGCTGGGGTAGCTGCAGGAGCTTCAGCCGTCGAAGCAGCTGCAGCTCCTGCAGATGCCCCCGCCCCCCTTTACCAAGAGCACCACCCTATCCCGGTTCGTAGTGTAGAACTTGATCTATCCGGGATAGATAGCGCTGCCTCAGAAATTGAAGAGGGCCCTGGGAAGGGGAATAGAGATCCCTTTCGCATCGCCCTCTGGCAGATGGAGCTGCATGAGGAGCTGTTTTTCACCTTTGATGCTTTTAGAAATGAGGTGAGATCCGCAGTGGAGCTTGCAGCCTCTCTTGAGGCAGACATGCTGGTTGTTCCCGAATATGCAAATGTGATGCTGGCCCTTATCCCTCTTGGGGATATCCTGAAGCGGATTGATACCATTCCGGAGGGACTTGCTCTTCTCAGGAAAGAGCGGGGGAAGAGGGTTGAACTCCACCACCTTTTCCAGGAAAGCGCGAAACTGGTTAGAGCCATGATGGATCAGCTCTGGGGCCATTTTGCCGAACGCTACGATATGGCCATCCTGGCCGGAACCTTCTTTGCCAGCACGAAAGAAGGGCTGGTGAACCGGGCTCTGGTCTATGATGATGATGGCGACCTGTTGTATGCACAGGATAAAATCAAGCTCACCCCCTTTGAGGTGGAAGAGATAGGCTTATCTCCCGGAGATCCCGGAGAGGCAGAGCTGTTTTCAATCGATGGATTTACCATTGGTCTTTCCATCTGTCGGGATACCTTCTTTGATGACTACGCCTCCCTGATGGAGCAGGCGGATATCTGGATCGACCTGAAAGCAAACGGAGAAGCCTATAGCCGGGAGACCGAAGAGCTTTTCGCTTCCGCCCTGCCGGAGCGGCAGAGCGCCTTCGGTTTCCCCCTGGGCCTTACCGCCTGCCTCAATGGGGAGTTTCTTGATCTCTACTGGGAAGGTCCAAGTAGTGTTACCACCCTGGCCGGGCCGGTGGGAGAGGAGCATTCCGGAGAAACAACGGTGCAGGTTGCTCTGGAGAGCAGGAGCCATAAGCGGGAGGAGATGCTGCTGATTGATGTTACCCATTGAGTATCTCTGAGGATTAGCGCTGCGGAGCAGCTTGAATCACTGATATCCGGCTGCCATCATTTTTTACCGCTATCGCTCCGTTCAAAGGATCGGAGAGCCGCTTACCGTTGCGGATGTACTGGTAGTAATGTTTACCCTCCGGAAGGGAAAGGGTGATCGAATAGAGCCCCGGTATCTCGGAATGCTCCTTCATTCTATACATAAAAGGATCCCAGTCGTTGAAACTGCCGGACAGGTAGACCCGGCTACCCGGTTTATCCTTAAACCGAAAGGTGAAATCCCCATGAACACCCCTTTCGGGGCTGTTTTGTACATCGTATCCCATCTTTGGTATGGGAAAGAGGGATATCAGATGCCCCGATCCGTCCCTTCTGTTCTCTACCGCCTGAGGATCGGCCATCCATATCCCGTCAACTACGAAACGATACTCCAGCTGTTCCAGATCCTTCGGAAATTCATAGAGCAGGAAAAAGAGACCCGTTGCCTCCCTCTCTTCACCGGATACCGAGTCGACCACCCGCTTGAGGGGGTGAATGGTGCGATAAAATTCATGGGAGAAGGCGATCCCCACACTGCGCACATAGTTATCATTATAGATGGATGCGTCATAGGTAAAGAGTACCGATTCACCGTAAATCTCCGGCTGGATGGATGAGGCCATACTTTTCAGCCGCACATGGAGCGCCATATCCAGATCCGATGCCCCAATTATTGAGGATATTGATAGGAGGAGTAACATTATTAGCGGAAGCGCTCTCTTTATCTGTCCCATACTCTCTGATATCTATCGGTAGGTATCGATTTCTCCTTGAATATAAATATAATTAACGTACCCGGGATAGGCAGCCGAAAATAAGCAGAGGAATAGTATGCCCAAGCTTCAGGATATTGAGCAATTCAAATCGGAAATTCTCTCATTGGGAAACGAACCCTCCATAATGGCAGGGCGGGGTGAGACAGTCCGGGATGTCCCCCAGCCGGAAGAGGGTCTCAGCGAGGATCTATCCTCCCTCCTCGATGAAGTTGATCAGGAGCTTGGTCTTGACTCCCCCGAAACCCCCGAAACCCTCGAAACAAGCGGCCCTGAACCTGCCCCCCCGGATCTGGAGCCTCCCCTCCCACCCCTGGATGATGAGGATGAAGCATTTGATGGGGAAGATCTATCCGATGCCACTGAAACCGATGACACTGAAACCGATGCCACTGAAACCTCGGACCTGGACGATTTCCTCGCTTCCTTCGACGGCGTCGAGGGGATGGAAGATGAGGATGAAGCAGAAGAGCCCGAAGAGCCCGAAGAGACAGTGGAGCCCGAAACATTAGAGGACCTCGAAGAGCCGGAGGAGTCGCTGGATGATCTTGATTCTTTTGACCTTCCGGAGCTGGATGATTCCATGGCAGATGGAGGTGCAGAAGATGCCCCAAGGGACGAGCCAACAGCTGGGCCAGCAGATGAAGAATCCTTCGATGAAGAACTCTCCGACGATGATCTCTCTTTTGATGACTTTGATCTTCCGGACTTTGAAGATGAGGAGAGTGATACCCCCGAAGCTGAAGATAACCTTGATGAGATCCTGGAAGAGCCCGATGAGCTATCGGAGCTGGACGAACTATCGGAGCCCGATGAGCTATCGGAACTGGACGAACTATCGGAACCGGAGGAGCCTGAAGATTTCGACCCCATGGCAGATCTGGCAGACCTGGATCAGACGGATTCCTTCGAACTCTCTCCGGAAGATGATGCTGACGAGACGTTTGAAGAAAGCATAGAAGAAAGCCCAGAAGAAAGCATAGAAGAAGAGCCTGAAAGCTTCGATATCCCCGAAATGCCCGATGATGAAGATTCGGGTCTTGCCGGGGGAGGTGATGAAGAAGCAGAGGAACTCCAGGAGCTTGGAGACGAAGAGGATGATTTCGCCCTTGAGGAGTTTAGCCTTGGAGACCTGGGCCAGGATTTTGATCTCCTGGATGAAGAGAAGGGCACAGATGATATCGATATAGCTGAATCATCTGATGCTGAAGTAGAGGATGCTGAATCGGGAGATCTGGTTCTCGAAGGTCTCTCAGAGGATGATTTTGCAAAGGTAAAGGCCGCACTGCTCACCCTGCCACTCAACCTTAAGCTTATTGTTGAAGAGGAGATTGGCGAGAAGGAGTTGGAAGGTGCCCAGCTAAAACAGCTTCTTGATGCCCTGAGACTTGGTAAAACTCCCCAGGAAATTGCCTCCCTGGTGGGAAAGATCACCGGAAAACGGATCAAACTCCCCCGGGAATATGAGAAACGCTCCGGAGTGGCCTATGAGGAGGAGAAGGACTCCTTTGCTTACCGGTTTCGCTACAATATTTTCCCTGTTATTCGGACAGCAGTGATTGCCGCCGGACTCTTTGCACTTCTGGTAATTCTTGGCTACCGTTATATCTTCCGTCCTCTCTACGCTCTCAGCCTCTATAGCCAGGGTTATGAACATCTTGTTGAGGAAGAATACCCAGTGGCTGGAGCACATTTTGACCAGGCAACCGGCATCTGGCCCATGAAGGAACAATTCTACCGGTACGGCAAAGCGTATAGAGAGAAAGGGGAGTGGGCCCGGTCCAGCGCAATGTATGAACGGCTTCTTCGTCGTTATCCCCTGGATAAGCAGGGCAGCCTTGATTATGCGGATATGCTCTTTCGGGACCTGGCGGATTATCGGAAAGCTGTTACGGTGCTTGACAGTTTCATTGACGGGAAAGGGAATTTTGAAGACCCCGATGCGCTGCTCCTCTTGGCTGATATCAACCTGGAGTGGGGGAAGAGTGATCCGGAGAGGCTTGAAGATGCCCGGCTTGCCCTGGCCAGGCTGATGAACACCTATGGAGCACTGGATGAATACCTGTTCCGGATGCTCCGCTTCTTTATCCGGACCGATAATGAGCAGGAAGTGGAAATCCTGAAAAATCGCTTCGAGGCAAATAGAAAGTTGAAGGTGGACCCCCACGCATATGCGGAACTTGGGGGCTATCTGATAGATAAGGGCAACGTCGATGAGGCTGATGGGATCCTCTTTCGGGCTATGGATGTGAACAGCACTATCCCGGAGATCCACTACCATCTTTCCCGCTATTTTCAGGCGGTCGGAAATCCATCGGAAGAGCTAAAAGCCCTCAATAACACGATTGAACTCCTTGGTGGGCTTCCCCGGTTGAATGGTGAGCGCCATTTTATCCAGATGGACAGTTTTCGCAGGAAGGGAGAAAACCACTATCGGTATGGTCAATACCTGGAAGCAGAGGAAGCGTGGAGGAAGGGGATCAACGGCTATGAAGATGCTCGTGCCAGGGGTATCCTGCCGGTTCGTAAAGAGGCGGGGATGCTCTACGCTGATATGGCCAATATCCCCTACTATCAGGGAGGAGATCTGGACCTGGCTTTAAGCTATCTTAAGAAAGCCCGGGCAAACAACTTTGTCAACACCGATCTGGAGTACAAAACCGGATACATCTATTACCGAAAAGAGAATTTCCGGCTGGCTCTGCTCAATTTTTCCAGTGCCGCTGATGGTTTCACCACCGATCCAAACCTCCTGTACGCCATCGCCAACACCCTTTACCAGCGGGAGAATCTCCTGGCTGCCGAGGGTTACTATCGAAGTCTCATCAGCCGGCTGGAGGATCGTCGTGCCTCCCTGCAAGATTTCATTCCCCAGATTGACACCAAGCATGAGGCCATTCTGGAAAATCTTATCCGAACCAACAACAACCTGGCGGTTACCCTCTATATGGTCTACCAGCGTACCGGGCGGAGCGGTTCCTATACAGATGCCCTGCGCCACCTTAGTACTGCCAACGAACTTTTTGAGAATTTTAACAGGGATTTTGCTACCCTGGAACGCAGCGGCCTTATGAATCTGGCTTATCTAAACCAGCGGGGGATGGTCTTCCCTGATTCGCAGTATGAGCCGCAGATTTATCCGGAAATTCCAAGGGATATGGAGCAAGCCTTCTTTTCCGGGCCTTAAAAAGGGTGCTCCTTCCAGGTCAGATAACCTCAACCATCCAGCCGAAGGAATCCTCCACCTTACCATACTGTATCCCTTTCAAGGTTTTTAAAAGGCTCCTGGAAACATCTCCCATCGACCCATCACCAAACACTTTTGTCACTTCCCTGGGGGGGGCGGAAGCCCTGGAAGCCCTGGAAGCCTCGGACCTCCAGGAAGCCCCTCCACCCTTCCGCAGGGTAATCGATTCAATATGGCT
>CAYMWV010000053.1:0-19363 GCA_964394395.1 uncultured Sediminispirochaeta sp.
GCCCATCCTACCTGGTGATTTTTGACCGCACCCCGGCGGGGCGGGAAAAGAGCTGGGAAAAGCGGATTATCTGAGAGGTGGTAGATACCGATGGGGGGCCGGTGACGGTGGTCGGGGGCTGAGGGGCCTTCTTACGGTAATGTGAGACACCCCCTCAGCTGCTTAGCCTCAACAAGCTATCCCTCAGCAGGATAGCTGAACTCCCTTCCCTGCGGATCGGTGAGGTGATAGTTTCCACCGTCCAGTCGAGGAGGCGGGTCCAGGGGAACAACAATCTTCCCTCCCCCCCCGGGGAGGTCCACCGCATAGCGTGGCGTGGCGAGCCCGGATAGGCGCTGCCGAAGAGCCCGCATAATTGAAATCCCCTTACTCAATGGAGCTCGTAAGTGGCCGGTCCCCGCCACCAGATCGCCCTGGAAGAGGTAGTAGGGAATAACCCCCGCCGCCAGGAGGGAAGAGGATAAGTCCCGAAGCACCCCTTCGCTGTCGTTTACCCCCCGCAAAAAGACCGACTGATTCAAAAGCGGGATTCCTGCACGACCCAGCCGCTGCAGAGCCTCCACAACCTCCGGTGATAGTTCCCGGGGGTGATTTACCTGGATGATCATATAGATGGGGGCATAGGTCCCAAGGAGTCGAGCCAGAGGAGAGGTGATCCGGGAAGGAAGCACCACCGGCATCCTGCTGCCGATCCGGATAATGAGGTCCCCTCTGGCGGCCCGAAAGATCTCGATCAAGGCAGTGAGGGTTTCATCCGGAAGGGTCAGCGGGTCCCCTCCGGAGAGAAGGAGCTCTTTCACCTCCCGATGGCCTTTCAGGTACTGCGAAGCTTCCCGGGCCCGATCACAAATGCTGCGGCCGATAGAGTCACTTACCCCAGGTTCGGCGAAAGGCTGCCCCGTTGCTTCCGGATCAGCTGTCAGGTGACGACGAAAACAGTATCTGCAGTAGAGTCCGCACTGCCTGCCCGCGTAGAAGAGCACCCGATCCTCGTAGCGGTGCACCAGCCCCGGCAGGGGAGAATGGACCGCCTCGAAGAGAGGGTCTGAAGATTCGCAGGGAAGCTGCCGGGCTTCCGCTATTCTCGGTACTGTCTGAATTCGCAGGGGATCATCGGGCTGCCTGCCCATCCTGCCCAGCCAGGAGCGGGTGAGGGCAAAGGGGAGAAAGGGGGCCAAAAAAGCAGGGTCTGCTTTCCACCCACCCGGCTCATAACGGTCAAACCAGGCCCGCTCCTCTGGAGTAAGCTCCAGGAAGCGCTCCAGCTCCGCCCTTCTGGTAATACGATCCTTCCACTCCTGCTGCCACAATTCCATGGGGAGGTTGTAGCACAAAAAGAATAATTGACCAATCCGCCCAGGGAGAGTACTCTTTCTTTGTCGTGATGCGAAATGACGTGATGCGAAAATTGTGGAAAGGAGCGACCATAGATGGAACAGAGAGAAGGAATGAAGCGTTACTACAAGATCACCTTCCTGATAGGACTGGGCTTTTTCACCATGGGGCTGATGGATCCCCTTTACGACACCTATGTTCCCATGTTCCTCTCCAACTTTATCGCCCGGGACTCGGTTATCGGTATGGTGATGGGGCTGGATAATCTCTTCGCCCTTATGCTGATACCCATCGTTTCCGCCTGGTCGGACCGGACCAGGACCCCTATCGGACGGAGGATGCCCTACATCATCGTAACACTGCCCGCCACAGCGATCCTCTTTGGGGCCCTTCCCTGGTCCGCCCTCTCCAGCCTTGCGCTGCTGATCATCGTTATCTTCTTCCTCAACCTCTTCAAGCAGGCAGCCCGGGGGCCGGTGGTGGCCCTGATGCCCGATATGATCCCTGGAGAGTACCGCTCCGAGGCAAACGGGGTAATCAACACCATGGGAGGAATCGCCGCCATCGTGGGAACCGTCGGTCTGGCTAAACTCTATGACATTAATATCACCCTTCCCTTTTTTGGAGAGACCATCAAAGATAGCCCCGGGGCGACCTACATCGGGACCCTTCCCTTTTTGATCTCCGCTGTTCTGGTGATCCTGGCGGTGCTGCTCCTCTTCTTTTTTGTTAAGGAGAAGCGGGTAGCAGAGAAGCATGAGGATGAGGAGAAGGTTCCGGTGGCTAAGAGTCTCAGGCTGATCTTTACATCAAAGGATAAAAGCGCCCTTTTTATCCTGATCAGTCTCCTCCTCTGGTTTATCGGCTACCAGGGAGTGCTGCCCTGGATAGGACTCTACTCCCGGGACTTCCTTGGCCTGACTCCGGGGACAGCAGCTCTCTCGGCGGGGATGGTTGGCATTGCCTACGCCCTCTTCGCCATTCCTTCAGGGGTGGTGGCCCACAAAATAGGACGAAAGAGAACGATTCGGGGAGCCCTGGTTGCCCTGACCGTGGTAACCGCCTTTCTCTTCTTTCACCAACCTCTGGCGGGGGGGCTCTTGGGGCTAACCGGGATAGCCCTGACCGCAAGTTTCTGGGGGCTCCTCTTTCTCTTCGGGATCTTCTGGGTGACTGTGGTTACCAACAGCTTTCCCATGCTTTGGCAGATGGCCACTTATGGCACCATGGGGATTTATACCGGACTCTACTACTTCTTTTCCCAGGCTGCGGGGATTGTCGCCCCCGGTTTCTCCGGAACAATGCGGGATCTTTTCGGTGACCGGAGCATGTTTTTAACTGCAAGCTGCTGTATGTTTGCCGCCTTTCTGGTGATGGGACTGGTGAGAAAGGGTGAGCCCGAGGAGTAGGCATTCGTTATTGTCACTGAACTCTCACGCTTTTGGTCGCTCTCACTTGGCTTATGTAGCTTGTACCAAAGGGATCAAGCTCTTTTACCCAGGCAAGAAACTTCTCCGCCTCTTCGCGGTTAGCATAGGGTCCGAGACGAACCCGGTAATAGGAGGTTCCATCTACATCTTTGGTAGTCAGCCGGGCGCTGAAGCCCTTCTCTCCAAGGATACGGTTCGCCTCTTCGGCTCCACTTCTACTCTGGAATGAGCCGGCCTGAATCCAGTATTCAGTAACCGTTACGGTTTTTCGTTCCGGCTCTTTTTCAACTCTAGAGTCTTTTTCAACTCTAGAGCTTGTTTGATTGGTTGAACGAACATCGGGGGAGGGTTTGTCCGGGCCGGTTCTGCCTGTATCAGAACCAGGGCTCACAGCAGGCTCGGAACTCCTCTCCACTACCGGTGGTCTCTCCCCTATCGGTTCATCCTTCGCCTCTCCATAGACAATAACAAACTCATCGCTCTCTTCCCCGGAAAGCTCTGGCTTCCTCTCCTCGTCGGGAAGGCCGGGGAACTCTGCTCCATCTTCCCTGACCCACTCCACAGGATCAAAGGCGGAGGCTGTTCCGCCACTCCCGGGGCCCCCCTCTCCGCCACTGGAAAGAGCGCCCGAAGCATCCCTCGGGAAAAAGAGGAAAAACCCGGTTCCTGTTATCACCAGGAGAACCATAGTAACGGAGAATAGTATCCATAAAAGCTTTTTCTGTTCCATTCTTATTCCTGCCTGCTTCTTCGCTTTACCAGTGCCTCTTCAAATCCGGCCACCCGTTTCTCTAATGCAGCCTGGCCGGACAGGTTGCATATATAATAAGTATCGACACTTTTTCTCACCGATTTAGCACCAATATTCCTCCTTCTTCCCACATCTTTCTGGGAAGAGAAGCGACGCAAGGCAGAGCTTAGGGGTATCCTGTCCCGTCTCATGGCTCGAAAAAGACGAATGATCAGGGGGGCGGTTATGACCAGGAGAACATCGCAGTGACTGACAAGCCCCATCCGCTCCACCAAGGCTCCATTAATCACCACCCCCCGGGGAGCATCACCGGAAAAAGCATCGACCTGCTTTTTTACCGACGTCACCATCAGAGGGTGAACGATTCCTTCAAGCCGGGCGAGAGCTTCAGGATCGGAGAAAACGATCCTGCCAAGAGCTCTTCGGTCTACCCGGCCGTCGGAGAGGAGTACCTCCTTGCCGAAAGCGGCGGCAATTGCACCAGGATTTTCTTCAAGCGCCTGATGGCCCTCCCGGTCCAGATCGATAATGTGCCAGCCCCGGTGGGCCAGGGTGCGGGCGGCCAGATCTTTCCCGGCGCAGGACTTTCCGGTAAGTCCCAGTACCAGGGGAGGGCTCAATGAAGATCGCCCCAGCTCATACCCCGCTCCACACTCACCAGCAGGGGAACCGAAAGCTCAATAACCGATTCCATCTCCTCCCGAAGGAGGGATTCAAGCCGGTCAGCCTCCCCTTCGGGAGCCTCCAGGAGAAGCTCATCATGGATCTGCAGGATGATCCGGCTCTCCATCTTCTCTTCCTCAAGACGGTTTGCCACCGCCAGCATGGCAAGCTTCACAATATCTGCGGCGCTGCCCTGGATAGGGGTGTTTACCGCCACCCGTTCAGCCCCCGCCTTTTCGGTCTTGTTTCTGCTGTTGATTGCCGGCAGGGCCCGTTCATGACCTAAAAGGGTGCGGCAGATTCCGCTCTCTTCGGTCTCTTTTACGGTTTTATTGATAAAGCTGTTGATCCGGAAGTAACGCTTAAAATAGGCGGCGATGAAGGAGTCTGCCCTGCTTCGGGGTATGGCCAGCTCCCGGCTGAGCCGGAAGGCGGACATCCCGTACATCACCCCAAAGTTGATGGTCTTTGCGATCCGCCGCTGCTCGGGAGAAACCTCTTTTTCAGGGATATCGAAGATGAGGGCAGCGGTGCGACGGTGCACATCACCGCCGCTTTTAAAAGCGGTGGTGAGTTCCGGGTCCCCTGAAAGGTGGGCCAGCACCACCAGCTCTATCTGGCTGTAATCGGCCGAAACCAGTACCTTCCCCTCCTGGGGAACAAAGGCGGAGCGGATTCGCCGACCCTCCTTATCCCGGATCGGGATGTTCTGCAGATTGGGGTCCCTGCTGGAGAGCCTGCCGGTGGCGGTTCCTGTCTGAATCAGCCTGGTGTGGATCCGACCTGTCTCGGGGTGCACCAGTCGGGGAAGGGCATCCACGTAGGTGGATTTGAGCTTCGAGAGGCTCCGGTGGCGGAGGATAAGCTCCGGTACCACATCTTCCCTGGCGAGCTCCTCCAGGACTGAAACATCGGTGGAGTAGCCGGTCTTGGTCTTCTTGACCGGGGTAAGCTTACGCTCCTCAAAGAGCACCTCCTGCAGCTGCTTTGTGGAGTTGATGTTAAAGGAGTGGCCGCAGGCCTCGAAGACCTTTGTTTCAAGCTCTCCCAGTTCCTTATCCAGCTCCACTCCGTACTCCCCAAGCCGTTCAGGAATAAGGCGTATACCGGAATACTCAATCTCCGCCAGCAGGGGGACCAGGGGCATCTCCACATTCCGAAAGAGGGGGCCCAGGCCCCGAAGCTCCAGCTGCTCCTTAAAAAGCTCATAGAGCCGAAAGGTGATATCCCCGTCCTCGGCGGCGTAACGCCCCGCCTTCTCCAGCTCCACATCGGGGAAGAGACCACCCTTGGGAACAAGATCCTTAAAGGAGATGGTTTTATAGCCTAACAGTTTTTCTGCCAGAGCATCCATCCCATAGCTTGAAGAGGTGGAATCAAGAAGCCAGGCAGCAACCATGGTATCGAACCAGAGGTTACAGCACCGCAGCCCCCAACGACGCAGCACCTTGTAGTCATATTTGAAGTTGTGACCCACAATAAAGAGGGAGGGGTCTTCCACCAGGGAGGCAATCCGCCTCTTTACCTCCTCCTCCTCGAGAACCGTCCTCCCCTCCGCCAGGATGGGTACATAGACTCCTTTCTTTGCTTCGGTGGAGAGGGCAAAGCCCACCGGATGGGCCAGCATCTCGTCGATATTATCAGTTTCTATGTCCAGGGCGATAACGCTCTCTTTCTTTGCTTTCTCCAGCCACCCATCCAGCTTTTCCAGGCTGTCCAGGATTTCGTACGTCCCTTCACCCCGAAGCTGATCCGGTACCCCCCCCTCATCGGCCCGGTTCTCCCGCACCTTCTTCACTTCACCGCTTTTCAGTTTAGCGCCCGAGGCTTGTTCAGCCAAGCTCTTGGCGCCGTAACGGAGGAGCAGGGGCACTGCAGCCTCCCGGTTCAGGGCGGAAACAGGGGCAGGCTCCTCTGCAGGCAGCTCTACATCCCGTTTCAGGATAATCAGGGATCGGCTCATAAAGGCATCTTCCCGGGAGCTTTCCAGTTTATCCCGTTCCCCCTTGCTGCAACCCTCCAGATTTTCATACACCCCATCCAGGGTCTTGAACTTCTGCAGGAGTTTGACCGCCGTCTTGGGGCCTATCCCCTTTACCCCGGGAACATTATCAGCCTGATCCCCCACCAGGGATAGATAATCCACAATCTGCTCCGCCGTAACTCCCCAATGGGAGGCCACATCATCCCTAGCGATCAGGGTGTAGCTCCCCTTCTCCGGTCGAAGCATCTGCACCGGCCCTTCCAACAGCTGCAGAAGATCCTTATCTCCCGAGACGATGATGCAGCTGCGGCCCGATTTCTGACAGCGGTCGGCCATGGTGGCTATGATATCATCCGCCTCCATACCATCCTGCCGGAGCACTGCCATATTCATGGCCTGCAGGATCTCTTCTATCATCGAGACCTGGGCGTGGAGCTCCTCGGGCGCTTTTTCCCGGTTTGCCTTGTATTGGTCGTACATCTCGTGGCGAAAGGTGGGAACCCGGGAATCCAGAACCACCGCCAGAGTACCAGGCCGGTATTCATCAAGAATGGAAAAGAGGCTTCGAAAGAAACCAAAGAGGGCTGAAACATTTGTCCCGTCCGGAGCAAAGAGGTGGCGCCCCATGAAGGCAAAATAGGAGCGGTAGATAAGGCTGTAGCCGTCAATCAGATAGAGCGTACTGTTGTTCTGTTCTTCTTTCATCCCGTAATATCGAGACGACTCGGTTGGTCAACCCGGGAAAAGGCAGCAGGACGATGAGGAAGAGCTTTGAGAGAAGCAATCTGCCGTGATACAAGCGCAATGTGCCGGTCCAGGGCGTGCACACATCGGGCTTTTGCCATTTTCACCGCTCTGTTCTTTTCCTCATAGAGCTGATCCGCTTTTCCCCGGCTACCCTGACTGCACAACTCCGGCGAAGAGAGAACCCGGTGAAGAGTCCCAAGCCGGAGCAGTAACTCTTTTTCGGCCATCACCTGCTGATCAAGATGCAGGGTATTTCCACTGGAAAGATCTCCCTCCATCCGCACAAGGAGGGAAAGATAATGATCCATCAATTGACTTCGCTGGGAAAGCAGTTGCTCCAACCGTTTCTGGAAGGTTCCATGTTGCCGGTCGAGGGTCCGAGTCATTCTCCCTCCCTCTTGTTTATTGTAAGGGATAGTTTATCCCGCAATATTTACACCACCCGATGATGAAGCGTTTCCTTGGCCACTGTTGGTCGAAATAACCTGATCCCAGGCACCCCGGAGCTCCGAAAGCTGCTTTTTAACAAAATCGAGCTTTTCCACACTCTTTTCAATATTCGCTTCCATCATCTGACGGTTAAAAAACATGTAGAGAGAGAAAAGCCCTTCCGCAATCTCTCCCCCCTGCTCAAAATCGAGGGAAACCATCAGTTCGGTTACCATATCCTGAGCTCGAAGGACAGCATTATTTACCGCATCAAACTTCTTTTCTTTCCCGGAAAGGAGTTTAACAGCGTAATCAAGCTGCTTGATCGCCTCATCATAGAGCATGATGATGAGTTTCCCTCCCCCAGCGGTCTTGATGCTGGTAGTCTTGTAGGCGTTTATTCCATTATACCGATTCATTATTTCCTCCCCTCCGAAGCCACGTTCTCCCTATCACTATCGACACACCCGAAGGGTCACTTTAGAAAAAAAATGCTGTTTACAGAGTAAAGTATAGGTCATCTTGCATGCTCTATCAAGGTTGTGACAGGAACTATTGAATATCCGTCCTGAAGCAGGGCGTTCACCAGAAGATCCAGGTTTTGAAACAGATAATCTCCCCTTCCCTCCTCCAGTTCTCCCAGACGGACAGGAATGATCGAACCGGGTTGCTTGAGTTCCATCACCCGCTTTACGATATCCCGGCTGGAAAGGTAATAACCTTCGCCGGAGCAGTCATCCTCAGGAACCCAGTCCAGGGGATCCACATCCCTGCCGATGTAGCGGTAGTTCATCTCCTGTCCTGCAGAAATGATATCCGAGGAGACGAAGTAGAAGGGAGCGTGCCAGAGCAGGGAGAGTTCCTTATTCGTGGCAGCAAAAAAATCATCCTCATTCCTTGCAAGGCCCCGTTTGATGAAATCGATATCCAGTTTGAACCGGGAATCGGTCATGTTGAAGTAGACATAAAAGAGGCTTCCAATTTCATGGGCCGAGCTGGCAAGCTCCTTCACCGCCCCCGGATTACGGCGGATAAACTCGCCGTTGACAAAGAATGTGGCCCGAAGATCGTAATCATCCAGGATCTGCAGCGCTTCGGTAAGCCCTTCAGGGCTGTCAATAGCGTTGAAAACGAGGGAAACCTCCCTTCGCCGAATCCGCGATCCGTGGTTGAAGCCAAAACTTAAAGCGGGTTCGTCCCGTTCAGGGAAGGGATCATACTGCTTCTCCGGTTTCGGAAAAAGGGAACGGGTTCCATAACCGGAAACCTGTCGTACCATTACGATATTCCGATAGCTGCCACCAGTGATCGATTCTAGATAGACCCGGTAATCAGTTCCGGCGGTAGATGCTTCAAGAGGAGAAAAACCGCCACCACCATTCACAGAGTCGTTATCCGCCTGAGCATCTGACTGTGCATCCGACACAGTCCAAAAAAACTCCTCCGCCGGATCGAGCCAATAGTTCTTCCCGCCAATCTGCTGTACCACCTTTCCATCGGAGGAGTAACCGTAAGAACCGGCCTGACTGAGGGCAAGGGTCTCTCTGCTCTCCTTTCTCAGGTTGATCAACTCGGTAAGCTCCTGTCCCGCAATGAGAAGCTCCTCCTCACTGGGCCACAGTACGTGAAGAGGTACGGCGTGAGCAAAGGTTTGCTTGCTCGACCAGGTGTCATAGCTTTTTAGATCTACCCCGTCTCTCTTCATGACCGCAACCAGTGACTCATCCGGAGATAGTTTGATTCCCTGGGTCCCTTCTCCGGGGATTTTCTGAAAGGTAAGTGCATCGCTGTTCACCGTCAGATCGATCCGATAGAGACCGCTCTTTCTCTCTCCATTCTCAATGCTTCCGGTGAGTACGGTAATAATATCGCTGGAGGACCAGATAATCTCTTTAACCCGGGTGTTCCTTGGAAGAAGAAGGTAGGGCAGGGATTTAATCCCCTCGGAGGCAAGGTAGTCATCATTATGCATGAAATAAAGAAAGAGGCTCCTGCCGCTCCGGTTGTAGAGCATCTTTTTTCCATCAGGACTTACCACGAAGGAGTCAAAATTGGGATTGAAGACAAAGGGAACCTTTCCCACAATGGTCCCGATATCCAGCATTCCCCCGTAGATGGAACGGGCAAAGAACTCGGAAGCAAGAATCCGGTAGACCAGATTCCTCCGAATATAGTAGAGCTCGTTTCGTCCCGTCCAGACAACACTGGATACATCACCCGTGCCGATTTTCCGGTAGGATTCATCAATAATCCGGTTTTCCAGCTTCTGTTCGATGGAGTAGTAGTAAACATCACCCCCCTTGTGGTAGATGAAGTACTCACTGCTGCTTGACCAGTCCGCCGGGGGCTCCTCATAGCTAAGTTCCACATTGCTGGAAACCAGAACCGAAGATTGCTGTTCCACATCGTAGAGCTTCAGGTCGGCGTAGGCGTAAGTCACCGGGTCAAAATAGACCAGATAACGGCCGTCGGGAGAGGAGGAGATAGTAAGCAGTTTCCCCGTCTCAATATCCCCGCCGTTGATAAAGCTGGGGAAAGCGGCCACTGCCTCCACCGTATCAAGTCCCGGGCCGGAACGAAAGACCCCGAAGCGGTTGCGGATCTGCAATTTACTCCCCATCTCAAGGAGACTGACCTGTTCCGGAAAGAAGGTGAGCTGCCGGAGAAAACCATCCTCAAGTTCCCCCGTCAGTAGCGTATCATATGTGCCGTACATCGGGCTGCCGGTGCGAGCTGAAAAGAGAAGCAGATCATCTTTGGAGAGATGGAGTCCGGAAAAGCGGACCTCCGCCGAGAGGGGCAGCAGGATGAGCACAGAAACCAGTAGAATCAGAACAGTTCTTCTCATATCTGTTTTATTGTCGGCATCCCACCGCCGTAAATTCAGTAAAAAGAGCCTTCGGGTTTCAGGATTCTATCCAGTTCCCGCTCCAGCCTCTCAAGTTTTCCCGTTGCAGCCTCCAGACGCCTGAAATAGCCCTTTGCAGCCACCTGTTCCAGCTTTCGAAAGGGCGATTCCACCATCTCCTCAAAGGAAACAGATTCAAAGACCGGGGGATCTGTTACAAAAGCCCCGCAGACAGAGCACTTCTCGGCCCCATCTTCAAGCACATGTCCACATTCGGGACAAAACATGACCGACGACATACCTCAAGTATAGGACGTAAAAGGGGGAACTTTCAAGCTGCTGACGGAGGAAAGGTGAAAAAGCGGCCCCCTGGAAGCATGCCTTTTCTATCAGAAAAGCCTCAGAAAAGCCCTTTTAACGCCTCGCTGATGGTAAAGACCTTCCCCACTCCCACTACGTGGTGAATAACCTTTATAATCTCCAGAAGCTCCTCTTTTGAAAGCCCCTCGGCCATGGCTCGCTCGGTAAGAGCTCTAACCCCCGCAAGATCGCCATTATTTGCATCCAGGGCCATCGCTACCATCACTTTGTACTTTGCCGGTACCTTCCCGGCCGCTAAGAGCTCTCCATCGGTTTTATAGATGCCGGAAATGTAATCCGCATCCAGTTTTTCCACTTCCCTAAGGGGATGATCTGCCATAGTGTTTCTCCTTCTGTATTGTACTGTATTTGAACTGACTGCTCAGTTTTAGAGCCTCATTCTACCCGGTTTTTCCTCTTCCCACAATATAAGAACCGCTGATAGTAGAAGAGCTGTACTGAGGTGTCCGGGTCAGCAGGTGAAAGAGAGCCCATCCCATGCAGGGGCTATCCCGGCAGGAAAGCTCTTCTCCATCTCCCGGTGGTCCACATCGTGGCAGAGGTGGGTGAACCAGGTTTGCTTTGCACCAATACGCCGGGACTCTGCTGTCGCCTGGTCAAAGGAGAAGTGGGTCGGGTGAGGCCGGGGGCGAAGGGCGTCAATGATCAGATACTCTACCCCCTCAAGCAGCCGGTAGGAGGACTCGGGGATGGCACTGCAGTCGGTGAGGTAGGCGAAGGGGCCGATGCGGTAACCGAGTACCGGCAGCTCTCCATGCAATAAGGGGACGGGAAGTATCTCTATCCCCCCGAATCGTAGTAGCTCAGCAGGTTCGATTGTGTGGAGGCTCACCCTGGGCTTCCCACCCCCCTTCTGGCTCTGCCGGAAGATGTAGGAAAAGCGCTGTGCGATCTCATCGATGGTTGGCTGGTTGCCGTAGAGGGGGATCTCCCCCTTCCAGCTGAGGGGGCGCAGATCATCCAGGCCGTGGATGTGGTCTGCGTGGGCGTGGGTGTAGAAGACCCCATCTACCCGCTCTATACCCTCCCGAACTGCCTGGAGACGAAACTCGGTGGCCGTATCGAAGAGAATTACCTGCCCCTCCCCCGTTTTCACCATCACACTTGCCCGGGTGCGCCGGTTTCTGGGGTCATTGGAACGGCAGACAGCACAGGAGCATCCAATCACCGGAACCCCATGGCTGGTTCCCGAGCCGAGAACGGTAATCCTCATCAGAGCACCCCCCCGCTGCCGGAACTTCCCGCCCTTTCGCCCATCTCGGTAAAGAGAGCCTCCAAATAGGAGAGAGCAGCGGGAAAGCGATCCTCGCCTATCCCCATAAAAGAGAGCCTGAACCGGTTACGGCACCTGGGGTCAAAAGAGAAACTCTTCCCCAGTGCCCAGGGAGCAGCAGGAATATCGGGATCGATGGAGCTATCCACCCAGATATTGTAGCCCCATCGCCGGGGGATAAAAGAGAGAAAGGGGAACCGGGAGAGGAGCTCCTCCATGGTCTCTCTGCGCTTCCTGCAAACAGCATTTACCCGGTCGATGTTCTTAGCCAGAAGTCCCTCCTCGATCATCCCCATCATGAGATACTGAATGAAACTTCCAGTCCCCACATCGGCGGTAAACTTGTTGTAGAGAAGTTCCTCCCGCAGCGGCTCGGGGGCGATCAAAAAACCGATCCGCAGGCCCGGTGCGGTAATTTTGGACAGGCTCTTGATGTAGATACTCCTTTCAGGAGCCATATCTACAAAACGGGGCTGTTGCCCCGAGGGGAACGTTGGCTTGAGTTCCGAGAGATAGTCATCTTCAATTATGTAGAAATCGTAACGGCGGGATAGTTCAGTGATAGCTTCCATCACCCCGGGGCTGTAGCTGATTCCGGTGGGATTGTGAACCCCCGGCATGGAGTAGAAAGCTGCGATCCCCTCCCTGGCAGCAGCTTCCAGTCTCTCCAGGTCCGGTCCATCCTCAGTCAATGGAACAAAGTTGGTGGGACGAAAGAGATTGATCGCCCCGGAATAGGTGGGATCTTCAAAGAGGAGTGCATCTTTTCCCCGGTGACTGAAGAGCCGTCCCGTTAAGTCCAGACCCTGCTGCGCCCCGGAGATGATAAGCATCCCCTCCGCAGGAACCCGGTAAAACCGGGAAAAAGCCTCTCTGCAACCGGGATTCCCTCCGGGAGGAGCAGCGGCAAAGAGTTTACTTCCGTAACGCTGAAAGAGCCTGGAACTCACCTGCTCAACCTCATCAATGGGGAAGAAATCTTCATGTACCGAGGCGGTGCGGAAGGAGAAAGCTGAGGCGGCGGCAGCCTCCTCGCCGGTCTCCCGGGGAAAGGTGACAAAAGAACCCCGGCCCACACTGTTTTCGATCAACCCCTCTTCCTTGAGCAAATCGTAGGCCTTTTTAACGGTGAGTTTGTTACATGCAAAGATATCGGCCTGATCCCGGAGAGAAGGAAGTTGGCTCCCCGGAGGATACTCCCCCCTTTCGATCGCCTCTTTGAGCTGAAAATAGATCTTTTCCGCCCGTGACATGATACACTCCTTGACTTATTAGTACATTATTACTATTGTACTATATAAAGAGCAGCTGTACTATAAACAGATGCGATTGTTCTTACCCCTATGGTAGCGACTATTGTAGAGAGCATCGCCCTGGTTGTCCAGCGGCACCCACATTAAGGGAGGAAGAGATGGATATTAACAAAGGATTTGCCCAGATGTTCAAAAACGGGGTTATCATGGATGTGACCACTCCAGAGCAGGCGAAAATCGCCGAAGATGCCGGGGCCTGTGCAGTTATGGCTTTGGAAAGGGTTCCCTCGGAGATAAGAAAGGGTGGAGGGGTAGCCAGAATGAGCGATCCGGATATGATCCGCTCCATCATGGAGTCGGTCTCCATCCCGGTAATGGCCAAGTGCAGAATCGGTCACATTGCGGAGGCGCAGATTCTTGAGGCGCTGGAGATTGATTTTATTGATGAAAGTGAGGTACTCACCCCCGCCGACGAGGATCGGCATCTGGATAAGAAACGCTTCCAGGTACCCTTTGTCTGCGGAGCCCGAAACCTGGGAGAGGCGTTACGGCGGATCAATGAAGGGGCCTCCATGATCAGAACCAAGGGAGAGGCGGGAACCGGCAACATTGTGGAAGCGGTCCGGCACGCCCGAAAGATCAATGAAGAGATTGAAGCGCTGCAGGGAATGGACAGCTATGAAATGAACCGAAGGGCATCGGAGTACCGGGTTCCCCTGGAGATTCTCAAAGAGACCAGGGCAGCAGGGAGGCTTACAGTGGTAAACTTCGCCGCCGGCGGTGTAGCCACTCCTGCAGATGCGGCGCTTATGATGCTCCTCGGCAGCGACGGAGTTTTTGTCGGCTCCGGGATCTTTACCAGTGAAAACCCGGAGAAGATGGCCCGGGCGGTGGTTGAAGCGGTTATCAACTTCGAAGAGCCTGGTACATTAGCCACCATCTCCGCAGGCATTGGCAAAGCAATGAAGGGGCTGGAAATTTCGACCCTTGAGACAGTGATGGCAGGCAGGTAAGGCAGTGGGAGCGCTCTCTGCCCGTAAGGAAGCGATTCTCCCTGATCTTGGCGGTGGAAAACCGCTCATCGGGATTCTCACCCTTCAGGGGGCTGTTCAGGACCATTTCGAAGCCCTGGAAAAATCGGGAGGCGTACCTCTTCTGGTGCGCAGCCGGGAAGATCTGGAGAAAATTGACGGTCTGATCATCCCCGGGGGAGAGAGTACCGTCATGAGCCGCTTTCTAGAGCAGTACCATCTGGTAGAACCGATAAGGGAGCACGCCCGGTCAGGCCGCCCCCTCTGGGGGATCTGCGCCGGCTCCATCCTGCTGGCCCGACAGGTACTGATTTCCAGGCCAGGGCTGCTTTCCAGGGCTGGAACGATAGCGCCCGGGGACAGCGGATACCTGTCTAGAAAAACCGAGCCAGGGACTCTCGCCCTGCTCCCTTTCATCGCCGAGCGGAACAGTTACGGCCGTCAGCTTGCCAGCAGGGAGCATCGGGTCTTCGCTCCCTCCTTCCTTCCAGAGCAAGGGGCAATGATGCCCTTTATCAGGGCTCCCCGCTTTATCCTCTCCCAACATATCCCCTCCCACTACATCCTCTCCAAGCGAGCCGTTCCAGGCCAAACTGAAGCAGGGTTTGATGAGCTTCAGGTGCTTGCAGAGACCGGGGAGGGTGAAGCGGTAGGAGTGATCGGCGGCCCGGAGAGGAACATCCTGGCATGCAGTTTTCATCCGGAGTTGACCGGAGAAACCGGGTTTCATCAATGGTTGGTGAAAAAAGCGCAAAGGAATCTCAAGAAAGGGAATCTCAAGAGAGGATCCGCAAGTCTCCTTCCCGGCTGAGAAGCCCCTGCTCCTCCATTTTGTTGAGTACCGGTATGATGTAACGGCGGCTAAGTCCGGTTTTTTCCTTCGCCTCCGGGATGGAGAAACGGGCACCGCTCTTCAACCCTTCCAGGATTCTCGCTGTAAGTCCCTGGAAACGGTCATAGCTGTAGTAGATATCATCCTCCAGGGAGACCGCCTTCCCGATTCGTACCAGGTTCCGCAGCTCCTTCTTAGCTCCCGGCTCCCTGATATCTTTCAACTGAAGCCCCTTCATCTCCTCACTGTTCAGGAGGGCCAATATGTTCCGACCCGTTGGTGATAACTCCTCTTCTTCCTGCAACTGTGTCGAGGAGATAAGCAGCTGTTCCCTTTGAAGAAAATCGCCCTCCTTCTGAAGCTCCTCCACTAAAGCCGCCCAGATCTCCCTGGGAAGCTTCGATGAACCAAGAGCTGCAGAAAGGGTGACACCCCCCTTCGCTGAGGCAAGCCTTTTTAGTTTATCAAGCTCCCGCTGCCAGCGCTCTTCCAGGATCACCCCGTTGCCGATAAAGCGGGCATCTACCTTTTCCCGGGAGAGGAAACGGTGGATCACCTCTTTATCTGACTGGAGTTCTGAACGGAACTCCCGATCGGAGCTCAAAAGGATCCACTCCTGAAGAAGGAAGCGAAGAGGCAGCTCCCTCTCCTTTACCCCCTTGTTCATCCACTCCTTCTCCATCAAGCCCAGGGAGGGGAAGCGTTCAAGAAGGGATGAAAGGCGGATCTTGAAGGGTCGATCAGTGGCACCGGGATAAAAGAAAAAGCCTCTAGCCAGGATGCGGTAACCACCCCGGCGGATAAAAAGAACAGGAGCAAAGGGCACTACGGAAAGGAGCTTGGAAAAAACCATTCGGGCGAAACCCGGGGTTTTAAGAAAGTGGATACTTCCGATGTAGTGTCCGGTGGCAACCGCAAGCTCCAGCTCCATATGGTTTTTCACCAACCCCTTCTCATCTCCCAGAGGTTCCCACCGGATAATGAACTCCTTTTCGGTCCAGAACAGTTCTGCTTCTCTGACAGCGATAGAACCCCGGGAGAGCTCCTCCTTTTTAAGTCCCTGAAGGTTGCAGGCTACCCGGGAGAGGGGATAAGCGCTCTTTACCGGCTGGTAATAGGAATGGATCCCCCGAATCTTTGTCTTTCTCCCCTCCGGGAGGATGGTGATCTCATCCCCCTCATGAATCTGACCTCCGGAAAGGGAGCCGGTAATAACCGTTCCAGCCCCCGGTACGGTAAAGACCCGGTCAATATGGATAAAGGGAGTGCCATTCTGTTCCGGTTCCGGCAGACCCTCCAAAAGGTCCAGGAGATGATCCCGGAGAATATCGATCCCCTCTCCATTCAGGGAGGAGACGGGGATCAGGGGTACCTCTTTCTGAAAAATCCGCTCCACCCCGCCCCGGGCCTCTTCTTTGGCCAGAGCGAGGGTCTCTTTATCCACCAGATCTACCTTGGTGAGAGCGCAAACAATCCGATCGATCCCCATGGCCTCCAGCACCCGGGCGTGATCCTCAGTCTGCCGCATCCACCCCTCATTTGCAGCAAGCACCAGAACGGCACAAGAGAGGCTCCAGGCCCCGGCTACCATATTGCGGATGAACCGCTCGTGCCCAGGAACATCGATCACCCCCACCGCTTTTCCATCTCTCCCTGCGAAGTGGGCGAAGCCGAGATCAATGGTCATACCCCGAGACTTCTCCTCCGGCAGCCTGTCCGCATCGATCCCCGTCAAGGCCTCGATAAGTGCAGTTTTTCCATGATCCACATGTCCCGCCGTTCCAATTATATGCATTTTCTACTCTCCGATAATCTGCTTCAACATGTTCCGCAGATGTGGAATCTCATCATCCCGGATAGTTGCAAGGTTGAGATGAACCCGGTCGGAACTGATTGTCCCGATCACCGGTGGAGAGGCTTCCCGGAATGTTCTGAGAATCTTCCCAGCAGATTCTTCGCTCTCTATTCTGACCGAAAGAGATGGAAATGATTCATCCGGCAGGGAGCCCCCTCCGGTGGTGAACAAGGAATCCACCAGAGAGAGTCGATTCTTATTAAGCTGCCGTAGCAGCTTCCGGCCCCGCCTCTTCAAGATCCCCAGATCACCTGCCCCGTCACCCCCCGGCAGGGTGGAGAGCAGATCAGAGCGGCCGTTGAGTCTGCGAACAAGGAGTGCTTCAAGGAGGGAGTAGACTGTCTTCCCCGGCCGAAAAGCCCTCATCATGGGATGATGTTCCATGATCCGGATCAGTTCCCTGCGTCCTGCAATGATGCCAGCCTGGGGACCACCCAGAAGCTTATCTCCTGAAAAAGAGACCAGATCGGCACCAGAGCGGAGGAGGGAAGCGAGAGAGACCTCGCCGGACAGAGAATCATCAAGCAGCCCCGACCCCTGGTCCACACAAAGGGGTACCCCCTGGGGCTTTATTTTCGCCAGCTCCGCAATGGAAGGGCTCTTTGCAAAGCCCCGGATAGCAAAATTGGAACGGTGAACTGCCAGAATCATCCCGGTATCTTCGGTAAGGGCACAGCGGTAGTCCTCGGCGGTGGTGATGTTAGTGGTACCCACCTCCACCAGCCGGGCACCTGAGATCTCAAGAATATCCGGAATCCTGAAACCTCCGCCGATCTGGACCTGTTCTCCCCGGCTTACCACCACATCCTTCTCCCTTGCCAGGGCCTGCAGTATGAGAAAGATAGCAGCAGCGTTATTATTCACCACCAGAGCATCTTCGGCCCCGGTTAGTTTAGCTATGAGCAGGGGGATAAGCCCCTTTCGTTTCCCCCGCTTTCCTGTTGCAAGATCCAGCTCCAGGTTGGAATAGCCGCAATTGAGCTCTTCCACATCTGTCCAGAGTTCCCTGGGCAGAGGAGAGCGCCCCATGTTGGTGTGAAGCATTATGCCGGTGGCGTTGATCACCCGCTGCAGGCGCTCTCTCTCCAGAAAGTGGCAGGAGTTCCCAACAGCTTCTACAATTTCAGCAGGAGCCGGCACATCCTGCCCCTCCTGCAGTACCAAGACCCGAATAGAGGCAAGCACCTCCCGGACCAGATCTGCCACCACGGGCCTGCCCAGGATATCGAAATAGCTCTGGATAAGCGGCTCCTGGAGAAGAGCTTCAATTTGCGGAAGGGCGGCGAGTCTATTATCGTTTCTCTTTTCTTTCATGATCTGTTCCGGAAGTGGGAGGAATCGAACCTCCCGACGCTTTTACACGCCCAACGGTTTTGAAGACCGCGGAGACCACCAGATCCCTTCAGCTTCCATCAAGCTTCCATCACCTTCCGGGAAAGTGTATTGCCCGGTTCCTGCATTGTCAAGGATAGAGAGCTTCCAGGAGGGTTTTCTGACCTTGTAACGCCCTTAGGCAAACAGCATCATTCTTTATTCCTTTCCCCTTGCAATTCCCTCACTATCCATTAGAATGGGAGTAAGAGCAAGTAAAGGAGGTATGAATGCCAGAACCTTTTAAACCGGGTTGTCAAAGACCCAAAGGCGGACCGGTTGGCGGAGACCCCGTTTCCGGAACCTCCAATGAACAAATCCCAATAAAGGAGGAGAAAAAACCGATGATCAAGGTTGGACAGAAGGCCCCTGATTTTTCAGCAGCTGCTTATCACAATGGCAACTTTGTCGAGGTAAAGCTTTCCGAGTTTCTCGGAGAATGGGTAATCCTGTGCTTTTATCCCGGCGATTTCACCTTTGTCTGAGCTACCGAAATTTCGGCGGTCGCCGAAAAACACAGCGAATTTAAAAAACTTGGAGTAAACATCCTTTCTGTAAGCGTAGACAGTATCTATGTCCACAAGATGTGGAACGACCACGAGCTCTCCAAAATGGTGGATGGCGGGATACCCTACCCCATGCTCTCCGATGGAGGCGGACTGATCGGTACCGCTTATGGTGTCTATGACGCTGATGCGGGAGTGAACACCAGAGGACGATTTATTATTGACCCCGATGGCAACATCCAGGGCTTTGAGGTGCTCACCCCACCGGTGGGACGAAACGTCTCTGAAACCCTGCGACAGGTGCAGGCATTCCAGCTGGTACGGGAGAAAAAGGGCACCGAAGCAACTCCTTCGGGATGGGCTCCGGGAAAGAAAACTCTGAAACCCTCCCCCGACCTGGTTGGTAACGTCTGGAAAGAGTGGAAGACCAGTATGGCTTTTGACGAATAGCCTCACTTCTTCATAGAAAAGATGCTGCTCCGGCACCGCTTATCCGGTACCGGGGCATTTTTTTAACAATATCGGCACAGTAAGCAAAAAATCATACGATCCTTCGATACCATCTCATCCCCCTTTTTGTCATCCTCACCACATATGGTGGGATTAATGCTTCGGGGCGGCCTGAATTCAGGCTGTCCCGCAACATTAATCCCACTGAATCGAGGCTGTCTAAA
>CAYMWV010000054.1:0-13165 GCA_964394395.1 uncultured Sediminispirochaeta sp.
ATTTTCTCCTCCTCTATAACTAGATAGAAGAAAAAGCGCCCGTTTGACTGAGAAATTTCCTAAAAACCTTATAAAAAACCTTTACTGATGCGACCACCAGGGACTTGTTTCTATATGGCAAGCAAGCTCAGGGAACTGCAATACCCACCTGAAAACCGGCTTAGCCCTTTATCTGGATGCTCATAGATATCCAGAATGTCTTTATCTTCGATAGAGCGTGCGACCGGTTTGCGATCCCTCAAATGTCCAACTGTGTAGCGATTGCCTGGTTCACCCGTTCCATGTCCCCAAACGACAGCGATCCCGCCCTGTTCGAGAGTCGTTTCTTGCTGACTGTCGTCAGCTGATCCGTCATCGCTTTGGATTGCCTGCGGAGAAAGGTCACGTAGGCTTCGCCTGGATAAAGCCTTCCGATGGAACCTGTGAGCGGCACAACCTGGACGCGGTTGAGAAACTGGTTGGCTGCGTCATTGCCGGAACTGGGAGATAGCGGAGAAGAAATGGTATGAGTTACTTCCGATTATGGGGGAGGACCATTTTCTAGAGTGCCATCTTTGATTGTTCCCTATCACTATGCCATTGTATATTGAATGTAACGTACTTGCTGCTGCTCGAACTGAATCTTCTCAGTCAACTCTTTCAAATGTCGCTGTTTCCTTTATTCGTCTACTAAAATCATCATCATAATCCAGACCGATCAAATCAAATTCATGGTGGAGTGCTTCTAAAAGTTCACCGTATACTGAAATATAGCGCTCTTCTTTCAGACCAAATACTGCGAAGTCAATATCTGAGCTCTCCGTGAATGATCTTTCTGCCACTGAAGCGATGATGTAGATTGCAGAGGCTCCTTCCCTCAATAAAATATCCCTGGCCTTATAAATATCTTCAGCAATGTAATCAGGTAGATCCCGGGCCCATTAAACGGTTAAAGGACTCAGCCCTTCCACCAATAATTCCAGCCCCCTCAGCAGAATCTCCGAGTGGCGGATCAGGTCGTTGATATGGATAAACTCATCACTCTGATGAGCCCTGGTGTCCGTGCCGGGAAAGTTGGCGCCGAAGGCTACGCCTCGGCCAGGGATTTTCCTGGCGTAGGTGCCGCCAGCCATGCTGCGGGGGGTGCCGTCCAGACCGGTAATCTCCTCATAGGCCCGGCGGAGAGAGCGTACCAGAAGGGAATCCTCCGGGACATGGTGGGGAGGCAGATGGATCCGCTCCTCAAGGCGAAATCCTGCGGCAGCGAGCTGCGCTTCCATTCGCTCCCGGAGAGGCCCAAAGTCGCATCCCACTGGATAGCGTAGATTTACTCCGGCAAAGAGGGTGCCTTCGGCGAGGCGCAAGAGTCCCAGACTGACGGTGAGGCCTCCTGCATTGTCACCCTCTTCGGCGGGGGTGGCGATACCAAAGCCAGCGCCGTCGGTGCCAGCAGCGCCGTCGGTGCCAGCAGTGCCAGCGGGTTTTGGGCCGAAGAAACGGTAGAGGGAGCTCAGAAGATGGCCCGTGGTACCGGAGCGGTTGACAGCAAGGCTCTGCAGACTGGATAAAGCAGCCAGAAGACGGATGATGGCGTTATCCCCTCTCTGGGGCTCCCCGGCATGGGCTGTGCTGCCCGCAGCATCCAGCCAGAGGCGGCTGGCTTCCCGGCGGAGGGTCAGCTTTTTTGATTCAGCAGCACCTTTCTGCTCTCCGTCGTTTTCAGCCCCGCCTTCGGTAGAAGGAGCTTCTTCCAAGCCGGAGAATTGTTCTTCCACAAACTGCTCCGCTTCCGGTAAGATCAGCGCAGAGGCTGCGTCGGGAACTACATTATAGGCCACTCCGGCCTGGATGGACTCGACAATTGCCAGAGCCATCCTTTCAGAACGTAAGGGGCCCTTTGCCTGCTCCTTGTTAGCGCTTGCCTGGTCCGGGCTGGAAATAGCCTCACCCGGGCCGATTTTGGCGGTGATATTGAGATCGGTAATCCCCTTCTCCCGGCTCACCAGGGGGTACTCTGCATCAGGCGCGATAGCGAAATCGGGGAGCCCCTCTTTTTGCAGGTAGTAATCGATCCCGGACATGCTTCGCTCCTCGTCGGTGCCAAGGAGGAGCCGCAGCCGGAAGGGGGGATCAGGAAAGGCTTTTCGAAAAGCTGTCAAGGTGTGCAGAGCCGCTACGGCGGGACCCTTGTTATCCGAGGCGCCCCGGGCAATCAGTTTGTCCCCCTCAAACTGGGGGATGAAGGGATCTGCACTCCACCCCTCGCCGGGGGGTACCACATCAAGATGGCACAAGAGCGCCACCACCGGGCCAGCCTCGCCATATTCTACTGACCCGGCGTAACCGTCGTAGTTTACCGTTTTAAAGCCCAGCTCCCGGCCCCGGCGGAGCATAAACTCCAGAGCCCGGGCAACCGGCTCGCCGAAGGGCTTTTCCGAACCGGCCGGATCACCGCCAACACTGGGGATGGAAGCCAGCTCCATGAGGTCCTTGATGATCGCCTCTCGGTACCGCTCCATCGCTCTACTTACCACTTCAAAACGCTTGCATCGTAATCCTCCGGAGCCTGGTAGCCCAGAAGCTCGATGCAGGTTGCGGCCAGACTGGAGATACCAAGCCCTTCGTTCAGCTCTTTCTTGTACTCCCCACCGTAGGCGGGATCAAACAGGATACAGGGAACGGGGTTGAGGCTGTGGCTGGTTTTCGCCTGCCGCTTGCCATCGGCTTTCAGTTTCACCTCGCCGCTCTTTTTATCGTGCTCGAACATATCGTCGCTGTTTCCGTGATCCGCCGAGACAAGCAACACCCCTCCAGCTTTTTCCACCGCCTTTTTGATTCTTCCCAGGGAGAGGTCCAGCGCTTCCATGGAGCAGAGCACCGCCTCATAGATGCCGGTGTGGCCCACCATGTCGCCGTTGGGAAAGTTGAGTTTGATGAACCGGTACTCCCCTTTCTCAATCTCCTCGATTACCCGGTCGGTGATCTCTGCCGCCTTCATCCAGGGGCGCTCCTCGAAGGGGACCCGGTCGGAGGGAATTTCCACATAGGTTTCCAGCTCCTCGTTAAACTGACCGCTTCGGTTTCCGTTGAAGAAGTAGGTGACATGGCCAAACTTCTGGGTTTCGCTGATGGAGAAGACTTTTACTCCGGTTTTTGCCAGGTACTCGGCCATGGTGCGATCGATTTTGGGGGGAGAGACCAGGTACTGCTTGGGTACGTGCAGGTCTCCGTCGTACTCCATCATCCCGGCGTACTCCACCTTGGGAACCCGCACCCGGTCAAACTCACTGAAATCATCCCCCGCTTCAAAGGCTTTGGTAATCTCCAGGGCCCGGTCGCCCCGGAAGTTGAAGAGGATAAAACTGTCACCATCTTCCACGGTCCCCACAGGCTTGCTATCCTCGGCTATAACAAATGGGGGCAGATCCTGATCGATGGCGCCGGTCTCTTCCCGGAGGGTTTCGATCGCCTCATGGCTGGAAGCGAACTGCCGGCCTTCCCCCAGTACATGGGTCTGCCAACCCCGGTGTACCATCTCCCAGTCTGCGTTGTACCGGTCCATGGTGATCTTCATCCGGCCGCCGCCGGAGGCGATCTTCGCATCGAAGGAGTCGTCAGAGAGTTCTGCAAGAAATGCATCGACGGGATCGAAGTATTCCAGAGCGCTGCTTTCTCCCACATCCCGGCCGTCCAGCAGGGCGTGGACCCGCACCCGTTTTACCCCATCCTCTTTGGCCCGGCTGATCATCGCCTGCAGATGTTTGATGTGGCTGTGAACATTCCCGTCCGACAGGAGTCCCAGAAAATGGAGGGTCCCGCCGGAGGAGATCACATTGCCGGTTAACTTCTTCCAGGTCTCCTCCTGGAACATCTCGCCGCTTTCGATGGCCAGGTTGACCCGCTTGGCCCCCTGGGCAAAGACCCGTCCGGCCCCGATGGCGTTGTGGCCCACCTCGCTGTTGCCCATATCACCGTCGTCGGGAAGCCCTACAGCAACTCCGTGGGCCTTCAGTTTTGTCCAGGGGGATGTTGCAAAGAGCTCATCCAGGGTCTCTGTGTGGGCCGCCGCCACCGCATCGCCCTCTTTATACTTTCCAAACCCGACCCCATCCATAATAACCAGAACAACCGGTCCCTTCCTGCCGGAAAAACCGGGATGTTTTTTCAACGCTTCTACCATGTAATACACTCCTTAGACTAACACTTGTGCCTTTGTTTACTACTTGCTCTCCAATGACTCTTACAAGATACCGAATTTTTACATCTTTGTCTCTTCTTTGAAAGGATCTTGAAAGGAGCTTGCAAGGATCTAATCCTCCAGGCTCTCCCGGGAGAGACCAAAACGTTCCCTCCCCTCTTTGTTGCCCTCCGGCTCGATGTGAACCTGCACATCATAGATATGCTCCACCGATTGATGAATAGCCTCCTCCACCCGCCGGGCGATGTCGTGTCCCTGGGATACTGAAAGGGTTCCATCCACCTCGATATCCATATCAATGATGAAGGCGTTTCCCAACTTCCTGATTCTGGTTTTATGGGGATTGCCCACCCCCTCTACCCGGCTGGCGGCATCAAAGACCGCCCGGTAGAGCTGGGGGTTGTCCAGACCATCCATCAGCTCATCCCCCGCTTCCAGAAAAATGGAGGAGGCCACCTTCATGATCCAGAAAGAAACCAGCAGGGCCATCACCGGATCGAGAAGGGCGATGCCGGTAAAGATGGAGAGGGCGATGCCCAAAAGGACCGCTCCGCTGATGACCACATCACCCACCATATTCTTCCCGTCGGCGATGAGCATGGGGCTGTTCACAGCCCGACCCACCCGAAACTTGTAGAGGGCCAGGAGAATTTTTCCGAGAATGGAAAGCGCTGCAATCACCGCTGCAATTTTTCCCGGCAGCTCCGGGGTGGCCCCTTCAAGGAGCCCCCGAAGGGTGGAGAGGGCCAGCTGAGCCCCGGCAAAAAAGATGAGAAAGCCGAGAATTTTGGTGGCCACCGTCTCCGCCCGGGCGTGTCCGTAGGGATGCTTATTATCCGGAGGACGGTCGATCAGGCCTGCGGTAAAGAGGGTTACCAGGGATGTAACCACATCAGAAGCGGAATCGATGCCGTCCCCCACCAGGGCGAGGCTTCCAGCAAAAAAACCCCCGGCAATTTTACCGGCCGAGAGAAAGCCGTTCCCAAAAACGCCGACCCAGCCGGCCCGCTTTATCCTCCTGCTCCGCAGGGATAGATTATCCAAACCCTTCGCCCCCCCTTACTGCAACTTTTCCGTCAGGGATCGGAGGAAAGCCTGCTCGGATGCATCCAGTGCGGGTGAGAGCAACTGGTAGACCCAGTGATGATAGGCGTCGATCCACTGCCGCTCCCGCCCCTCCAGCAGCTCCGGATTAATCAAACCCTTCTCAAAGGGAAAGGGGGTGAGGGTTTCAAAACCGAGGAAGTTTCCAAAGGGGGTTTCAAACTGCGGGACTGTGAGAATAAGGTTTTCCAGCCGCACCCCATGTTTCCCCTCCCGGTAGAGCCCCGGCTCGTTGGAACAGACCATGCCAGGCTTTAAGGACACTTGAATCAATTTGCTGGAGATACTTTGGGGTCCCTCATGGACATTGAGAAAGGCGCCTATGCCGTGACCCGTTCCGTGTCCGTAGTTGAGTCCCGCCTCCCAGAGGGGCCTGCGGGCCAATACATCAACCCGGCAGCCCGGAGTTCCTTCAGGGAACCGGGAGGAAGCAAGAGCAATATGAGCCTTTAGCACCATGGTGTAATCGTAGCGCTCCTCATCGGTGGGCTCGCCCAGGAGAAAGACCCGGGTAATATCGGTGGTACCCTCCAGATACTGCCCCCCCGAATCGATCAAGAGGAGGCCCCTCCGGTCGATAGGAAAAGCGCTATCCTCGTCGGCGCTGTAATGAATTACCGCCCCGTGCTCGGCGAAACCAACAATGGGGGAGAAGCTTTCCCCGATAAAACCATCCATCCGGCTACGTTCCTCGTAGAGCATCGCCGCCACGGAAAGCTCATCAAAGCCCCCATCAGCTCCTTCGGGCCGGGCGAAACGGCGTTTCAAGCGGATAAGAAATCTGAGGAGGGCAAGCCCATCTTTTCGAAGGGCCTCCCGGATCCCCCCGATCTCCACCGGGTTCTTTATCGCCTTCATCATCACCGCCGGACTGTCATCTTTTATCAGCTTCGTGCTGCCCGCTTTCAAGATAGCGTAGAGGGCTCTGTTCAGACTCTTTGGATCGATCAGAATATTGCCTTCCAGTTCGACCAGAAACTCCCGCACCTTATCATAGGGATGCAGCTCTATCCCCTCTTCAGCAAGGAGCTCTCTCAATTCGGGGGAGAAACACTCCAGCCGGGCAAAGAGTCTGGCCCCAGGCCCTTCATCACCCTTTTCCACCAGAAGATAGGAGAAGAAGAGGGGATTATGCCGGATGTCGTTTCCCCGGAGGTTTACAAGCCAGGCAATCTCATCCAGGGAGGAGAGAAAGAGCGCATCGGCCCCCGCCTTTTCCGCCTGGCCAAGTAGCTCCTCCAGTTTTTCCCCCCGGCTCTTTCCTGTATATTTGCGGTCCAGGGCGTACACCGGCTCCGCCGGCGCATCGGGACGGTCGTGCCAGATCCGGGAGAGGAGATCACCGGAATCTACAAGCCTCCCCCTGGCCCGGGCAAGGGACGCCTCTATCTGCTCGCCCAAAGCGGTGGTGACGGTGAGAAAATCGGTACCCACCCGTGCTTCTGCAGGAATCCGGAACCCAAGCCACTCGAGAAAGGAGGGTGTTTCCTCCTCCCCCTCCTTCATCAGAAGGATCCCGCTCCCCTCAAGCTGCCCCGCAGCTTGCAGCCAGTACCGGGAATCGGTCCAGAGCGCCGCTTCCCCGGCGGTAAGCACCACCGTTCCCGCCGAGCCGGTAAATCCAGTGACCCACTCCCGGTCCCGCCACCGGGGGGCGGCGTATTCGCTGTTATGGGGATCGGATCCAAAAAAGAGGAGGGCTGACAACCCCTCCTCCTTCATCGCTCTCCGCAGCTCATCTAAACGGTTCTGAATCTCCTGAGCCGATCCCATATCACCTTCTCCTTCCAATCGAAGTGACATTAAGCCCCAGGCTGGCTCCCAAAAGGCCTGACAGCACTATTTCGTTTCGAATATGATCAAGTCCCGACACAGCCCTGCCCAGAGCGGCCAGGCCATTTTGGGGAATACTCAAGAGCTGATCGATGGGGACGTAGTCTCCAGTAACAGCACTCTTGCCAAAGAAAAGATAACCGCCAACCAGACCAAGCACAGCACCAACCAAGAGGGAAAAGATGAATCGCTTCATGGAAACTCCTTTTTTTATAAGCATGACCACTGGCGATAGCCAAGGGCCTCTTTACCATTGTAACCGGCTTATCCGGTTCTTTCCAGAGCCAATTATTGGCGCACGTGTGCGAATAATTGATCACCATAAGCATATCCGGTGGTACAATGAGATACATAATACTATCAAAGGAGTTTTTTATGAAAGGTATTAAAAATGGAATCACAGCACTGTTTATTGGAGGAACCATTCTGCTGCTCTTCGGCTGCGTCTCGCCCCAGAACCGGGATCTTACCCTGACCAGAAAAACCGGCGTCAGGGTAGCGGAGATCAACTTCGATACCACCTTTACCAGGGACGAATATGTGATCCTCGGCACCGTCACCGGAGAAGGGACGGTAACCCTTCGTCAAATTGGAAAGGAGCCGAAGGATCGCTCACTCTTCTCGTTTACCGTACCCGATTCCTATCTGGTGATGGACCACGACCCCAGCCTCGGCACCTGGATCGATGAAGATCGCATCTATATCGAGGAAATAGCCAACAAACGGATCCCCCCCCAGGAGGCTGAAGCGATTCGAACCATGGAGACCATCGCCGCCCGGATCGCCCTCTCCAACGCCCTTGAGTCAATGCCTGAGGCAGATGCAATCCTCGCCCCCCGTTTCGAATTTACCTACCAGATGGAGGAGAAGGTATTAGGCCGGGAGTATGTGGCCACCACCGAAATCATTGCGGTAAAAGCGATGATACGGGGAAAAGGCATTCGTCTCAAAACCGATGAAGAGCTCCAGGATGATTCCCTCAACAGCTTTGGAACCGACCAGGAAAGGGACGATCACGGGGTTCAGCTCAGTTTCCGCCCCGAATCGGAAGAGTAGCAATGATTTGCCCAAAACAGCAACAGGACCGAAGGCTCTGGGTTCTCCTTCTGCTCCCCCTCCTCTTCCTGCTGCCACCCTCCATCACTGCTGAGAGCTTCTTCCCCGAGGGGGGTGAAAGTTTCTTCGGCAAAAGGCGGGAGCAGCCTCGGATCAAACTTCCCTCGCTGCCCGGCTTTGACACCGCGGTGGAGCAGGAGGAGAAAGAGGGGGAGGTTTCGGGGGAGGAAGAGGCGCCGAAAAAGCGGTACAAGTGGCTGATCACCGCTGGAGTCATGGGAGATACCGGGTTTGATACTGGATTACTTGGAATCAATACCGCTTTTCTCGTTCTACCACATCTTGGAATAGGATTGGGTGTATGGATCCATCCGAATAGTTGGTCCATGCCAGGTCCCGCAGATGGCGGCTGGGTAGAATCTGACCCCTACATTGATATTGTTGACAATATGGATGTAAATGAACAGCATACACTCTATTCCATTTTACAGACCGGGATACCCATGACCGGACTTACCCTTCACCTTGACTGGTACCCTGGAGAAAGGGGGCTGAGTGGATTCTATACCTCCATGGAAGGAGGAGTGCTGGTAAGCTGGGGTTGGGATTTCTATCCCCACTGGGATGCCAGCAAACCGATTATCCATATTGGGGAAGGTGATGAGGTCCCATTGCCGAGGCCAACTGATCCGGTAGGCATTCTTTTAACGCCCCATGTGGGATATAAATTGCATATAGGCTGGTTTTTACTTGATGCAAAAGTGGGCTATGCCTTTGGGAACTGGGATGTAGTAAATGGATATTTGATAAGCCTGAACATCGGTTTCTCACCGGGGGTAAGAAAATGAAGATACAAAAAAACCTAATGAGATTTAAACGGATCACCTTCTCATTCCCAGGAGCCCTACTTCTATTATTTCTTTTTTCCGGCTGTAGCAATGAAATATACACAGCTCCGGAGAGACCGGTGCTCTACTTGGATATAGCAGATTACGATTCCGACAGTGGCTATGACAAAATCACCGACGTTTCTATTGACAAAACTGCTCCGGTTGTTGAAACGGTAACTATATCTAACACACTTATGCTCTATTCTACCCAGGGGTCGGAATATGATAATATGTATGGAGGGTACACCTTCTATCTTGAGGAAGGAGCAAGCTACTCACAGGTAAACTATACCCTTGGTGGTTCTTCGGCTAATCAAACTGCTTCGATTAGCAATGCTGAAGCCGGAGTGGTGTACGTAGTACGGATCTATTTTTGACAGTTTATGCAATCATGGCCCCGGCGCTGCCCGGGGCCTCTTTCTCCTTTCTTCCCAAACGGTAACATGAGGATCCCTCTTCTTCTTCCTGGCCAGAGAAAAGCCTCCAAAGCCGCCGAGGATGGCTGCGTAGTAGCCGAAGTCGTACCAGAAACCGGTGTTGATCGGTTCATAGATGGCGATATGATCCTTGAAGATGGATATGATCAAGGAGAGGGGGGCCACCCAGCCGTGCCAGATACCGGAGAAGATTCCGGCTGGCCTTTCGGGAGAGACGCTGCCGTCGCCTGGGAGACAGGAGGTGATAAGCAGGATCACTGTTACAATGAGGATCATTGAGAAAAAATTTTTCATAGGTAGTTTTCCTGTTACCGTTATGGTGAGAAATTACAAGATCAAGCGATAGCCTGCTCCCACCTCAACCTTTATCAGACTCATCACCGCTACCATGGTGGTTCCGACAATAGTCCCGATGATTGAATCGCTCTCCACCTCTGCGGTGGTGGAGGGGAAGACGCTCATACCGCCGCCAAAAAACAGCCGTCCCGGCCCAACCTTGATGGTGGGATAGAAATCGGCGGCCAGGAAGAAGGGAGCGTCAGAGTTTACCTCAACCCCGCTATCAGGATCCTTCACTCTGATTGCCGTTCCAACCTTTAGACCAAACCAACCCATCTCACCGGCAATATAGGGAGTAAGGTAGGCATCATTAAAGCTTAGACCAAAATAGTTCCGTACTCCCAGGCCTATACCGAAAACGTTCGGCTTATAGAGTACTGCTATCTCAGGAACAATATAGGATGAAGAGAGGGATGCAGCTCCCACAAGTCCCGCCCGAACCTCCAGACCAATGGTGTCAACATCTTTTGCCTCTTCTTGAGAGAATAGGGGTGATATCATCACCACCATAAAAACAAGGAATGCAATAGACCGATACTGTTTCATAGGTCACCTCCTGGGAAAAAAGGTAACCCGGTTTGTGATGAAAATCAATTTTTTTTACCCCTATCCCACCGCTTTGTTAAGGATCAGACCCAGGGGATGGAGCCAGATTGCAGGGTCAAGAGGCTTTAACTTTAATCAGTAATTCGAAATATAAGACGACCACGATTAGTGGTCGACCTAAAAACGATGCGATTAAAAGGAATTCTCAATTTGGCAAGGGAAAAAGTTAAATCCAATGCAAAAACCATGATTATGCGGAGCATCGCGTTGGCCTGGTCGGCGCTGCGCACCTGCCCGGCTGGGCGTCCTACGCTAGCGAGCAGAATCATGGTTTTTGCAATTGGATTTGCTCTTAGTTTTGCCACATTGAGAATTCCTGAACTTTAATGTACCCCGTCGTCACAGGCCTCCTCCACATCACCAGAACGGGCGCTTTCGGGGTTGAATGCTTGGGTACACTCTTCCAGGGGGATCTCCTTCATGGGCTTACCGCAATCATCACACTCCGGGGTGGCCACACCGAATTCCTTGATTTCCTCTTTTCCACAATCTTCACACTGATATGCTTTCTGTTCCATCTTGTTCCTCCTTGGAATCAGCTTATCTCTTGTCAAAAAGATAGTAAAAATCTGGGGAAAAAGCAAAGAGAAACGAGCATGTCCAGGGGGAACGGCGGCTCTCCGGGCAGGAAATCGGTTAAGGCTCTTCTGCCGCGCCAGGCAGGCGGAGGGCCCCGGTCCCGCCCCTTGCAGGCGCAGCCGGAGAGGGGCGGGACGGGAGCGAAGCGGACCCCGGAGCACAGCCGGCCCCGCCGCCTTCAGCCTTCCAGGGGGTTCTCTTTTTAGCCACCGGTGCTTTTTCCTGCTCCTGCCAACGGCTTTTCAACGGGTCTTTGGCGGCGGGGAGGCGCCCAAAGAAAAAAGCGTTCTTGACCTCTTGCCCGCCGGAACTTACCATGAAGGGTATCAGGGTATCAGGGGGCTACTATGAGGGATAGAAGGTTTGAGGCAGCGGGAAAAAGCATTCCAGGTCGAAGATTTCATCGTATCGGCCTGTTCTGTGCAATCCTTTTCAGCTTTTTGCTTGCAGCTCTCCTGCTTGCTTCCTGCACCTCATTTAGCCTGGGACTTGGTGTTGCACCCACAGGAGCTTCCGGCCGGAGTAATCAAGAGGGGAAAGGGGCAAAGAGTGCGGGCATCAGCGGTCCGAAGGCGGAGGTGCGGAGCCTTTTGGTGGAGGAAGCAGAGAAGGTGCTCGGGGCAAAGCAGCTTGTGGTGAAGGGGCGGGAATTCCGGATCGATTGTACCGGGGTGGTTCAGGCGATCTACTGGGGGGCAGGGATTGATCTGGTGGAGCCGCTGCGGAACTACTCGGGAAATGGGGTGGCACGACTGTATGCATACCTGGAGGAGATGGAGTTTTTGAAGGGGGGCAGTGATCCGTTGCCGGGAGATCTGATTTTCTGGGATGATACCTACGACCGAAATGAGAACGGAAAGGTGGACGATCCCTTTACCCATGTGGGGATGGTGGTTTCTATCGACGGGGAGGGGAATCTGGAGTACATCCACCACAACTACCGCAGGGGGATCATCCTGGAGAGGATGAATCCCCGGACTCCTTCGCTTTACAGCAGGGTCGAGAATGGGGAGACGGTCATTGTCAACAGTCCCATGAGGATGCGGGGCAGCCCGGAGTATGATAAAACCTTGGCGGGGGAGCTGGTCCGCTCCTGGGGAGAGGCGTGGAAGCTTTAAGAGCTGCCTGGGGCAGCATGCCAGCGTGGAAGCTTTAAGAGGCCGCCGGGAGCAGCACGCCAGCGGGGAAGCTAAGGGCCGCCGAGGGTGCGGCCGCCGGGAGTGGCGGGTTCAGCTGCTGCGGTTCTGCTCTTCCAGAAGGTCCACCACATCCTGAAACTCCGCTTTGTTTGCGTCGTCCATCTCGATAAGGGTTCTGTGGGCCCGGAGAATCATCTTTAACTCATCCTTCTCAGGACGATCTCCCAGGGGGGTCTCCACCTCCCGCTCGTCCAGATCACTCTTTTCGATCGGGGTTTCCATCGGGGTCTCGATGATCCGAAAGATGCGATCGAACCTGACGCTTTTCAGGATACGGTTCAAATCTTCATTGGGACTGATGATGGTGACAGGCCCCCGGCCGAGCTTTCTTGCCCGTTCTGCGATCCGGGCAATGAGACCGAGGTTTGTGGAATCAATAAAGCTTGCCTCAGAGAGGTCGATTACCACCTCCCGGTAATCATGCTCAAGGAATCGATCCAGGAAGATATCAAAACCGGAACTGCCGGTATACTTGAGGTTTCCCACCATCCTGATAAAGGTGATTCCCTGCCGTTCTGCAACAAAATAGCTTCCCTTCTCCACACTCTACTCCTTCCGCTCCATACACTACACCACCAGCTCCATACACTACACCACCAGCTCCATACACTACACCACCAGCTCCATACACTACTCCTCCCGGCCCAGGAGAAGCACCGTAATATCATCGGGCAGGGCAATCGGATTATCCAGACCAAGCCGGGTGAGAGCGTCACTGATATTGGGCCTCTCCCTGCCGAAGAGGGTAAGCAGGTAGTCCTGCTTCTCTTCGATCGATCCCTGCTTCATAAACTCCAGAATTCCATCGGAAACAATCAGCAGGGATGCTCCCTGGTGGAGGGTGGTCGACCCGCCCACAAAATCGGGGGTAGAAAAGAGGCCCACCGGAGTGCCGCTCTCGGAAAGCTGAATCTGCTTGCCGCCGGAAATGAGTACCGGATAGGG
>CAYMWV010000054.1:13175-14373 GCA_964394395.1 uncultured Sediminispirochaeta sp.
GGAAACTGACCGCAATTGCAATAATCGATCTTGCCGGTGCTGTTTTCTATCACTCCATAGAAAATGGTGAGATATTTGCCCAAATCCTCCCGAAGAATCTCCACGTTCATCCGTTTCGCCAGATCCACCGGCCGGAGAAGGAGATCTATCCCCTTTTCCCGGTAGAGCTCCAGATAGGTATCCATAAAGTTTTTAAGAAGCACGGTAACGATAGCCGAACCGATCCCGTGGCCCGAGACATCGGCTATGTAGAAACCGGTATAGGCCTCATCAATCTCAAAATAGTCAAGAAAATCGCCGCTTAAGTACATGGAGGAGAAGAGGCGGCTGGAGAAGGTGTAGGAGCTGAAAGAACGGTCCCGATCGGGGAGGAGTCTTCGCTGCATCCGGCTTCCAGCCTTCTGATCGTTCTCCAGTTTTGCTATGTAGGAGCGCAGTTTAAGGTTCGCCTCTTTTAAGGCCCGGGTCCGGTCGGAGACCATCTTTTCCAGATCGCTGTTGAGCTCTGCAATGGTAAGGAGGTCTGAATAACTCCGGATTGCAGCTATCACCGAGGTGACCAGTTTCTGGGCGGTCAGCTCCACCTTCTCTTTATAGTCGTTGATATCATAATCGATAACCACCTGGGATTCCGGAGCCTGGCCGGGTTGGCCGGTTCGGAGGATAACCCGCATAAGGTGATCATTAAGTTCATCCCGGACCGACCTGATGAAGGAGAGGCCTGCATCCTCCCGCTCCATCACCACATCAACCAGGGCTACCGCTATATCCCGCTGGGCAGAACAGATCTCTAAGGCCTCTTTGCCGGTTTTTGCGCTTAGTAATGTGATGGGGCGCTCCTGAAACTGGAGATCCTTGAGGACCATCCTGGTAACCAGGTGAACCTCCTCTTCATCGTCGACGATGAGAATTTTCCAGTTGCCCTTTTCCGCTTCACTCATTCCATTTCTGCTCCAATTTTCTGCTCCACCTTTCTGCTCCACCGTTAAGGGATTTCATCCCTTTTCAGGATAGAAGGATGAAGGGGGGAAGTCAACACTGCTCAATCCGGATGGCATCGACGGGATACACAATCAGACGGGCACTGCAACCGATGCAGGCAACCGATGCAGGCGCTCGCCTCCGGCGGCTCGGCGGCTTTACGCATCTGGGGCTGGGCGGCTTTGAAGCACGGCGGCTCAACAACTTTGGGGCTCTG
>CAYMWV010000054.1:14473-19296 GCA_964394395.1 uncultured Sediminispirochaeta sp.
GGCTCCACAGATAGGCGGTCCCGCGGCTTTACGTCTTTGCGGGCCTGCGGCTCCGGCGGCTGGGCGGCTCCGGCGGATGGGCGGCACGGCGGCTCAGCGGCTCAGCGGCTCCAGGGCTCCAGGGCTTCAGGGCTTCAGGGCTTCGGGGCTTCGGGGCTGCGGGGCTCCAGGGCTTCAGGGCTCCGGGGCTTCGGGGCTTTGCGGGTCTGCGGCTCAGCGTCTCCGGGGCTTCGGGGCTCGGGGCTTTGCGGGTCTGCGGCTGGGCGGATTCGGGGCTCGGCTGCTCCGAAGCTTTGCGGGGGATACTTAAGAGCAAGAATGGCTTTGTCGAAGAGGGGAGCCAGGGCGTTGGATAGGAGGATGGCAAACATCACCCCTTCGGCGGAGGGGGAAAAGCCCCGGAAGAGCACCGTAAAAAGGGCACAGGAGATGCCGTAAAAGAGTTTTCCCCACCGGCTTACCGGAGAGGTAACGGGATCGGAGGCCATAAAGAAAGCCCCCAGGATCAGGCCGCCGGAGAGGAGGCTGTAGCCCACCGGAGGTAAGAGAGAGGGATCGATAAACCTGATGAGTAAGATGAAAAGGGCGGTGCCGCCGAGGTAGCTCAAGGGTATTCTCCAGTCGACTATCCGGGTCAAGATGAGCCAGAGCCCTCCGAGGATCAAGAGCAACCGGGAGACCTCGCCAAAGGCTCCGGGGGCTGCGGCAAAGAGCAGTTCCTTCACCTCATAGGGAGTGCCCTGATACCAGGCCGCTAAGGGGGTCACACCGGAGATGGCATCAGGTGCAGCAGGCAGCGCTCCGTAGGCAGCTGCAAAGAGGGTGGGAAAGCTGATGGTGATGAAGAGCCTTCCCACCAGGGCGGAGTTAAGAATATTCCGGCCAGTTCCACGCAAAAATTCCTTCCCAAAAAAGGTTCCAAACCCTATCCCCAGGGCGGCTGTCCAGAGAGGAAGCGAGGGAGGGAGGGTCAGAGCAAATAGCATTCCGGTAACCAGAAAGCCCACTTCGATGGGCCGCCGCCGGATCACCGCAACGGCTACCTCCACAGCGCCGCCAGCCAGATAGGAAACCAGAAGCAGCAGTAGGACCCTGGAGCCAAAGGCAATCACCCCTCCCACCAAAGCGGGCGTGAGGGCGAAGATGACCGATATCATGTAGCGCTTGATATCCATTGCATCCCGGATATGGGGGGCGCCCCGACTCATGGCAAAGTCGCTCCGGAAAACCCCGTACCAGGTTTCAGAGATCTTCTCTATCACCGGATTAGTCATGGGACTCTCCTTCTTGGGGTGAAAGATCTTGGGATGGAGAATCAGGCGGGGGCAGCTTTTCGGCCGGAGTGGGGGCTGGAGTTGGGGTGGGGGCTGGAGCTGGATTTGGGGTTGAGGCCGTGGCTGGAAGATCGGCCGGGGGCAGCTCGGCGGCCGAAGTTGGGGCTGGAAAATCGGCCGGAGCTGAGGCCAGAGTTGGGGTTGAGGCCGGGGTTAGAGTGGGGGCTGTGGCTGGGGCTTTAGCACCCTCAGCAGAAGAAAAGAGGGCATCCTTCAGTCTCTTCCGCCCTCGGTGGAGGGAAACAGAAAGATCAATTTTAGCAGGGCAGAGGTAGGTGCAGAGTCCGCAGTCGTAGCAGGAGAGAAGCCGGAACCGGTTCAAGTCCCTGATGGGCGCTTCGGTTTCCACCAGCCGGTGCAGCCGTTGGGGAAGCAGACCGGCAGGACAGGCGGCCGAGCAGGCACCGCAGGCGAAGCAGGTCCGCTCATCCCCCCTTAGAGCGGTCACAGGCTTTTTACGGCCAAAGGGGGTAAAAAGGAGTCTGGAAAGGAAGCTCTGGAAGCGGCTGTCTCTGTCAGCTCCCCACCGCAGCCAGGAGAAGATCTCCTCCCTGGGCCCTTCGGTAATCGCCGAAAGGGTCCGCAGCTCCGGACCAACCGGTTCGGAGTAGTCGGAGATCTCCTCGCCATCCATCGGATCACCCTTGATAATCCGCCATCCCCCCTCATGCAAATAAGGGAATACCGCCTCCCCCAGGCTTGCTCCGGTGGGGATATTGAGGTATCCGTTTTCCTTGAAACCGGGACCGCAGAGCGCTACAGAACTCCAGCGAAGATCCCGCTCCCCCATCAACCCGGCAAGTTCCTCCAGCCGAAGAAGGCCGCTCCTCTCTTTAGGCACTTCCCCCGAAGCCAGCTCTTCGGCTCCCGGGACCTCCCCTCCCATCACCTCCCGGAGAAGGAGGGCAGGGAAGTGGGCGGGATAGCGATCATCTATCAAGCCATAGGAGAGCTCTTCCATCGTAAGCCCTCCCGGAAAGAGTTTTGCAAAGGAGCGACGTTGGCTTTTCCCAAGGAGGAGAAGTAAGGGTCTGCCGGAGTAGCGGTGATGTAGAGCCGTTATGGCCCGGTCAATTCTGAAACCTTCGGTACTAAAATCAAGCTCCAGGGATCTTGGGTAGATGCCACTCTCCACCTTGTAGATGAGGATCACCGGAGCTTCCTCGATCCGACGCTCCACATCCTGACGCCAAGTGGATATCACCCTGTCCCGGACTTGCGGGGAGGGCAGGGACCCATTCCAGGGAATAGATCGATGTTTCGCACCGTAAGAGAAACCCCGGAAGCGGTATCCCCCGGGAAAAGAAAACTCTTTCCACCGCCTAGTTATACGCATGAAGCCCCACTGCCAAGGCATTAACTCCTAGAAAGGTAAAAAGAGCCACCGGAAATCCTATTAAGAGCACCACCATGGGCAGAGCTCCCCGTTTTTTCCCAACGAGACGAAGATGGAGGTAGAAAGTGTAAACCAGCCAGGTAACCAGGGCCCACACCTCCTTTGGATCCCATCCCCAGTACCGGCCCCAAGCGTACTGAGCCCAGATAGCACCGAAGAGGAGAGCGCCGATGGTGTAGACCGGATAGCCAACAACAACCGCCGCACTGGCAATCCGCTCGGCCTCATCCCGCTTATCGGGAAGAAGAAAATAGACCACCGCTGCCACAAAACTGAGGGCGAAAGCTGCCTCCCCGATAAAACTGAAAGCCACATGCATCACCAGCCACACCGAACGGAGGGCAGGCACCGGGGGAGTAAGGCTGTCGGGGACAAGGGGGCTGGATGCCAGGGCAATAAACAGAACAACAAGTAAAACTCCCCATAGCAGCATCTGACGCCGGGGGGCCCCCACAGCTTTTCCGGAGAACATATCCCTTGCCGGAAGTATCAACAGGGTAAGACTCAAAGCCCAGGAGAAAAAAAGCAGCCCCTCGTAGGTTTTCGTCAGGGCGGGAAAACCGATCGCCACCGAACGAAGGAGAATCAGTCCACTCAAGCCAAGGAACCCGACAAGGAGAGAGATCCAGCCAGCGAGAAAGAGCGCCTCGCCTATCCCGGCTTTTCTCCTCCTGTCGGAGGGGGCTTCGACAGTGTCCTTATCAGGTGCCCCTCCAGAGCCCTCACCAGAAGCCCTGGCGGAGACATTTTTTCCGGAGCCCCTTTCCCCGGGAAAAAGCGATGCCGCAAAAAGCGCCGCAGAGAGGATAAAGAGCATAAAAAGTAGCAAAGATGCAGCTGTTCCCATTGGTACAATCACCCGCCTTTTCTGAGATAAGTAAGCATTAAACCCGCCATCATCAGCAGGGCTGCAGCAGCCGCATAGGGAATACTTGGATCCCGTACCGCCATCAAACCGCTGTAGAGTTGCCCTTCTGCCTCCTGCCAGGAGGATTGATAGAACCGGTAGCCCCGAAAGCTCCCCGGAGAGTTCACCTTCACCTCCATCCGTTTAACCGGCTTACCCTCCCGGTCAAGAGCCAGAAGAATCGAAAGCCACTGTTTGACACCCCCCTCATCGTAACGGGAGATCTGAAAATCCTCAAGCAGGAGAATGAAGTTTTCATCCAACCGCACCGCTTCACCGGGGGATAGAAAGACCTCCCCCTCCCACCGTCCGAACAGGGAAACCATTCCCGCCAGAGCCGCCAGAATAAGGGATAGGTGAATAAGATCCGGCCCGGGGGAGAGGCGCCGCCGTCCCGATACCTCCAGATAAATCCGGTAGATGGTACAGCTCATCAGATTGATGAAAAAGATCCCCAGGGGAATGAGAAAAAGGGGGGAGAAAAAAGCATCCCTCCCTCCGGAAAGCCCCTCTCCCGAAAGGGACGAAACGGCAAGATAGAGGATGATGATGAGGATAGAGAGAAGGGCAATCTTTGGAGATCTCAGGAGTTTATAGAGGCGAAAGGGCCGTGTGAAGCGAATCATAGCTGCATCCTCGACCTGAGAAGACCAAACCCCCGGAAGAACTCCCTGGGGCTGCCAAGAGAAACAGGGCTAATCAGAGGGTACCAGGTGCTGCTCACCTGGGTACTCTTCTTTAGGATTCCGGCATCTGCAAGAAGATCATCAGAAAGCTGACCAGGAAAACCGTAGATCATCATATCGGTGTTTACCTCTCTGGAGAGGTTACCAGCTACAGAAGGAAACATTCAAGCTCCCCAGCGTCGAAAGTCAGCACTATCAATCTTCCCGCCGAACCGGGAAAGGGTGAGTGAACTCCCTCGGGCCGCCGCCTGAGCGGCCTCTTCAAAAGAGCTTCCCCGAAGCAGCCGGGATAGAAAGAAAGCGGCGTAGGCGACCAGCAGATCGACAGCCTGTTTCGGTTCATCCCTGATCGTCTGTGAAGCCTTCTCTTTTGTAAGCTCCGGAAATCCTTTTTTCGGCTGTTGTCCCTTCATAGATGTCTAGTTTTAATACCCATACCTGAGTTGTTGAGGCTGTCCCGCAACCTTTCTTGAGCTTTATGCACGCTACATATAGTGGTT
>CAYMWV010000055.1:0-9929 GCA_964394395.1 uncultured Sediminispirochaeta sp.
ATGCTGCAGAGGGAGCCTCCGATTCAGGACCCGTAATAGGCACAATATTTTCCGGAAAAAAAGCTGGCGCTGAGTTAACCTGCAGAAAATAGTTTGAGGAATCGGCAAGAGGAGTGCTCTCCATTTCCTTGTTAAAATAGAGGATAACCCCGGTTGTTCCTATAAAGTGCATACCGTAGGCAAAAGAAGGAGCTTCGGGATCGGGACTATCTCCGCCACCCCCGCTGCCATCTGGCTGGGCGGGATTGGGGCAGGACACAAGCACTGTCAAAACAATCTCCGTAAGCAAAAGGAGAACGGCAAAGCGTGCAATCTGTTTACAATTGCTTTTTCCTATTTCTTTTTTCATCTCTTCTTCTCCTTCTTTATCTATCTTTCCATTCATTATGAACCAGAACAACCGAAATCCTTCTCAATAAAATTAAAAAGATCGAATCGCCCGAACCCGCCTGCTGAAGGTTTTGGGGCTGGGGGTAAATGCGGCCCCGGTTTGGAAATTATGATCCCATGCAGTGTCCCACATATGTGTGGAAGACGACCAATAGGAAGCATCAGCAAAACCACCACGTTCCTCCTGATGCAAATTTACATACATCTGATTCAACTCATTTTTTGAAGGGAGGAACCAGTCTTCATAGCCTCCATGCGCAGATTCTCTTACCACTTCTGCTGCAGGATGGTCGGTTCCTGTCATTGCTATTGTATTCGTTTTTCCTCTGCCGATATCAAAATATTGTGCCCCTGGTGTCAGAGTTTCACTTGTCTTCCATTGATAGGTTCCAATCTCATCTGTTGTCCATGCTTCAAGATATTTCCAGCCATCCGATTCAGCATCAGGATTGATATAAAAAATCAAACCACCTGAAGGGCCTGGATCACGAAGTTGGTAATCCTGCCAGTTCCATTTTGCGTATACCGTAATGTCACTACTTACTTCAGTACCCGCAGTAAATTCGTCCCCGGTACCGTTTTCTTCAAAAAACCAACCGCCAAAGGTGAAACCGGATTTTTCCGGTGCTGTCGGTAATGCATCAATTGTTGTTGCGGGACTGCTCACCTTTTTACTTGGGGGGTCAGCTTCCGTTGTTGCATCATGGCTGTTAAATGTCACAGTGTAGTAAGGACTTACACTGTCGTCAGAATCCACCGGGCCCCAGCTGCATGCTGCTGTTGATAGTAGGATTACACTTATACATATACCACTTAAAAACCTGATATTTTTCATTTTTTACTCCACTAACACATTAAGTAAAGAGGGTCCAATATAGTCATAATAGCCATCTCGTACCTTAACATAGCAAATATCGGGGCTGTCCCCCACTGTAATAAGCCCATTTTGATCAATGGTCATACCACTCCCCTGGATAGTCCAGTTGAGGTTTGTGGTGATGTTTTCCGGGACAGTAGCAATCTCAACTTGATAGGTATTGTTTGGCTGCACCGTAATCGAATTTGTCTCTTCATCTATATTAATAAATGTGATTGATTCTGCAGGAATAATAACCTCAACCGTACAATCTGCAGTAAGCCCGCTATCATCGCTTGTTGCTGTAAGTGTGGTTGTTCCTGCAACCCCACTATTTGCACTGACAGTGCAAGCTTTTTCATTCATACCATTAGGTATGACGGTAATAAGATTTTCATCATATCCACTCCACTGGACCGAAGGGAATGTCGCATCATCAGGCGTAATAGAGGCTTCAAGGAACCGATTGACATCAGCACCATTTGTCGGAACTATCAAAGTTTCAGGAAGAGTTACTCCTGTAACATCCACTATCTCATCGACGACCCTCACAAAACATTGATCCTGTTTATAATTTGCCGTTTTAACAGTGACGTTGGTGGAACCGGCACCGACGGCAACTAATTCATTACTTGCAGTAAAATCGATCACTGACTCATTCCCGCTCTGCCAGGTCACATCAAGTATGGTTGCATCAGCAGGCAGTATTTCATAGTCTAACTCTCTGGTTTCCCCCGTAAGCATAAGAATAGAATCAGTTTCCAGAGTTATTGAATCGGGATAAACAGGAGGTGGTGGTGGAATGATAATACTGCAATCTGCAGAATAGTTACCGTCTTCTGTTAATGCTCTGATCCATACCGATCCACTGTCAATCATCTGCACCAAGCCATTTTGCGAAACAGAAGCTATTGATGAGTCGGTGCTTGACCAGGAGACTTTTTTATTCGTCGCATTGACAGGTTCTATTGTTGCTACCAGTTGAACTTCTCCTCCGATGCTCGCAGCGAGTGTTGTTAACATCCATATAGAAGCGTAATTCAGTGTTACGCCGGTAACTGAGACGCCTCCATCCGGTTGCACCGAATTGGGACAAGAGAGAAAAATGAGCGGAATAAGAGCGCCCAGGAGGAGCATCATACCAGCGGGAAGAATTTTTTTAAAATTGCTTTTCTTAATACTCTTTTTCATCTCTTCTTCTCCTAATTAGTCAGTCAAAAAGATTTCTGGTAAACTATCTAAAAACTGTATCCATATCCGATCGAAGCCAGGACCGAATCCATATACATTTTTGAACCAAAGCTTTCAGAATCATCATTCCAGTGACCATTGAGAAAAAACTGATACCGCCCTTCCAGAAGCAGATACCCTGGTCCGATATGAAGCTGATAACCAACTCCACCTGTGATACCGAAGGTGACTGGATTCTGAAGCTCAAATTTATCTACATCTGAAGTTTCCACATCTGTAAGGACGTAATCATCCAGGCCGTAGCGTAGTGTGGGGCCGGCTATTGCATAGAGCCTTCCAGGCCCTGCAGCAAAACCATAAGAAAGTGACAGGGTTAAATCGAGAGCAGAAAGCGAGAATACATAATCATCACCTTCAGCAGTCATATTACTTTTTATACTTTGATACATTCCGTCAAGCCTGATCGTCATAGCTGGGTCAAGGAGATAGGCAATAAAGGCTCCAACACCGTAGCTAAACACCAGGACTATCAGCATCTTCACCAGCCTCAGAAGAAACAATCTCTTCCCAGGTCTCTCCACGATTGTAATTGACATTGGCGCCACCGATAAACCCGACTGAGACCTGTGCGAAGATCGAAACAGAAAGTAACAGAAACAAGCAAAGAAACACAAGCATCTTTTTCATTTACAACTCCTTAAAGCAAAATTATTGTCCCAATCCTACCCCCACCCCCAAGATCCACAAATAGGGTAATCACCCTATAAAAACCCGAAAAACGGGCTGTTTTGCAGGTTTATGCGCACGTGCGGAAAGGCTGCTGATCGAAAAATGGGGTATTGGAGCTATTGTTAAAGGCCGTAGTAAAGCCTATAGGCCCTATCGGCCGGGGGAAAAGCGGGAGATTAGTTCAGAATGGCTGTGGACCTGTAGAATCCGGTAGATGCTCTGGATATGGTTATCCACGGTTTTTATTGATACATGCTTTCCCTGGCCCCTGAGGGGTTTTATGAATTCAGCAATCTCTTTTTTGCTTTTCCCCTGCAAGAGGAGTTTCAGGATTTCCGTCTGCCGGGTGGTAAGGGAGTGTTCGGTGGCGGCCATCCTGATCCGCTCTCCCATGTCCTCGGTGGAAAGGGAACGGATTCTCAGAATGGAGAGTATCTTGACCCGCAGGTAATCGAGGGAGAAGGGTTTTATCAGATAATCGGCGGCTCCCTCTTCCATCAGGGTGATGGGCTCATCATCCCGATCCCGGGCGGAGATAAAGAGAAACGGGATGCTTCTTAGCTTTTCCTCCCTCTGCATACGGCGAAAGAGGCTTCTCCCGTCTTCCCCGGACAGTACGATGTCGCTAACCACAAGGTCGGGAAGGTAGTCATCTTCAAAAAGTGTCAAAGCCGCCTCTACCGACGGGACCGACTTGATAAGGAAGGTCGAAGAAAGTCCATCTTCCAGATAGGAAAGAAGCTCCAGGTCATCCTCAACCAGAAGAATCCTGCATCCCCCTTCATGATGGTGAGCGGATCTTCCGGTACCTGCTTTACCTGGGGAAGCTAGGGGGTTTTGATTTCCCGGTACAGAGTGGTCCCACTCAGTTTCCACCTTGGATATAGAGTTCGCTTCATCCCCCGGCAGATTTACATCACCATGGGAAAGCCGGGGAAACAGGAGGGTAAAGGTGGTACCACCCCCCTGACTTGATTCGAGGGATATCGTTCCTCCGTGGAGGTTCACTATCTCCTTTACTATCGAGAGGCCGATACCAAGTCCATCCCGCCCAAGGGAGCGGGCGGCGGGAAGCCGGTAAAAGCGCTGGAAGATCCGCTCCCCTTCCTCGGGTGGAATACCGATTCCGGTATCACTTATCCGGATTCGTACCATGCAGGAGCTTTCAGCTTCTTTGGGAATGGAGTCCAGGAAAAGATCCACCCTTCCCCTTCGGGTATACTTTATTCCATTGTCCACCAGGTTGGAGAGAGCCCTCCGGAGCAGCTCCCTGTCCATATCTACACACAGGAGTTCTTCGCCCGCTACATGGAGCTGCAGGGTAAGGCCTACCTTGTTGGCCATGGGCAGATACTCCTTCACCAGCTCTACCAACAGAGGAGCAACGGAGGCTTTGACAAGATCTACCTTGGTGAGCTGTTTATCAGTGTGCATCACATCACTGATCCTGCCGGTCAGGGCAACAATCCTGTCAATACTCCTTGCCATGGTTCCAATGCTATGGGCTCCCCCCCGCCCCTCCTTCCCCCTCAGAGAAAGCTCTTTTCCCATTTTCAGATCCCGGCTTATTCCCTTAAGAATTGTCAGGGGGGTCCGCAGCTCGTGGGAGATATTGATAAGCAGAGTCCTTCTTTGAAGATACTGCTCCTCCAGTCGCTCTCGCTCGCTCCGAAGCAGCAGGTTTTCCTTATCCAATGTTCTCATTCTATCGGCCAAGCCAGCTGAAAGCATCACCACTTGAAAAGCTACGCCGATATTGAGGGCACCGGTGCTCAGGAAATCGGGGGGTAATAATCCCAGGGTACGCAGCTGGGTCAGGCCAACTAAAAAGATCAAAACACCCCAGGAGAGGAGGTAATAGATGGCCTGACGATTCCCGGCTATCATGGCCCGAAGGGATAGATAGAGAAGAAAGAGGAGAAAGAGAAGCTCACTGATTCCGCCGGCTACCATAACAGGGGTAAGCTGATTTGTGAAAAAAATAGGGAGTAGTAGCATTATAGACAGCAGGATAAAGCCCCGTAACAAACGATCTGCTTTCGGGTACTGCCCCGGCACTTGCAGGAAAGCCCGGGTAAAAACGAGCAGGGCGATGACAGAGGTGATGGAAAAAAGGAGGTTACTCCGTCGGGCAAGGTAGGGGATCTTCCAGAACCAGAGCTGAAAGAGAATGCCATCCGCAGAAAGGAGGTAAAGCAGAATAGAGAGAAGATAGAGCAGATAGGCGACGGTAATCCCATCGGGTCTCCCTGATAGAAGGATCAGATTGAAAAAGATCATGGCGGTGATGATCCCGTAGACCAGTATCAGGAGCGAAATGGCTCGAAGCCGTTCTGCCATCACCTTGGGCCAGCTGCTCAGTCGAAGATCAAGGTAGATATTGTCCAGTGATTGAAGCCGCAGGTAGATGATCTTCCCCTCCCCCGGAGCAAAGCGGAGAGGCAAAACGGGGTGCGGGAAGAGGGGCGGATTCGCTGAAACATCCCTTCCTGACTGCCACTCAGGCTCTCTACTGCCAAGCTGCAAACGCCCCAGGGATAGAGGAGGTATATGACTGCGCCCTTCCGTCTCTAATCCCCTTTCCTTCAGATTCTCAGAAGAGTAGACCCAGGCATCAGCAAAATCGATGGAGGGGCAGCGTAGCTGCAGAAGGGCATCACTCTCTTTACTTAAAGCTGAGTGTACCTCAAGTTTAATCCACCAGACCGACTTACCGAGCCCCAGGTTTCTCCGGCTGACCGGGACGAGGGAGAGCTTCCCGTGATCTTCCGCTAAAAGCAGCTTTTCAAAGCTATCATATCCTGCATCCTTATCCTCAAAGATAAGAGCATGGGGAGTGAGGTTGATAACGAAATCTTTCTCCTCGATCCGAACAGAAGCCTCCAGGGCCCACAGCTCTCCAAAACCAAAAGATGCCAAAATCAGGAAGAAAAGAGGAGCTATGAAGCTATATGATAGGCGCATTTTTTCAATACCCATAGTATTATCCAAATTCCGCCAAAATTATACCGTAAAATGAGACCAGGGGGGGATAGAGTGATCGATTATTGGCGCACGTGCGCCAATTTCTGAAGATATTATTTGATATTCAGGAGCTATTTGTCAGCGTCCCTTCCCCTCCAGCCGAACATCATCAAAGAGCCGCAGCCGCCAGCCCAGCTCCTTGATGTCCCGGGGGTTTTCGGAAACAGGGACGATGGTTCCGATCTGCAGCAGCTCCAGATACTTTTTTGCATCCCCGATCCGGTTTTTCAGGTTCCGGTAGGCGCCGCACTTCGATGCGGTCCACCCCTCCCGGTGGCAGGTTGGGCAGTCGGTCTGGGGGACAATCTCCTCCTCATCGGAAAGAGGAGCAACCCCGCCGCCAGGGCTGCCGTTATCGCTTCCCTTACCCTTACCCTTACCGTTACCACTTCCCTTACCGTTACCATTACCGTTACCATTACCGTTTCCCCGCAGGGCATCCAGGAGGGTTTTGCAGTTCCGGGATTGCTCTGGTGCCTGGAGGAAGACCCGGATCAGGTTGTGTTCCTGAGGGGAGAGAAGTTCGCTGACGTTGCGCTCCTCTAACAGGATACCCCGGGTGGTAATCCGGATGGTCTGCTTTGCCCGGTCCCGGAGGAGACCGGCGGTATAGATCATCACCAGGCCGATGAGGCCGTTGCAGAAATTGTAGAAAGTGGATTCGATCCACCGCGGTTCGGAACGAACCACAATCGCCCAGGACATCAACATCACCCAGCCGATCCAGAGGATGAACACCACCATGGCCACCAGGTAGAGGGCCCGGTAGACCTGCACCTTCCGCTTAACAAGGCCCAGGGCATCAATTTTTGCAAGGAACATGGTGAAGTAGATCATTATCAGCTGGGCGGGCCAGGTGAAGAAATCCCGGTGAACAAGAAGGGCCGAGATCCAGCCCAGAAGCAGAAGGAGCAGGAAGGTGAGGGGGAAGAAGAGGTAGAAGCGCCCTCTTGTGGTTCCGCGGCCATTTAGCCCGATGAGGAAAAGCACCAGGGCAGTGGAAAGGAGCAGGAAGAGGATCCCACTCCGGGGAGCGATTTCAGCGGCCATGGTAGAGCTGGGATCAATGAGTACCATCAAGGAGATAATCGCCCAGGAAAAGGAGCCCAGAGCTGCCACGGTTCGTATCATACCCTATATGTATCATTATCTGTTTCGGGTATCAACCGACAAAGCGTGAAATGTCACTATTGTTCCAGTTCAATGATGGTGGAAACGGTAAATCCCCCCTGGGTGGAAAACTCCAGCTCCCCGCCAAACTGCCTTGCGTAGCCTTCCACGATGGTAAGACCAAAGCCCGCTTCTGGTTTTTCACCTCCCAGTCCGGGTCCGTTATCCGATACAGAGAGAAAGAGCCGCTCTTCCCCCTCCAGCCGAAGAGTGACCTGCACGGTTCCTTCGTCGCCTTTTGAAAAGGCGTATTTCCAGCTGTTGGTAAGCAGCTCATTTATCACATTGCGATCCCGGATCGTCGGAGAGCTTTTGATAGAGACTCATCATCAAGGTGACCCGGTTTTCAGCCTCCCCCAGGGCGCTTGCCAGGGAGGGGTCGGATTGACTCTGCCGCTGCAGGGATAAGAGGCTTTTGGTGGTATTCATGTGATTTTTAACCCGATGCTGCACCTCATGGACCAGAGGACATAATGGAAAAAAGGCTGCTATCATTTGCTTCCAGTGCCAGCACCACCGTGAGAACGTAAAAGAGAATTGTTAATATAGCTAATAATTGCTTTTTAATCGATAACTCCAATTTGTCGACTGTAAGCTATAGCGAATCTTCACAAATGTCAAGTACCTGTTGTATATATACCAATATATTCATTCTAGTAATTCAGGCTGTCTTGCAACGTTATCTCCCTGCATCGTGGCTGTCTAAAGCGCTGCATATAGTGCTGTTCAGTTTTATCACCACTATGCTATGTATTACACTCAGAAAGAGTTGCAAGGCAAGCTAAATGATCGTGATCCTCGACAGCCCTCCTCCCCTAAAAAAAACGGCCATACCCAAGGTACAGCCGTCCGCATTTCATATTTCAGCGTCTATCAGGATCTATAGCTCTTAAAACCGCTCAAAATCGTCGTCATCCAGACGGATCTGCTCCGCCGGGTCTACCGGACGAATGCCGGTTGTAGAAGTGCCGGGATCGTCCCAACCGGTATCATTTGATTTAGGTGCGGAACTCTGCTTCGACGTCCCGGGCCGTGAAGCCCCGGACCTGGGTGCACTCTGCCGGGGTGCACTCTGCTGGGGAGCCGTTGGCCGGGCTGCCTGTCGGGAAGCTGTAGATCTATTCTGGCCGGTTCCGCCGGAACGCTGGCTGTTTCCGGCTCCGCTGCCGCCTCCTGGCCGCTGGTCGGTAAGCATGTAGCGTTGGTCATCAGCCAGAGTAAATCTGGCGACAAGACCTTTCAGCTGATCCGCCTGACCGGCGAGCTCTTCGCTGGCCGAGGCGCTCTCTTCGGCGCTGGCGGTGTTGGCCTGGGTAACCTGGTCAATCTGGTCGAGTCCTTCGGTAATCTGGTCAATTCCCTGGGCCTGTTCCCGGCTGGCCATGGCGATCTCTTCGAGGAAGTTGGCCACCTTCTGAACACCATCCACAATACCCCGGAGCTTATCAGCGGTGGTCTCCACCGATTTATTACCCCGCTCAATATTGGTAACCGAATCTTCCACCATCTGGGTTGTTTCCTGAACGGCGTTGGCAGCATTAACGGCCAGATTCCGTACCTCTTCGGCAACCACGGCGAAACCCTTTCCATACTTACCCGCCCGGGCAGCCTCCACATTGGCGTTGAGGGCCAGGAGGTTGATCTGGAAGGCGATGTCGTCGATCACCTTTACAACCTTTTTGATCTGATCGCTGGAGTTGTTGATGGCTGCCATCGCCTCCTGGAGGGTGGCCATCTCCCGGTCTCCCTCACCGGCAACGGTTGCCGCAGTTTTCGCCAGACCGTTCGCTTCGGTGGCGTTTTCGGCATTCTGCTTGGATTGGGCGTTTATCTCGTTAACCGAAGAGCTGATCTCCTCCAGGCTTGAGGCCTGTTCGGTAGCTCCCTGGCTCAACTGCTGGGAGGCCTGGCTTACCTGGTCCGCTCCGGAGGCAACCTGCTCCACCGCCGACTTCACATTCGAGAGGATTTCGGTCAGAGAGCTTTTCATCACCAGCAGGGATTGGCCCAAATCATCCTTATCGGAGGCCTTTTTGAACTCTACTGTCAGATCTCCATCGGCGATCCGCTCAATAACCCTCCCCTTCTCCTGCAGGGCCACCAGCATCGATCGCATAGCGTCAGCGAGCTCTCCGATCTCATCCTTCTGATCAATATCAAGCTCAATCTTGAGGTTACCCAGTGCGATTTCCTGGGCAAAATCGACTCCCTTCTGCAGGGCCCGAACAATGGAGACAGTGAGGATAATCGCAATAATAACCGCCAGGATAACCGCAATGATCAGGCCGCCGAAGATGAAGATAAAGGCGGTAGAAACCATCTCCACTGCTGACCTGGATATTCTCTTTGTCCCCTCAATACCTGCCATTGCAGTTTCCTGGGCTGCCTGGAGTACATTGTTTCCGGTAGTGGTACGCTCCACATTCAACTCACTGAGGCGCTGGAAGTATCCGTAAGATGCAGTCAGGGCGTCGTAATACTGCTTCCGGCTTTCATTGATAGTATTGAGAGCTTCGATATCTGCCCGTATACGAGTTATTTCCCCCAACTCATCTTTGATGGGGGCAAT
>CAYMWV010000055.1:10029-12746 GCA_964394395.1 uncultured Sediminispirochaeta sp.
TACTCCTGGGCCGATTCGTAGAAGGTCCGGTCAAAATTGAGGCCAAAAGCACGCATCTCATACATCAGCATAAGAGCGTTGCGCTCAATGTTATTGGCAACATCAACTTCCGGTATTTGCTCCTGTTCCAGGGATATGGACTGCTGCTGGATCTGCAGCATATTCACCACCGCCAGTCCGCCGACAAGCAGGGTCAGCACTATAACCAGGCCAAAACCTAGGGCCATCTTCGCACCCAATTTCATGTTCTTTAACATATACTCTCTCCCTCTAATTTCTTAGGAATTCACTACACCAAATCATTATTGAGAAAAAGAGAAAAGTAAAGGATTTTTTGTAATATTATTAAATCTCAAGTAAGGACAGAAGTGGCTCTTTAGGGCTTCCCCTCAACGGTGCTCTCCCAACGAAAGGGTAGAGAGAAGATCTCAAGCCCCGTAGCGCAGCTGATGGCGTTGATTACCGCAGGAGCGATCGCCACGGTCGCCGCTTCCCCTAAGCCTTTGGCCCCATAGGGACCAGCTTCTTCGGATGAGTTGAGAAAAAGGATCTCCATTTCCGGCATATCGCCGGGGCCAAACTGCTTATAACTGCGAAAAGCTGCAGTGAGCTGTTTACCCGACTCCGGGTCAATCTCGATATCCTCGCAAAGGGCGTAGCCAAGGCCCATCTGAATCCCCCCCTCCACCTGCCCCCGGGCCATAAGAGGATTGATGATGGTTCCGCTGTCGTGGAGGGCGGTAATCCGTTCTACCCGGATTCTCTTCTCCTCCATATCCGCTACTACCTCCGCTATCACCGCAACACAGGAGCCGGGATCAAAGGGGGATGCGTAACTCTCCACCGCCTGGATATCCCGATAGGGATAACGGTTCTGCACCTGACTGCACAGCTCTTTCAGGGTGAGGTGAGGGGCCACTTCCTTCCCGGCTCCGGGAATTGTGGCGTAAAAGCTCTCCCCACTCCTGCGCAGCTCCTCCCGGGTACACTCCAGCAGCTCCGCTGCAGCCCCCTCAAGCTGCTCTAAAACCCGCTCCGCCGCCTTTTTTACCGCACCACCGCAGACCCAGGTTTCCCGGCTTGCATAACTGCCGTTGTCGTAGTGGGTCACCATGGTGTCGGTCTCTACAAGTGCGATTCTATCCACCGGGATAGCCAATACATCTGCGGCGATCTTTGCCATCACCACATTGCTGCCCTGGCCGTTCTCATGGGCGGATATGTTGACCAGCACCGTTCCATCACTGTTCATCCGTACCGCTGCAGTGGAGTAGTCGGTGCAGTCCGGATGGATTCCCGAGCCGTGGACCCCTACCGCCAGACCGATCCCTTTGCGATACCTGCCTCCGGCTCTGCAGCTTAGCTCGGCTTCTCGTTTTTTCTCCTCCCAACTGATGCGCCGGGCCGCTACCGAGAGTACCTCCTTGATTCGCATATTCCCCAGGCTCTCCCCGTTGAGAGGATTGCTATCCCCGGGGTCGTGGAGCCCGGAAAGACGGAATTCCACAGGGTCAAAGCCCTTGGCCCGGCAGATCCGGTCGATCAGCACCTCCCGGGCAAAGGTGATCTGGGGGTTCCCATATCCCCGGAGTGCCCCCGCCACCTGCTTATTGGTGTAAACAAGCTCGGTTTCTGCCTTGATGTGGGGAACCCGGTAGAGCCGGAACGCCTTATCCATCAGGGCGTAGCCCAGATCGTATCCGCTTCCGAAGTAGGCTCCCCGATCGAGGCGAACATGATAATGGTGACGGGCAAAGGCTCCGCTCTTGTCAAGGGTGATGGTCACTTCGATATCACCGCCGGTCCTGGTACGGCTGGCTCGAAACACCTCTTTTCGGGAGAGTTCGAGCTGCACCGGCCGACCCGTCCGCAGGGCCAGCAGAGCCGCCACCGGCTCTGTCACCATCTCCGATTTTCCTCCGAAGGCGCCCCCCACCGGCGGCTTAATCACCCGCACCCGGTGAAAGGGAAGATCGAAGAGCTCGGCCAGCATCGCCTGATAACAGAAGACATTCTGGCAGGAGGAGTGGAGGGTCAAGCTCTCCCCGTCCCAATCGGCTACGGTGATGTGCCGCTCCAGGGCGGCATGGCTCACCCGGGAGAGGTGGAAGCGACCGGAAAAGCTCTCCTCGCTTATCCGGTTGCGGCCATCTTCGGGTTTATTCTCCGGTACATCAAGGCTCTTTAGGGTATTATCAAAAGCCTCCTGCTTTAGGGTGTCGGCCAGGTTACCCCCGGGATGGATTTCCGGGGCTCCGTCACTCAAGGCCTGATCGATGGTTAGCAGTGGAGGATACTCCTCCCACTCAAACTTGATGAGCCGCAGGGCTTTTGCTGCAGTTGCCTCATCATCGGCGGCCACAGCGGCGATCCGGTCATCGTGAAAGCGGAAGTGGCGGTTGAAGATCATCTCGTTCTTCGGGACTTCCTGGAAGGGGACGGTGATGTGGCTATTGAAGGATCTATCGGGTTGATCGTCAAAAGTGACCAGGGCCCGCACCCCCGGGAGTGCCTCGGCTTCAGCGGTATCGATAGAGGTAATTCTGCCATGGGCCGCCGGAGCGTAGAGAATCTTGCCGTAGAGCATCCCCGGGAAAGTGAGGTCGGCGGTGTAGCGGAGCCGGCCGGTGACCTTTCTCCGGGCCTCCCATACTGGCTGAGCTGCGCCTACCGCTTTTTCTCCTTCCATCCTGGGCTCGGGTTTCAGCACCACCTTG
>CAYMWV010000055.1:12846-18983 GCA_964394395.1 uncultured Sediminispirochaeta sp.
TTACAGCCGCACTTGGTGCCGGTAAGGCCAAGATCATCCCTGAGCCATTTCATCAGCGTCCGTCCCGGTGCCGGTTCGACCTCCCGGACCTCTCCATTCACCCTGAGGGATATCTTAGCCATCCGCTCTCTCCTTTGCCCCTTCACCGCTTCCACTCCCTTCACCTTTCCGGATCAGATCGAGTATCCGCTCCGGTGTTAAAGGGAGCCGGTCCACTTCACAGCCCAGGGCATCAGCAATGGCATTGGCCAAAGCGGACCCTCCCGGGACGGTGGCACACTCACCGATACTCTTGGCGCCATAGGGGCCCGGACTATCTCCCTCTTCCACAAAGTCAAATTGCAAATTCCGGGGCATCTGCAGGGCAGACAGCTGTCGGTACTGTTTAAGGTTTCCGTTCTGAATCCTGCCGGATTCATCCAGGAGAATTTCCTCCTGCAGGGCGTAACCGGCGGACATGTGAACGCCCCCCTCAAGCTGCCCCTCAATCCCCTGCCGGTTTAAGACCTTCCCCACATCGTGAACCGCCACATAATCGAGGATTCGAACCTCTCCAGTTAAACGGTTAACCTCAACCTCAACAAAATGGGCCCCATAGCTGGTTCTGGCCGCAGAGTTGGCATAGGAGCCTGTCACTTCGAGATCTCGCTGCTCCTTCTGCTGGATCTGCAGATAGAAATCTCGCCGATTTACCACCACTTCTCCGCTGCCGGCATCCACAATTGCATCAGCTTCGAGGCGTAAATCTTCCGTCTGTCGCCCCGAAAGAAGAGCCGCCTCAGCTATGATGAGTTCCCGCATCTTCACCGCAGTGCGCCTGACCGCCTCGGCGGAGACAAAGACCCCACGACTGGCATAATCTCCCAAATTGTAGGGGCAGGAGCCGGTATCTGACTCCACCGCCCGGATCAATTCCAGGGGAACAGATAGTTCTTCGGAGATGATCATCTTCTGTACCGTAACCGAGCCGTTTCCCATATCGTGACTGCCGGTGAAGAACACGACCGAACCATCCTCGTTAATCCTGATTCTGATGCCGGTATAATCCAGATGAACACTGAAAACCCCGTTGGCGTGGCTTCCCATGGCCATGCCGAAACCGTAGAGCTTATCGCTGTAGAGCTTATCGCTCTTGAGAGCCCCCGGCTCCTCAGCGATAGCCGGTCGCCCTGCACTTTTTCCTCTCCAGTCAAAGAGCTCCGCCCCTTTGCGGGCGCAATCTATTGGTCGGGGGTTACCCAGGGGTTCATGATGCACCGGGTCCTTATCCTCCGGATGGACCAGATTTTTGAGTCGAAACTCCAGCCGGTCCATCTTCAGGTGCCGGGCTATTCGGTCCAGGTGGCTCTCCAGGGCGAAGTACACCTGGGGAGAGCCGTAGCCCCGCATTGCGCCTCCCACCGGGCTGTTGGTATAGACAGGAGTGGCGGTGGTCCGGACATCGGCCACCCGGTAGCACTTGACTACATCGTGGACCGCCGCAGCTCCCACATTGATACTTTGGCTGCAGTAGGCTCCGGCATTGAGAATCATCTGCAGATCCATGGCGCAGATGGTGCAATCCCGTTTCACCCCGGTTTTGATTTTTATCCTGGTTGCGTGTCGTGTCCGGGTGGATGCAAAGAGCTCTTTCCTGGAAAGCACCAGTTTCACCGGCCGGCCTGTTACCATCGCCCCATGAAGGGCTGCCGGCTCCAGGATCATCGGTATCTTCCCCCCAAAAGCACCACCAAGGATCGGTTTTATCACCCTCACCTTATGCCGGGGAAGAGCAAAAATCTCTGAAAGGAGGAGACGCACCGCAAAGGTGGTCTGGGTGGTGGTGTACACCGTCGCTCCTTCTCCGGGAAGGTATTCAGCCACTACCCCATGGGGTTCCAGGGCAAGATGGTGAACTGGCGGGGTCTCCTTTAGATCCTCAAAAACCATATCCGCCTCTTTAAAGCCCTTATCGATATCCCCACCCTGGACAACAATCTCTGGAAGCCGGTTTCCCGCCCCCTCCCGCTGGCCGTGGAGCAGGGGAGCACCCGCTTTCATCGCCTCCTCGGGATCGAAGACCGCAGGAAGTTCCTGATACTCTACCCGGATAGCCTTAAGGGCCCGGCGGGCCTGTTCAGGACCTTCGGCAATAACCAGAGCCACCCGGTCCCCCACATGACGTACTATCTCAGGGAAAATCTGCTCATCCTCGGGAATCAGTTGCCCATCAAACCGTTTGGCACTGTTATACCTTCTCTCGGGGGTGTTAAAGCGGGTAAGAACCGCCTTGACCCCTTCCATCTCCTCAGCCACAGAGCTATCAACTGATACTACTCTCGCATGCGGCTTGTCCGAAAAGAGAAGCTTCCCGTGAAGCATTCCGGGTAGCACAATATCATCGGTATACCTGGCCTCGCCGGTCACCTTGGCCAGGCCATCATGAACCGGCCGGCTCTCTCCTATCTTTATCGCTGGGGACGTTGCATTCTTCATTGGGCCTCCTTCAGGAAAGGTTCCTGATTTCACTAAACCTGATTTCACTAAAAGTGGCAGATAATGGAAAAATCCAGAATCTCCGGATGAAACAGTATCTCATTATAGCAGAGTTGATGATCAAAAAGGTCATAAAAATTTTCATCCCAGACAAGCAAGGAAGTGGCGGGATCAAGGGAGAAGAGCTCTGCCACAGGCGTGTCAGTGGCCGCCCGGATCCAGCTGATGGCGTAGGCAAAATCCCGCTCGGTAATCTCCTTGACACTATCTTTCAGGGTCAGAGGAGGAACCTCCAGATCGTAGGGGTGAATCGCCAGCTCCATGGGGATCTCCACCCGGCAGACTATCGCAGGCACATCGTTGGCGTAGTAGGTCCAGTCAAATCCGTAAATATCTTTCCCTTCCATCTCTGGGGCCCGGCGTACCATCTGCCCCGTTGCCAGGTGGACCCGGCCCGGGGATTGGGAAACCGAAACCCGGTAACCGCTCCTGCTCAAATAATCCCGGAAATTGGCAAATCCCCCCAGATTCATCTTCAGCTTGCTTACCCGGGGATGGCCGAAAACGCCCCTCCCCTGCTGCCGGGTGATAAGATCATCAGCAATGAGCTCATCCATGGCTTGCCGGAGGGTAGCTTTACTTACCTCCAGACGCTTAGAGAGCACCTCTTCGGTCTCCAGCCGATTATTTCCCGGCTCCATCTCTTCAATAAGTCCCTTCAAGTAGCGTTTTATCGCCTTGTATTTCGGTTCAGTCCGCTTTAAGCCCTTACGCTGGACAATGGCAGGCCCTTTCATCGTACCCCAGCCTCTTCTTCCCGTCGGCTGCCAGTCATCATCAGGCCAATTTCCGCAATAGTCACATCCTCGGGCCTCACAATCCCCATGATTTCCCCGCGAAACATCACCGCAACTCGATCGGAGATGTTCATTAATTCTTCCAGCTCGGTGGAGATATACAACACTGCAGTACCCGCCTCCCGCTGCTCCAGTATCCGCTTATGTACATATTCAATAGCCCCCACATCAAGGCCCCGGGTGGCGTGCATGGCTGCTATCAAAATCGGTTTTCCGTGAAGCTCCCTGGCCAGAATCAGCTTCTGCTGATTCCCCCCGGAAAGGGTAGAAACAGGCACATCCACCGAGGAGGTTCTCACATCAAAGCGTTCCACATTTTCCTGGGTATGATGTTTGATAAAGGGCCAGAGGATCTTGTTTTTTTTGGTATGCGGGTCCCGGTAGTAATCGTTGATAATAAAGTTTTCCTTTATATCCATATTGAGAACCAGAGCCCGGGCGTGACGATCTTCGGGGATGTGGGCCAGGCCCATTTCGAGGATCTGTCGGGGGCTTTTCCCCTTGATCTCCTCACCGGTAATACAGAGGCTTCCCTCCTGAATCTGCCGAAGTCCGGTAATCACCTCCAAAAGCTCACTCTGGCCGTTGCCATCCACCCCGGCAATCCCGAGAATTTCCCCCTCCTGCACCCGAAGGCTCACATCTTTGAGTACCTGCCGTTTTTCTTCATTCCAGAGATTCACTTTGTCCAGGGAAAGAATGGCATCCCCGGGACAACAAGCTGCCTTCTCGAGTTTGAAGTTCACTTCCCGGCCCACCATGAGCCCAGCCAGCTCCCTTTTGGAAAGACCCTCATTCTTGATGGTGTCCACCAGCTTGCCCCGGCGGAGAATGGAGATCCGGTCGCTGATTTGAATTACCTCATCTATCTTGTGGCTGATAAAGATCACTGAAAAATCTTGATCAATGAGCATCCGAACCATGTTGAAGAGTTCGTCGGTCTCCTTCGGGGTAAGTACCGCTGAGGGTTCATCCAGAACCAGTACCCGGGCGCCCCGAAAAAGAGCTTTAACAATCTCCACCCTTTGCTGTTGTCCCACCGTCAAGGTTGAAACCTGGGCATGAGGATCAAGCTCCATCCCGTACTTTGCAGCAAAGGCGACAATCTCCTCCGCAGCTTTCTCGATCTGTAAGAGGGGCTCCCTGGGCCGCTTGATACCCAGCATGATATTCTCCGCCACCGTCAACTTGGGGACCAGCATAAAGTGCTGGTAGACCATTCCAATTCCTTTCAGGATAGCATCCCGGGCAGATTCAAAGTGGACCTCCCGGCCGTCCAGAAAGATTTGCCCCCCGGTGGGATGAAAGACTCCTGAGAGGATCCCCATCAGGGTACTCTTACCCGCCCCGTTTTCTCCCAGGAGGGAGTGGACTTCTCCCTTTTTCAGGGTAAAATCAATATTGTCATTGGCCACTACCCCGGGGAAAATCTTGGTAATTCCCCGCATTTCCAGAATTGTTTCCATTTTTTTCTCCTGTGAGCTCATCTTTCAGAGAGCTCGACGGCTTCTAAAGCTCATCACTCTTAAAGGGTTTCCCCGATGCTGCCGGTGCTTCCGACCGCCCAACCAGTCCTGAAAGGGCCAGTATGGTGAGAAGATAGGGAACCATCATCAAAAACTGATAGGGAATGAGACTTCCGGAGGTCTGCATCTTGATCTGTACCGCATCTCCCAGTCCGAAGATGAGGGCCGCAGCCAATAGGCCCCAGGGTTTCCATCTCCCAAAGATAACCACCGCCAAAGCGATATAACCCCGACCAGCTACCATGTTCTCGGTAAACATGCTTAAAATCCCCAGAGAGAGGAAGCCCCCTGCAGCTCCGGCGAGAAAAGAACCGCTGATGATGGTACCATACCGGAGAGCCAGGACGTTTATCCCCGCCGTGTCCGCCGAATGGGGATGCTCCCCCACCGCCCGGATCTGCAAACCCACCGTGGTCTTTTGCATAAACCACTGTATGGCTGGTACCAGCAGGATTGCCAGGAAAACCGGTCCCATCTGGGTAAAAAACACTTCTCCGAAGAAAGGAATCCTGGACAGAAGGGGAATCTCAATAAACTCGAATCCCGGTGCCCGGGCGGCCTGGCTGGAGACGCCAAAAATCACCCTGTTCAAGGTTGATGTAGCCCCCAGGGCAATAATGTTCAAGGCGATTCCGGTAACAATCTGATTTGCCCGAAGGCTTACCACAATGAAGGCAAAGAGCAGGCCCACAAGCATACCGGTAAATCCGGAAAAAAGGATCCCCATCCAGGGAGAACCGAAGAGGCGGGCAAAAAAGACCCCGGTGAAGGAGCCAAAAAGCATCATCCCCTCACAACCGATATTAACCACCCCGCTCTTTTCCATAATCAAGAGTCCCAGGGCTGCAATGAGGATAGGAGAGGCCATTCGAAGATCTGTCATTATCAGGTAAGTGATTAGTTCCATACCCTTACGCCCCCTTTACCAGCTTCTTCAGCCGCCGTTTTTCAAAGAGCTTCACGTTCTGCCCGATAATGACCAAGGTTATTACCAGCCCTTGCACAATATAGATTACCGAAACCGGCACCTTGGCCAAAAGTTGCATCCGGTTACCTCCGGCCCGCAGGAAACCAAAGAGCAGGGCCCCCAGGGGGATACCAGCTGGATGGTTCAGTCCCACCAGGGCAACTGCAATACCATCAAAACCGTAACCGGGGCTGAATGCCTGGAGCAGCCTTCCCTGAATTCCCAGAATTTCCACCGCTCCAGCCAGGCCTCCCATTCCTCCGGCCAGAAACATGGCCAGGACCATGGTTCGCTCGGGATGCATCCCCGCAG
>CAYMWV010000056.1:0-18592 GCA_964394395.1 uncultured Sediminispirochaeta sp.
CATGAATAGATTCCATAGCATGAATAGATTCCATAGTTTGATGCTGCGCCTTACTACGGTGCTAATGCTCCTCCTGCTTCCCGGCTTCTCCCTTTCCGGGAGCACTGAAACCCGGGATGGCAGCAATAAGAGAAATGGCAGCAATGATAAGAGCGTAAGAGCTATCCGGTTTGAGGATGTACTCTCCCGGATGGATGGTGCGAGCCGCCGGGAATTACAAAACGAGGGATTTCTGAACCGATTCTTTTTTTCCCCTGAAGATGCCTGGCCTGAACTTCTGCCGGATACCTTTGCTGATGGGAACATTACTGACCAGGTTGTGGCCAACGACCCCACCATGGGGGTGGAAAGCCTCTACCTCCTCCCCTATCCCGAGGGAGAAGGGTTTGCAGGGGCCTGGGAAAAATCTGCCAAAATCCTTTTTCAGGTGAGCACTATGGAAGGCATCGAATATTACTCGGCCTCAAGAAAAAGGATGCGCACCCTCTTTACGGACAGTTATTTCATTGAGGAGCAGGAGAGCAGAAAAAGAGTTCCTGATCCGCTCTTCTCAACCATTCCGGAATCATTTGAACAGCCCCTGCTCCAGAAGGACCTGACCTTTGGCAGCAACATCTACGATACCCGTTTTGAGACAGATGGAAAGGTCCTCCATTTCTCCATGGTTAACCAGACGAGGATGAGCTACAAATTTATCCCCATGGTGGGACCGGGGGGCCTCATTATCCACCTACTGGTCTACCCCATTGAGGAGGGAATTCTCTTCTATGGGGTGTGTTCGGTTGATTCCATCTCGTTTTTTGGAATAGAGAGGACAAAGAAGGATTCATTTTACTACCGGATTGAGGCACTGCAGCGTTGGTTCAGAAGCAAATACGGTATTCCCGAATAGCCCCCTTCGGTATTGACAAAAAAAAGCTGGCTGTGATAGCTTGCTTTCAGCAGTTGGGGGCGATTAGCTCAGCTGGGAGAGCGCCTGCCTTACAAGCAGGATGTCGGGGGTTCAAGTCCCTCATCGCCCATTTACCCAAGACCATCCTGATGTGATGGTCTTTTTTTGTGCTACCAGGTATTTGTTCTTCCGGGTCATAGCGCCCTTCGGAACAAGCCGAGAGTGTGACAGATGGTATTTCGGGAGGAATCATTATGCTGCAGATTGTTGAAACGCTGGACGAATACAAGCAGCTGATTGGATCTTCGCGAATATTTCTTGCCTATCTGAGCGCCCCCGATTGCGGGGTCTGTCAAGCAATAAAACCCCAAATTGAAGCCTTTCTTGAGAAACATCCGGAAATTGTCTCAGCCCAGGTGGATACAAGCCATGGAGAAATTGCGGCACAAAACTCGATCTTCTCTATCCCCGCAGTGCTCTTCTATGTTGAGGGAAAAGAGATGATTCGGGAAGCCCGTTATTTCAGTGTGGAGATTTTGAAAGAAAAGATTGAGAGGTATCTTGCTATCCTTTAGGCCGCTTGCCGATAGCCCCTTGCCTCTGACAGCTGGCGCTGGCCGTCTGTTGAAAAAGAACTGATTGAAGGGACGGTCAGCTTTATGGTACTATCTGAAACACCATTACGGACGGAGTAGTATGGAACCTAAACGAATGCGAAATATCGGCATCATGGCTCATATTGATGCGGGAAAAACAACAACCACGGAGCGGATACTTTTTTATACCGGAAAAAGTCACCGAATTGGAGAGGTGGATGACGGTGAAGCTACCATGGACTGGATGGAGCAGGAGCAGGACCGGGGCATAACCATTACCAGCGCTGCTACCACCTGTTTCTGGAAGGATACCCAGATAAATATCATCGATACCCCGGGGCATGTGGACTTTACTGCAGAGGTAGAGCGTTCCTTACGGGTCCTTGATTCGGCGATAGCGATTTTCTGTGCAGTGGGGGGGGTTGAACCCCAGTCGGAGACGGTGTGGCATCAGGCGGACCACTACAATATTCCCCGAATAGCTTTTGTAAACAAAATGGACCGCCTGGGGGCCGATTTTTACAGCGTGGTAAAGGAGTTGGAGGAGAAACTGAAAGCTAACCCGGTTCCCCTTTATCTGCCCATAGGTAATGAATCCGATTTTATTGGTATTATTGACCTGCTTGAGATGCGGGAGATTCACTTTGAGGCTACCAGTAATGGCAGTGAAATGCACTATCACCCTATCGACGCAAGCCGGCGGGAAGAGGCCCAAAAGTGGCGGGATAGTCTGGTCGATAAAGTGTCGGCCTATTCGGATGAGATTACCGAGCTTTACCTGGAGGGGAAAGAGATTGGTAAAGAGCTGCTCATTGCCACCGTTCGGAAAGCTACCATTGCCCGGGAGATTGTACCCGTTTTTGTTGGTGCCAGTTTGAAGAATATTGGAGTCCAGCCCCTCCTGGATGGTGTTCTGGATCTTCTTCCCTCACCCTGGGAAGCACCTCCCATACACGGTCACCATCTGAAGCAAGATAAAGCCGTGGAGATTCATGTTGATGAGGATCAGCAGCCCCTGGGTTTGGTCTTTAAAATACAGTTTGACCGAGAGATGGGAGCGCTCAGTTTTATCCGGATGTACACCGGCAGTCTCAAAAAAGGGCAGACCATCTACAATATTGGGAAAAAGAAGCGGGAGAGGATAAACCGAATCCTGCGAATGCACTCCAACAGAAGCGAATCGGTAGATTCGGTGAGCGCCGGAGATATTGCTGTTCTTGTGGGCTTCAAGTTGGCCCAGACGGGGGATACCATTGGAAGCGAAGGGTTTCAAGTCTCCCTGGAACCTATGCAGTTCCCTGAACCGGTTATTTCGGTGGCTATTGAACCCAGGACCGCCAGCGATCAGGAGAAGCTTCAAAAGGTGCTTGACCAGCTGCAGCGGGAGGACCCCACCTTTACGGTAAAGGAGAACAGCGAAACCGGCCAACTTCTCATCTCCGGAATGGGAGAGCTTCACATTGATGTGCTGCTTACCCGGGTTGTGAAGGATTTTAATGTGGATGCCCGGATCGGTAATCCTCAGGTTAGTTACCGGGAATCTATTGCTAAAGCAGAAAGCCACACCGAGCGGTTCCACCGCATGGTAAGTGGTAAAGAGATCAGTGCTGAAATCACCCTCAAGGTTGAACCCCTGGGACGAAATAGCGGAAACAGCTTTGAATCCCTGATAGATGAAAAGAGGCTTCCCAGAGAGTTCCTTGATGCGGTTGCCCGGGGGGTTAAAAACGCCTTTGGCGGCGGCATTATGTACGGATATCCGGTGGCTGATGTGAAGGCCACCCTGGTTGATGCCCTCTACGATGAGACCAGCGCCACCGCCGCAGCCTATGAGGCGGCCGGTGCTCTCGGTTTTGATTCCGCCTGCCGGAACGCTGAACCGATCCTCCTGGAGCCGGTAATGAAGGTGGATATCATGACTCCCAAGGATTTTGTCGGGGAGGTGATGAGCCACCTTACCGGTCGAGGAGGTGTAATTGAGAGTCTTGAGAGTAAACACTCGGTTGAACACATCAGAGCGGAAGTGCCCATGGTAAATATGTTTGGTTATTCCACCGCTTTGCGCTCGGTGACCCAGGGTCGGGGAACCTTCGCCATGGAGTTTAGCCATTTTCAGAAGAAGATGGGGGGACTGTAGTCTCTCCCTTTGGAGTCTGGATTGTAAGTCATGGATCTGACCCTTCTGACACCGGTAGGCAGGATTTTTCTCCTGGCCCTTGGGGGCTTTATTTTTTTCCATTTTCTCCCCCGGGGCGATAGAGCTTTACGGCTCCTCGTTTCCCTGACCATGCGCTTTTTCCTCCCCCTCTATTTTATTCGTAACTTCATTACCGGATGGAGTGATGCAAAAGAGACCGGCATCACCTTCATCTTCGCTTTCTTTTTTGGAAGTATTCTTTTTCTTCTTCTACAGATAGGGCTCTCTTTTCTAACATCCCGAATCAGCTGCCGGGATCAGAGAAACCGAAAGAGTTTCATGCTCCTCTTTTCATTCCACAACGCCGGTTATATGGCCCTTCCGGTGATGGAATCCTTTGCTCCTCCGGAGTTGATGATCTTTATGTTCTTCTGGATTTTTGGCTTTAGTTCCTTTTTCTGGATCCTCGCTCCCCCGATTATCCGGGGCAGCTTTGATAGAGAAAGTTTTCGTATTAGTGGACCTCTGGTGGGAATTATCATCGGTTTTCTCTTGTCCGTAAGCGGCCTCTATGAACCCCTGATTCCCCTGGCCGAAGGTGCCTTGACCTTTCCTGCTCAACTAGGAAGAGATCTGGTTATTGTGTGCCTGGGAGGGGTTCTTGCCATGGTTCCCCTGGATCATTTCCATTTCCATCGGGATTTTATCTTTTTACTTGTGTTGAAACTGCTGATCTACCCGCTGGCCTTTCTTCTTGTTCTAAAGGTTTTCCCCCTCTCAATGGTTCCTCCCCATTTAATGTTTCCGATTCACCTTGCCTTGATTCTGCAGGCTTCGGTTCCTCCATCCACCAATTTGATGATTGCGGTTAAAAAATATGGTACTAGAGAACAAATCGCCTATATAGCGGCGGGTGAAATGGTAAGCTACCCCTTCAGTATCATTTCCATACCCCTCATTCTTACCATTGCATCCTTCGTATTATAGCTTTTTATTGACAAGTGAAAATTCACCCCGTATAGTAATCAGATATCTTAGGCGAAAAGGAGAATGTTATGAGTTTTACCTCTGCCGACATCAGAAATGTGGCAATCATCGGGCATAACGGCACCGGAAAAACCACCTTGTTAGAACAGATACTCTACAATGGCGGTGTTATCCCAAAAGCGGAAACAGTGGAAACGGGGAAATCAGTCAGTGATTTCAGTGATGAGGAGCAGGAACGGGGGATGTCCATTCACACATCTCTCTCTTCCCTGGAGTGGATGGGGCACCAGATAAACCTTCTTGATACTCCCGGAACCGCCGATTTTGTTGGAGAAGTTGTCTGTGCTTTCAGAGCTTCCGAATCTGCAGTCATGACCGTATCGGCCCGTTCAGGGGTTCAGATTGAGACCATTAAACTGTGGCGAAGGCTGGAGGGCAGAAAGATGCCCCGAACCATTTTCGTTAATGAATTAGACAAGGAACACGCTTCCTTTCAGGAAACCTTCGATGACATGAAGGAAAAGTTTGATAAGACCTTTGTTCCGGTAACAATTCCTATTGGAGATGGTACTGAATTCAAAGGCATTGTCAATCTTATAGAAAACAAGGCGTATATGGTTCATGAAGCGGCCGAAAAGGATGAACCGTCGGATATCCCTGCAGAAATGAATGATCTTGTTGAAGAGTTCCGGCTCCAGATGATCGAATCCGCCGCCGAAGGGGACGACGAACTGTTGGAGAAGTACTTTGAGGAGGGAAGCCTCAGCGAGGATGAAATTCGTCGGGGCTTGAGAGAAGGATTGCGGGACAACAAGATTGTTCCGGTTCTTTGCGGGAGTGCCCTCAACAATAACGGTATTGCAAGTCTCCTCAACTTCATCTCTAACAACGCACCAAGCCCTGAACACATAAACGAACATGGGATCGATGCTGATGGAAACGGGAAGGAGATAGAGATTAGCACCAAGGGTGATATGAGCGCTATGGTCTATAAGACCACCATCGATCAGTTCAGCGGTAAGTTGAGCTACGTGAAGGTTGTTACCGGCGTCTTGACTCCTGAAAGTGAACTTTTTAACAGCCGGGAAAAACGAAAAGAGAAGAACTCTAAGGTGTACCGGGCTATTGGAAAGAAGCTGGTGGAGGAAAAGGAGCTTATTGCCGGTGATATCGGAATTCTTACCAAACTTGAGGGAGCAAAAACCAATGACACCCTCTGCTCAAGCAACAACATCATCAGTTACAACAAACTGGCCCTGCCCCAGCCTGTCTACGCCTTGACGGTAAATGCGGAGAGCAAAAAATCTGAGGATAAGCTGAACGAGTTTCTCCATCGGGCGGCAGAGGAAGATCCCACCTTCAACATCTCCTTTAACACTGAAACCAAGGAGAGTGTTATCAGTGGAATGGGAGAGCTGCATATCAATATTATTCTGGACAAGATAAAAACGAAACAGAAGATTGAAGTGCTTACAAAGATGCCCAGGGTCGCCTACCGGGAAACAATCACAAAATCAGCAGATGCTGAATATACTCACAAAAAACAGACCGGAGGCCATGGCCAGTACGGCAGGGTGGTTATGCAGATCAAGCCTCTCAGTCGAGGTGAAAAGTTTACCTTTGATAACGCCATCAAGGGTGGTTCCATCAGCAAGGGATATATGCCCGGTATTGAGAAGGGATTAGTGGAAGGAATGGATGAGGGCTATCTGGCCGGATATCCTATTGTAGATCTGGGTGCAGTGATTGTAGATGGAAAAGAGCATCCGGTGGACAGCTCTGAAATGGCCTTTAAGATGGCAGCCAAGGGCGCCCTGCGGGCCTGTCTCGATAAGGCGGGGGTGGTGCTCCTGGAGCCGATCATGAAGCTGCGGGTATTTGGCGATGAGCAGTACCTGGGCGATATCCTCTCGGACCTATCGGGAAAGCGGGGACGGGTACTGGGTCAGGAACAGCTTGGAGGCGGCATTGTGGAAATTGATGCAGAGGTTCCCCAGGCTGAGATGCTTCGCTATGCTATTGATCTTAGATCCATCACCAGCGGAACCGGAAGTTTTGAACTGGATTTTGACCACTACGCAAATCTGACCGGAAAGAATGCCGATCAGGTTATTGCTGAGGCGAAGGCTGCATCTGAAGCGGAGGAGTAGCAGGATCTTTCGGCCACCCAGGCCCAGCTAAAAGCGATACAAGGAGGGGCTGCCGTTTTACGGCAAGCCCCTCCCTATTTATTGGATGAATTGAGGCTGTAAGCCCTCGACGGCCCGTTGAGGTACGGCCCGTCGAGGCTGCCAACTCTGCCTACTTTCTGTCCACCAGGGGAATATATTCCCTCTGTTCTTTCCGGATATGTTTGTAGGCGGGGCGAATTATTCTTCCGCCGTTCATGATCTCTTCAATCCGGTGGGCGCACCAACCGGCAATTCGGGCCACCGCAAAGATGGGCGTGTAGAGATCCTTGGGGATGCTGAGCATGTCATAGACAAAGCCGGAGTAGAAATCCACATTGGCACTGATCACCTTGTCTCCCCCCTTTTTCCGGGCAAAAACCTGAGGAGTAAGCCGCTCAACCAGTTTATAGAGTTCATACTCGTTCTTGATTCCCTTCGCCTTTGCCAGCTCCTTCGCCTTTCCCTTTAGCAGTACCGCCCTGGGATCACTGTGGGTGTAGACAGCATGGCCCATCCCGTAGATGAGTCCGCTCCTATCGTAGGCCTCTTTGTTCATGATCTTTTCCAGGTATCCGGTAACTTCATCTTCATCAGCCCAATCGGAAACGTTGGCTTTAATATCTTCCATCATCTCCCGAACCTTGATATTTGCTCCACCATGCTTTGATCCTTTCAGGGAACCGACTGCCGCAGAGACGGCAGAATAGGTGTCGGTGTCGGAGGAGCTTACCACATGGATGGTAAAGGCGGAGTTGTTACCGCCACCATGCTCGGCATGCAAGACTAAAGCAAGATCAAGCAGTTCTGCCTCCAGCTCTGTATATTTAGCATCGGGTCTGACAAGGCGGAGCAGATTTTCCGCAGTGCTGAGTTCTGGATCCGGGGAGTGAATAAAAAGGGTTTTATTCTGGTAGTAATGCTGTTTGGCCTGCAGTCCGTAGGCCACAAAAATGGGAAACTGGGCGATTAGCTTGATAGATTGTCGGAGGACATTTTCTATCGAGTTATCTTCTGACTCATCATCGTAGGAGTAGCTTGCCAGCACACTTCTGGCCAGTTTGTTCATAATGCTGGAACTTGGGGCGGTAAGGATCATATCTTCGGTAAAGCCGTCGGGAAGGAGCCGCTGCTGCCCTAAGAGAGTCGAGAAAGCGTTAAGTTCATCCTCCCGGGGGAGCTGGCCAAAAAGGAGAAGATAGACGGTTTCTTCAAACCCAAAGCGCTTTTCTTTCTGAAAACCATTTACCAGATCAGCGATTTCAATACCCCGGTAACGGAGACGCCCCTCCACCGGCACCTTCTCTTTTTCATCCACGATATAGCCGTGAACATCTCCGATCTGGGTAAGTCCTACCAGCACTCCGGTTCCGTCATTATTTCTTAGTCCCCGTTTTACTTCATACTTACCAAAAAAAGAGGGGTCGATCTGATTGTTTTTCTGTAAGACATCTGCGAGTTTTTCTAAATTAATGGTAGCAGCCATGATTACACCCTCCTGGCTTTGTATATTCTTGCAATAATAGTGTCGTAAAAATTATATTTATGCAATAGTATCCACTTCTAGACCCTTTCCAGCCAGATTTCCCGTATCAGGTGAGCCTTGGTCAAACCCTTCTTCTCAAACCTGGTTTCAGGACGCCACGGGATGGGGGGGGCGTAAGAACGGTAGGGATTGTGAAAAAACTGGGAAGCTTCGGCTTCAGAAAGGATAAACTCTGCGTAGGGTTCCCAATCGGTAACAGCGTAGAGGTATCCGCCCGCTTCTATTTTTTGGGCGATCCGGTCCATAAAAGAGCGTTTTAAAAGCCGCCGTTTGTGATGCCGCTTTTTGGGCCAGGGATCGGGAAAGAAGATATGCACCCCCGATAAAGCGTTCTTGGAAAGATGGGATTCTATCAGGAGATCAGCATCTCCGTGTACAATCCTGATATTGGCTAGTTCATTCCGTTCGATCTCGTTTAAGAGCCGGCCCACCCCGGACTTATGAACCTCCACAGCAATAAAGAGGGTATCGGGCTGTTTCCTGGCAATCTCGATAGTGGCTTCCCCCATGCCGAAACCGATCTCCAGCACAACATTACCCCACCCTTTGGTCCATTCTTGAAGGGGAAACGGTGCTTTTGATGGATCCCGGTTTTCAAGATCGTATCCGTACCGGGGAAGCAGCTCTTCTATTGCAAAGTGCTGTGAATTACTTACCCTTCCGCTTCTTCGTTGAAAGCTGCGAATTCTCTGCTCGTTCATAGGTTTTGCCAATCTCCTGAAGTACCATTTTTACCTTGTTGAAGGAGCGGGGGTCAACACTGAAGGAGCGAATTCCTGCATCAATGAAAAATCGGAGCATCTCCGGATCGGCGGCGCTATTCCCGCAGACACTTATTGGGCAGTTTGCACGCTTTGCCCCCTCTGCAATCTGGAGGATCATCTTCTTTACCCCCGGATGATGGTGATCAAAGAGATGGGTCACCGCCTCATTGGTTCGATCCACCCCAAGGATGTACTGCACCAGGTCGTTGGTGCCGATGGAGAGAAAATCCGCCTCCTTCCCTATCTCTTCAGTGAGGAGAGCCGCCGAGGGGAGTTCAATCATTGCACCTATCTCAATATTCTCTGACTGAGGCAGCTTCTCTTTGTCGAGATCCTCCCGCGCCTGGAGAACCACCGCTTTAGCCTCCAGGAAATCATCCACCCCGGCAACCAAAGGAAAGAGTATTCTGGCGCTTTTCCCTGTGCAGGCCCGTAATATAGCCCTTATCTGGGTAATGAAGTGATCCCGATACTTCATGGAATAACGGAGGGAACGGAGTCCCAAAAAGGGGTTGTTTTCATTTTTACTTGAGAGGGTACGGAGGGTCTTGTCTCCCCCCAGATCGAAGGTCCGAAAGGTTACCTGCCCGGTTTGTCCCAGCAGCTTTTCGTAGATAAAGCGCTGTTCCTCCTCGGTGGGAAAATCATTCCTGATAAGAAAAAGAAACTCACTCCGGTAGAGGCCCACTCCGGTGGCACCGTACCGTTTGGCAGCATGAATATCACTGAGGATGTTGATGTTGGCCAGTAGTTCCAGAGTGGTTCCATCGGGGAGCGGCAGGGGGGTAAATGGTTCTTCCCTATCCTGCTTTTCTTTTTGGTCCTGCTGGTGGGTGATAAGGTCAAAATAGTGCTCTTCCACCTCATCGGCGGGGTCAATAATGACGGTCCCCTGAAAGGCGTCGATGATCAGGTAGCGATTTTCAACTTCCTGAAAAAAGGATTCCTCGGAAAGAAAAATTACCGGTACTTCCAGGCTTCTCGCCAGGATAGAGATATGACTGGTCATACCGGTGCCGTAGAGGACAAAGCCCTCGGTATTCTGTACCCCCAGCTTTACCAGTTCCGAGGGAAGAAGATTTTTTGCCACCACAATCTGGCCAGTATAATCTCCGTCATCACTATCCTGATTGAGGAGGTTTTTCAATAGTCGATGGCCCAGATCCTTCACATCGTGGACCTTCTCCTGGATGTTGATATTATTACTATTGATTAGGAGGGTGACATAGTCATTTACTACCTGCTCAATCGCTTTTGCCGGCTCTTTTCCCCCTTTGATCAGTTTACGCATGGATCCGGAGAACTCCTCATCACTGAGCATCAGGAGATGGCTGCCGAAGATGAGGGAGCCCACCTCGGAAAGAGCATCTTCCATATGCTGCTGCAGCGACTCCAGCTGTAATGTGGTCTTCTCCAGGGAAGATTCAAAGTCATCGAGCCCGGTTTTATAGAGACCCGGCTCGACCCTCATCAAGAGTTTGCTCCCCTTTCCGCTTACCAAAACTGCGTTTCCGATGGCTATCCCGGGACTGGCAGCCTCTCCCCGATAAAACTCCTTCAAATTTTGGTCCAGCCTCTCCAAAGATTCTTCCACTTTTGCAGGAGCAGTGCCCTTTTTTCGAATCTCCAGAAGAAGTTTGGCGTTCTCCAGAAAGGTTGCCAGCTGGCTTGCGATGGTGGCCAGAGCCCGTTTATCCCGATCGTTGTAATAATCGGGACGACTATCTTCCAGAATAAGTACACCCAGACGGTGCTGGGAGTGGAGGATGGGTACGGCGAGGAAACTCTCATAGGTCTCCTCAAATATCCCTTCCACATACTTAAAGTTGGGATCCTCTGATCCCCTGGGAACCAGGATTGGTTTGGATCTGGCAAGGCAGGTGCCGGTAATTCCTTCTCCCGGGGCAAGTTCCAGCTTGCCAATCATTTCGGGGTTGAGTCCCTTTGTTGCCCGGAGCACCAAGCGAGAGTTATCATCGTTTAATAAAAAGATGGAACACGCCTCGGTCTGCATATGCTGCGCCACTAGTTTGACAACGATATTCAACAAACCGTTGATATTTGTCTTTTGATGAAAAATTCCAGTCAGCTCTCCAACGCTACAGATGAGATCGAAGGTTTTTTTCCTCATGCCGCCTCCCACACTCATTATAGTAGAGCCTGCAGTTTTTCTCTAATAAATTCGGACTTCTCTTTCAAACCGATTGTTCTGCTGCACAGAATCAGAATATTGGGCCGTTTAGGATCAATAGTGATATCCCCGCCGCTCTCGGATATCATTCGCACCACTTTCTGGGCAGAGATCTTCGAAACCTTACCAAACTCAACTTCAACCTTGCCTCCCCGCTCTTTCAGGGAGACAATCATCATCCGTTTACAGAAAATCCTGATCTCGCTGATAGAGAGAAGACTGCTTACCTCGTCGGGAACCGGGCCAAAGCGATCCTGCAGTTCCGCCGTTACATGCTGGAGATCCTCTTCGGTCTGGATAGAGGCGATCTTTTTATACACTTCCATCTTTTCTGTTGCGTCGGAGATATAGCTGTCGGGGATATAGCCGGTGTAGTCCAGCTCCAGGTAGACCTCCTGTTCAAAGGGTTCTTCACCCTCCTGACGGCTCATCTCCGCCACCGCTTCGTCAAGAATCCTGAGGTACATATCAAAACCCACAGAGAGAATCTCTCCGTGCTGTTGCCGGCCCAGCAGGTTTCCCGCTCCCCGAACCTCCATATCCTTCATGGCGATCTTGAATCCCGATCCCAGCTCGGTAAAATCACTGATGATCCGAAGCCGTTTCATGGCAATTTCGCTCAATGCCCGTTTTTCCGGATAGAAAAGGTAGGCGTAGGCCTTTCGGTCCGACCTGCCCACCCGGCCCCGGAGCTGGTAGAGCTGACTGATTCCGTACATATCTGCCCGGTCGATGATGATGGTGTTTACATTGGGGATATCGATGCCGTTTTCGATAATGGTGGTGGCTACCAGGACTTGAAAACTGCCATGGATGAAGCGATGCATCACCTCTTCCAGCTCGCTGCTGTTCATCTTTCCGTGGGCGGCCTCCACAATAGCCTCCGGTACCAGTTTACTGATAAAATTTGCGATATGGGGCAAGGTTTCCACCCGGTTGTGGAGGTAGAATATCTGCCCTCCCCGATCCATCTCGAAGCGGATCGCCTCTGCAAGCAGCTCCTCGTTAAACTCCTGGATAGTGGTCTCTATGGGACGGCGGTTACTCGGGGCGGTAGTAAGGAGGGATATGTCCCGAATCTTGAGAAGGGACATGTGAAGGGTTCTCGGGATGGGGGTGGCCGAAAGGGAGAGACAATCCACGGTGGTGCGCATCTCCTTGAGCCGCTCCTTATCCTTTACCCCGAAGCGCTGCTCCTCATCTATCACGATCAATCCCAAATTCCGGAACTGCACATCCTTCTGCAGAATCCGGTGAGTGCCGATCAAAAGATCCATCTCTCCAGCGGCAAGAGTCGCCAGGGTCTCTTTCTGCTTCTTCTTGGGTACAAAACGGCTCACCATCCCGATCCGCACCGGGTAGCGTTGAAATCGCTCAGTGAAGTTTTCAAAGTGCTGCTCCGCCAGGATAGTTGTGGGAGCGAGGAGGGCCACCTGTTTTCCGGAGACCACCGCCTTAAAAGCTGCCCGCATCGCTATTTCGGTCTTTCCGTAGCCCACATCCCCGCAGAGTAGCCGGTCCATGGGCTTTTCACTCTCCATATCCGCCTTCACCTCTTCAATGCAGCGAAGCTGGTCTACCGTCTCCTGCCAGGGAAACTCCGCCTCAAACTCCACCTGCCAATCCGTATCATCGGGAAAGGAGAAGCCCACAGCCTCTTTTCTTCTGGCGTAAAGCTTGATCAGCCGGTCCGCCAAATCTTCCACCGACTTGCGCACCTTCGCTTTCCTGCTCTCCCAGGCGCGCCCTCCAAGCTTGTCGAGCCTGGGGGCTTGCCCCTCCTGGCCGATATAGCGCTGTATCAGGTTTACCTGTTCAATGGGGATGAAGATCATCTCTTCATCGGCGTACTCAAGCTTTATGTAGTCCCGTTCGTTTCCTGCGGCGGATATCCGGTCAATACCGAAAAAGCGGCCGATTCCGTAGTTTACATGAACCACCAGATCGCCCGGATTAAGCTCCACAAAAGTGTCGATGGTGGCAGTTTTAACCTTCCGTACCGAGGCAGCTACCCGTTTTCGGCGGCCGAAAATCTCGTTTTCCTGGATTACGATAAAGCGTTCATCGGGGAGGGAGAATCCGGAGGAGATGGGTGCGGAAAACACTTCGATCTCCTCATCTCCAATGAGCTGTCGTATTCGAAGGGCCTGAGATTCAGACTCTGCAAAGATCGCAATTCGGTATTGGGAATCCTTCAGGTTCTGCAACTCTGTTTTGAGATACTGGATGTTCCCGAAAAAGCTTCTCGGTGGCATGACCGGATATCGGAGGGTGCTGCCTCTCTCTTTATCCTTGATGGTGGGGATGGTGATGGTGTTGCCGTGCCTGGCAATTAAATCCTCATAATTGTGGAGGATCGATTTAGGTTTTGGAACCAGCCGCCCCTGACTCTTCGCTTTGCGGTAGAGCTCTCCATATTCCTTCAAGAGGGTGGCAGCCCCGGAGAGGAGCCGTTCATCATGAAAAAGGATCTGAACTGCATCGGCATCGAGATAATCGGTAAGGAAACCGGGGTTCTCAAAGCTGGCGGCGAAAAAGTTCTCTTCATCCTCGCAGCTTCCGGTCTCCTCCAGTGTTTCCAGGAGAGCAGATTTTTTACCTCCCCCCTTTTCACTATCCGGAAGAAGGGTCGAGAGGTGATCGATTCTCTCCCTGTCCCAGATGATCTCCCGAAAAGGGTGAAGCAGGGCCCGCTTTTCTGTTCTACTGGATGCCTGGGTGTCCGGATCGAAGTAGCTGATCTTTTCCACCTGATCCCATCCGAAGACTATCCGCAAAGGCTCTTCATCCCCCCCAAGGAAGATATCAAGAACCTCTCCCCGAAGGGCAAACTCCCCTGGCACCGATACCCGGGGAACCTTCATATAGCCGTATCGAACCAGTCGATCCTTCATTTCATCCGGATTGAGTTCATCACCCAGCGAGATAGGAAAGAGATGACGACGAATCACATCCGGAGGAGGAACGGGGGTGAGAAAAGCTCGAAGCCCCGTCACCAGGATGAATTGGTTCCCCCCCAAGATCTGGACCAGATGGTGAAGCCGCTCGCTGGCGGTATGGGCCTGTACCCGGGCCCCGTTATAGGGCACCTTATCCCACCAGGGAAAAGCGTAAACAGCTTCGGTCATCAGGGAGAGGTCTCCTACCAGCTGACGCGCCTCCTGTTGGCTTGGAGTTACCACCAAAAGGGTGCTTTTACTCTTTTTAAACATCTCATAGATGAGAAAGGAGAGGAAAAAACTCTCCGGACCTTCCAGAGTAAAGGGGAAATTGCCCTCTTGTACCCGTTTAAGCAGCCCTCGGTGGCTCTGATTTGTTTGAAGAAGAGCGTTTAATTCTTTTAAGAATAATGTTATCATCATTTTAACCGAAAATAGTAGTGATGCGACAGGAGAAATGCATGAAGAACAAGGCGCTTTTTCTACTACTCATTCAACTCCTTCTCCTGCCCCTGACAGGGGCTTTTGCTCTGGAGTTGAATGCAAGGCTCTATGAACGAACGGTATACACTCCAAAGACCCCCATTCTGATCCATATAACCCTGAAAAATGATAGCTCAACCCCTTACCGTTTTAACGCCGCTGAGAACCGGCTTTTCAACCTCGATTTTGATGTGAGAAACCTGAGGAACCTGCGGCTTGAACACTCGGAATACTTTAAATTGGAACGCAACTCCAGTCAACGGGTATTCTACCGGGAGGTGGTGCTCCTGGAGGGGGAAGCTTACTCTTTTGTGGCCGATCTGACCCAGTTTGTGGATATCGATGTACCCGGGGTCTATACAGTCACTTCGCAATTCTACCCCAATCTGCAGAGAAACGAAGCATCTCCGGCGATGGAATCCAACACCATCACCCTGCAGATTCATCCGGATCTGCAGGAGGTGCCGGCATACAGGCGCCTTCTGGATGTGGAAACCGGGGAGATTCTCTCCCGGGAGAAACTGCCCCCGGATGAGGTGGTGGAGTATACGCTTCGGGCCCGGCAGAAAAGTCAATGGCCCAAGTTTTTCCTCTATCTTGATCTTGAACAGTTGATGCTTGCCAACGGCAGGCTGCGAATGCAGTACCGGGACAGCTCTGCTGAAAAACGGTACCAGATGATTGAGGATTACCGCAATCGCCTCATGAGCCGGAATGCTGACGAGGATATCCTGCTTATTCCTTCAGATTTTATCATCACCCACACCTCCTATACCCAATCCAACGGGGTGGTAGAGGTGGTGCAAACCTTCGATTACCGGGATTACTCTGAAAAACGAAAATACACCTACAATCTTCATCGACATGAAGGCTACTGGATGATCTACGATTACCACGTGATGAACATGGGGACCGAGTAGATGAAGGCGATGCTGGTGATTGAAAAAGACTCCATCAAACATCGGGTGGTGGAGCATCTATCTCCCCAGGGCTTTGTTTTTATTCACTACACCAATCCAATAAAAGCGATGGATAACCTTGATGAAGTAGCTCCCGATATCGTGCTCTTCAGCGCCGCCGATTACCCCCGGCACTGGAAACCCTTTCTGCTGCTTTACCGGCAGGGGGTTTGGGAGGATACAAAAAGTGATGATGCTGAGGAGGCAGATCAGCCCAGGCGCCCCTTTATCCTTCTCAAAGGGCTTAATTTCAATGAAGATGAGGCTTCAAAAGCGGGGGCTCTGGAAGTAAATGCGATAGTGAAAGAGGATTTTTCCAGCCCGGAAGAGCTTTCTCTTCTGGAGGATGTGCTTGCCCGCTATTCTCACTGGGATAATAAACGCGATGACCGTCGCTACTCCCTCTCCTGGGCAGAGCTCGAGTTTATGTTTACCGAACCGGAGAGTTTCAAAATCATCACCGGCAAGATAGAGGACATCTCCAAAGGGGGATTGCTTTTTCGTCCCGACGATATAGAGGCAACCCTCAACTTGCCTATAGGGATGGAGCTCTCTCTCTGCACCTTGAAAATCAACGACCGATATTTTGAGCTTTCAGCGAAGATCAGCCATAACAGCGGCCCCATATCATGCAAATTTATCGATCTGCCGGATGATTGCGGTGAACTGTTAGACCAACTTTTTGAAGAGCAGCGACAAACAACCTTGAAACAACTTCTTTCCTAGACGCCTTTTTTTTGCTATAATAAGGGCATGAGTATTCGCAAATTCCTGGAAGCCCAACCTCTTTTTGAGATGGAAAGTTACAGCAGAAAAGAAGAGCGCACCAGAGATGCGGTTCGCTTTACCGGAAGTCCCCGGAAGCACCCCTACGACGGGGAGAAGATGCTGCTGGTGATTGATCCTGCGGAAGAGAGTATCCATTTCTATGAATTTATCATTAGTGATATTGTCTACTACGAACAGATTTCCAATATCGTGAGCGATTCGGGACGGACAATCCCTATGGCAAGGATCTATCTCCCCAAGGGCTGTATCGGTATTGAGTTTCGACCCTTCAAAGTAGATGATCCGCCGGTCCACTTTACCTCCTTTGATCACCTCCATGAAGCTATGGAGGCGTGTGGAGAGACCAATTAAGCTATCTCCCTATTTCGAAAGGAGCGACAGGGGAACCCGCTGTACCCTCTGTCCCAATTCCTGTTTGATTAAGGAGGGCTCACAAGGATTGTGTCAGGTCCGGCACAACCGCAATGGGGAGATCACCCTCCCCTATTACGGGGTCATATCAGCAGAGGCGGTAGATCCGGTTGAAAAAAAGCCCCTCTACCACTTCAAACCTGGTACACGTACTTACTCGATAGGTTTTTACGGCTGTAGTCTCCACTGTCCCTTCTGTCAAAATCACAGCATCAGTCTCAGCTTTGCCAGTGGATCGGGGGGGATTCAATTATCACCGGAGGAGCTGATTCGCCGGGCGAAAGCCTCCGGAACCCCATCGATATCCTTCACCTATTCCGAACCGGCCATCCACGCAGAGTTTATTTTGGAGGCTTCTCGGATTGCCCACCGGGAGGGGCTCTCTACCATTCTGGTTACTAACGGCTATCTCAACCCTGCACCGGCGGGGGAACTGTTACGGGTGATTGATGCGGTCAATGTGGATCTGAAAGCTTTCCGAAAGAAGAGCTACCCTGACCATTTTGGAGGAGCCCTGGAGCCGGTGAAACGGTTCATTGAACTCGCCTCCTCCCTTTCGGTCCATCTGGAGATCACCACCCTAATTGTTCCCGGAATCAACGACGATCTTGAAGAGCTTGAACGAGCGGCCGATTATATTGCCGGAGTGGACAGGGATATTCCCTGGCACCTTTCAGCCTACCATCCGGCCTATCACTACCACGAAGCGGCTACCGAAGGAAGCTTCCTTTTTGCAGCAGCAACCCGGGCTAAGGAGCAGCTCTCTTTTGTATACCCTGGAAACAGAGGAGCCTCATGGCCTACTATCTGCCCCGGCTGCGGTGAGCTTGTGATAGAGCGGCAGGGTTTTGGACCTGTAAGCCATCTTTCAGAAGAGGGCTGCTGCAGCGGCTGTGGACGGGAAATTGTGAAGATCTGATGAAAAGCGATTGACAAAGCGTCCCTCTTTTGTGTAGATTACAGACGTTCTACGGAACATTCCCCTGTAGCTCAGTTGGTAGAGCGGGTGACTGTTAATCACTAGGTCGGCAGTTCGAGTCTGTCCGGGGGAGATCCTTCCATTCAGGGCGATTAACTCAGTGGGAGAGTGCTACCTTCACACGGTAGAAGTCACTGGTTCAAATCCAGTATCGCCCACTCTGTTGTAGTAACAACCTAATCTGCAAGCTGGGCGTCCTTCGGACGATCCAGTATCGCCCACTCTGTTGTGGTAACAACCTATTTTGCAAGCTGGGCGTCCTTCGGTCGGTCCAGTATCGCCCACTTTGTTGTGGTAACAACCTAATCTGCAAGCTGGGCGTCCTTCGGACGATCCAGTATCGCCCACTCTGTTGTGGTAACAACCTCTCTTGCAAGCTGGGCGTCCTTTGGACGGTCCAGTATCGCCCACTTTGTTGTGGTAACAACCTCTCCTGCAAGCTGGGCATGCTTCGCATGATCCAGTATCGCCCACTTTGTTGTAGGAACAACCAACCGTGCAAGCTGGGCGTCCTTCGGACGGTCCAGTATCGCCCACTTTGTTGTGGTAAAGCATGCTTTATTATCGAAGCAGGGATGGGAAAGAATGCCGTCGGGATACTCCGGACAAATGCTAAACACTTCATCTTCATCTAATACAACTCAAGTACCAGGTTTTTGGGCTGTATAAAGAGCAGGAGAATGGGAATCATTGGTCGGTTCTACTGCGATTACCCCAGGATACATTCTCCCTCCCTACCGTAGTGGTTCGA
>CAYMWV010000057.1:0-18232 GCA_964394395.1 uncultured Sediminispirochaeta sp.
CGTGTGCTCTTCCGATCTGGCAATTAAAATAAAAGACGGTGTCTACCGGATTAGTGCGAATATTGGAAACAAGGACCTTTTCGAGGGAATCTGGCCCATTCCCCACGGGGTAAGTCTCAACAGCTATCTGGTGAAGGGGGAAAAAAGCGCCCTGATCGACCTGGTGAAGGATTGGGATGATGCTCCCGGGCAGATCGAGGCACAACTGGCAACTGCCGGGCTTAGCTACAAGGATCTGGATTACTTGATTCTGAACCACATGGAGCCGGACCATACCGGATGGCTTCGGGAATTACGGGCGAAGAATCCGGGGATCAAGATACTCGCCAGCAAGAAATCGATTCCCCTGATTAAAAACTTCTACGGTATTGAAGATGGTGTGGAGGCGGTGGGCTCCGGGGACTCGCTGGATCTGGGGGATGGCAAGAAGCTGATCTTCGAGGATGCTCCCAATGTGCACTGGCCGGAGACCATGGTCACCTATGAGGCCTCCTCCAAGGTGCTCTTCAGCTGCGACGCCTTCGGTTCCTTTGGTGCTCTGGGGGATAAGGCTTTCGACGATGAACTTACCGCTTCAGAGCACGAGTTCTTTGAACGGGAGACAATCCGCTACTACGCAAACATCGTTTCCACCTTCAGCCCCTTTGTGGAGCGGGCGATCAAGAAACTTGAGGGGCTGCAGATTGATGTGGTTGCCCCCAGCCATGGACCCATCTGGCGGGATAAACCGCAAGAGATCATCGATCGCTATATGCAATACGCCACCTGGATGAAGGGGCCGGCCCTGCCGGAGGTGACTATGGTCTGGAGCAGCATGTATGGCAACACCCAGCAGATGGTCGCTCCGGTCATCGACGGCCTGGAATCGGAGGGGGTGAAGGTGCATGTTCACCGGGTGCCTCAGGAGCATGTCTCTTTTGTACTGGCCGACGCCTGGAGATCCACCGGGATCGTCCTGGGGATGCCCACCTACGAGTACAAGATGTTCCCCCCCATGGCCCATGTGCTGGATATCTTTGACCGGAGCCATGTGAAAAATCGGTCAGCCTTCCGATTCGGCTCCTACGGCTGGTCCGGTGGTGCCCAGAAGCAGCTGGATGAGTTTTCCGCTTCCATGAAGTGGGACTGTTTGGAGAGTCTCGAGTTTGCCGGAGCGCCTGATGAGGCCGATCTTGCCCTGGGGCGGCAGCGGGGAGCCGATCTTGCCCGGAAAGTGAAGGAGATCTGCGGGATGTAAGCCCCGTGCTCCGTCCCCAGTGTACCCCCGTCCCCAGTGTACCCGCACCCCGGCAGAGTCCTCACCGTATCCTCACAATAAATTACCCTGATTGGCCTGCTGGACAGTTGCAATACCCTACCCTTTTCCTATATTGTTTATCATCTGCCCCTATTTGGCAGGAATTTTAGAAGAGGTATACTAATGCACAGTTTAGGAATCAATATAGGTTCTTCCAGTCTTAAAACCGTACTACTTGAGGACGACCGGGTCGTCTGGAGTGCGGTGGTACCCCACGATGGCGATTTGCAGCATGCAATTCGTGAGACTCTCTCCTCCTACCCCATCCCGGAGGGGACGAAAACCCTGGTTACCGGTAACGAGGGACGGTATCTGTTCAATCTGAACAACACCATCGAGCCGATCTGCACCGAAGAGGCGCTAACCAAGCTCGGGAAGTCGGTAAATGCGGTGGTGAGTATGGGTGGAGAGGACCTGGTGGTCTACACCATCGATGAGCAGGGGAAGATCATCAACAACTTCTCCGGGAATAAATGCGCCTCCGGAACCGGCGAGTTCTTCAAACAGCAGCTTGCCCGGATGGATATGAAGCTGGAGGATGTGGAGCAGGTTCCGGACGATGCCCGAGTTCTGAGCCTTTCAAGCCGCTGTTCGGTTTTTATGAAGAGCGACTGTACCCATCGGCTCAACAAGAGTGAAGCCACCAAGGATGATATCGTACTCTCCTTAAGCAATGTGATGGCGGTAAAGGTGGTCGATTTTCTCAAGCGGGCCAAGGTGCTCAGCGGATCGGTACTCTTAGCTGGCGGTATCACCCGAAACCGGCACATCCTCCGTTTTATTAAAGAGCAGGCCCCGGATATCGATTTTATCGTTCCTCCCGAGGCCTCCTACTTCGAAGCCCTGGGTGCGGCAATTCTGGCCAGAAAAAGCGGCTCCGACCTGCTCGACCAGGAACATCTTTTAAAGCCCAACAAGGTGGGCTTTGGAACCCTGGAAGATCTGAAAACTGTCCAAGACAAGGTGACCTACTTTGAGGCCCACGAGGGGAAGGTGGAGGCCGGGAAAGAGTATATCCTCGGTGTAGACGGAGGTTCCACCACCACGAAAGCGTGCCTTATCGATATTGAAACTAACGAGATTGTGGCCAGCCACTACGGAAGGACCCATGGGGACCCTGTTAAGTCCCTCAAGAATTGCCTCAAGGAGATCACCGACAAGGTGAAGGCGGAGATAGGAGATCAGGAGATCAAAATCTCCATGGCCGCCACCACCGGTTCCTCCCGGGAGATCCTGGGGGTTTTCCTGGAAACCCAGGGGGTCTACAACGAAATTATCGCCCATTCGGTGGGAACCACCTTCTTCGATCCGGATGTGGAGACCATCTTCGAGATCGGTGGACAGGATGCCAAGTATGTACTCCTGAAAAACGGGGTGCCCATCGATTACGCCATGAACGAGGCGTGCAGCGCTGGTACCGGCTCTTTTCTGGAGGAGTCGGCTCAGGGGGACCTCAACATCGGCCACGCCAAGTATATCGGCGATATCGCCCTGGAGGCGGATGCTCCCCTGAAGTTCGGCGAGCACTGCTCCGCCTTCATCAACTCCGATATCCGCAAGGCGATTCAGCAGGGGGCAACCCGGGCCAACATCACCGCCGGTATTGTTACCTCCATTGTGGCCAACTACCTCAACCGGGTGGTGGGAAACAGGACCATCGGCGGAAAGATTTTCCTCCAGGGAGGGGTGGCCAAGAACAAGGCGATCCCCCTCGCTTTTGCAATGATGGTGGGTAAAGAGATCCTTGTACCCCCAAGTCCCGAACTGATGGGCTGTTTCGGGGTGGGCCTTCTGGCCAAGCAGAAGTTTGAGGACGGCCTTCTGGAGAAGGGCGACTTCGATATGGAATCGCTGCAGCAGCGGGAGATCGTCTACGAGCGGACCTTTACCTGTAAGTCCTGTGATAACTTCTGCCCCATCCAGGTGCTGGTGGTGAACGGCCACAAGTACATGTTCGGCGGCCGGTGTAACAAATACGCAAACATGAGAAAGAAGGCGAAGGATATTCCCGTATTCGACTACGTGGCCAGGCGGCAGGAGCTCCTCTTCGAGACATGTGCCCCCGATCCTGAAACCTTCAAGGAGAAGCGCCCGTTTACGGTGGGAATTCCCCGGGCCTTCTCGGTCCACACCCTCTATCCCCTCTATTCCTGGTTTTTCCACAATCTTGGCATCAGGACTGTGCTTTCCGACGAGGTGGAACACGAAGGGGTGGCCCGGGCGGAGAGCACCTACTGTTTCCCCGCCGAAATTGCCCACGGGGCGATGCAGGATATTATCAACAAGGGGACCGACTACATCTTCCTCCCCCATTTCCGGGACATGGAGAGTTACGAGAACGATGTGCACGCCAACTTCTGTCCCATCACCCAGGGACTACCCTACTACCTGGAAAAGGCCTTTCCCGATTTTCCGAAGGATCGGATTATCCCGCTGATCGTCAGCTTCAAGTTTGGCCTGGAGAAGGCGCTGGAGTTCTTCATCGCCATGGGAGAAGATCTGGGAATCGGCGCCGGGGAGATTAGGGAATCCTTTGAGCTTGGCTGGGCGAAGCAGCAGGAGTACTTCCAGAAGGCGAAGGAGCTTGGGGAAGAGGCAATAGTTGAGGCGAGAAAAGCGGACCGGCCGGTGATTGCTATCCTGGGGCGCCCCTACAACGCTTTTACCCCCGACGCCAACATGGGTATTCCCAGGAAGTTCTCCTCCCGGGGGTTCTCGGTTATCCCCTTCGATATCCTTCCCTTTGAGGACAAGGATATCTTTCCCAATATGTATTGGTACTACGGCCAGCAGGATATGAAGGCGGCTACCAGGCTGAAGGATGAGGATAACATCTACGTAACTTGGATCTCCAACTTCTCCTGCGCCCCTGACAGCTTTATGCTCCACTACCTGAAGTGGATTATGGGGACCAAACCCTTCCTTATCCTGGAGCTGGACTCCCACTCCGCCGATGCGGGGATCGACACCCGGGTTGAGGCCTTCCTGGATATCATTGAGGGGTACCGGAGCAAACGGGAAGGGGACGATGCGGAGCGCTACGACAACGGCTACCGCTTTATCAACAACGGCAAAGAAGCGGTCCATGTGGCCAACATCAATACCGGTGAGAAGATCCCCATCAAGGATAACAAGGATGTGAAGATCATCCTCTCTAACATGGGAAGTTTCTCCACTGATCTCTTGGGGGCGGTGCTCCGTTCCGGGGGCTACAACGCCGAGACCATGCCGGTGGCCACCTACAAGACCCTGCAGATTGCCCGGGCCCACGCCAGTGGTAAGGAGTGCGTCCCCAGCCACCTGGTTCTGGGAAGCGCCCTGCAGTTTTTCATGTCCGATCGGTTTGACAAGAACAAGCTCTACCTCCTCTTTGTGCCCATCACCACCGGACCCTGCCGAACCGGACAGTACTACGTCTACTACGAAAACCTCTTCCGGGACCTGGGGCTGGAGAATGTGGTGGTCTTCACCTTGAGCGCCGACAACTCCTACAACGAGCTGGGTTCCACCTTCTCCAAGGATATGTGGCTTGGCCTCTCGGTGGCGGACTTTATGAAGGATATCCAAACCGCCCTGCGGGCCACCGCCGCCGACCCCAAGAAGGCGATCGCCCACTACAGTGATCTCTGGCACGGACTGGTCGATATCGCTGAGAAGGATATTAACAAGATTGTCCCGAGCCTTCGGAGCATTGCCAGGGAGGTTGCCAAAATCCCCCTGAAGAAGCCCATGGAGGAGTGCCCCCGGGTTCTCGTCGTTGGGGAGATCTATGTGCGCCGGGACGACTTTGCGGTGGACGAGCTGATAGAGCTCTTAAGCGCCCGGAACATCGTTACCAAGATCGCCAGCGTGGGGGAATGGATCCACTACCTCGACTTTGTCCGGGAGTACGACCTGAAGAAGCGGCTGAAGCTGGTACCCTGGTACAAGCGGCTCTTCAGCGACCCCATGAGGAAACTGATCCGGCTGCGGATCGAAGAGGCGTGGAAACACCATGTGGAGAACAAGATCAAACGCGCCCTGGCTCCGTCGAAGATGATTCCCCACTCTCCCCACGATATGCGGAAGATTATGGCCAACACCGCCAAGCACTTTGTGAACCATGAGCTCAACTCAGAGATCGCCGTATCCAGCGGCGTGGCTGCCACAGCGATGGAAGAGGGGTACAGCGGTATTGTAAACATATCTCCCTTCGCCTGCCTCATCGGCCGGGTGATTGAGGGAATCTACACCCCCTGGGCCCGGGAGCGCAACTATCCGATCATCTCCGTGGAGGTGGATGGAAACCTGCTGCCCCCGAACATCGTCAACAAGCTCAACATCTTCATGGTCAACGTCCTGCGGTTCAGGAAAGAGAAGGGAGCCGAGGATCTGATCGAAGCGGCAAACTCCCTCTCTGCCGAACTTGCCCTGGAGGCAATCGGCGGCGGCTCCTCCGCCCTGGATACGGTTCGGGATCATAATGACGCCTGCGCTGACTGTAGTGTCGGCTGCAGCTGCGGTGAACCGGAGCGGGAGAAGGAAGGGGTGTTGAAGTAGGGCTCTGTAGTCGCCGTTCAAGCAAAATAATGAGCAGAATATAGTATGGGGCTGGCCGGGGCTTCAGAAGAAGGATAAAATACCAAAACAGGTATCTGTTTTGGTATTTTTGTACTAAAACAGCTTGCTGATATGGAAAATTTCCAGTAACATAGGGGGGTATGAAGCGAAAAGCCCTCGATTTTCTTGATCGGTGGTACCATAAAAACAATGCAAAGCCTCTTATCCTGCGGGGAGCCCGGCAAGTGGGGAAATCAACCCTGGTGCGGCTTTTTTGCGAACAACACAATATCAACCTGCTTCAACTTGATTTTGAAACGGTAAAGCTCCGGGAGATAGAGAACGATACATCTTTTTCAATCAAAAAAGTGCTGCAGGAGATTGAACTTGTGGTCGGGGAAAAGATTGATGATCATTCCCTCCTTTTCCTTGATGAAGTGCAGCAGCAACCGAAGGTCATTAACCGATTGCGATATTTTTATGAAAAGCGCCCGGATCTACGGGTTATAGCTGCAGGTTCTTTACTGGAAGTTGCAATGGCTTCCGAACGCTTCTCCATGCCGGTGGGAAGGGTCCAGTACTATCAACTTGGGCCTATGACCTTCAGTGAGTTTCTCATGGCGAAGGGAGAAGAGATTTTTCTGGAGCAATTCAATTCAATTACGCTTCAGGATGGAACACATGCAACCTGGATTGAGCATGGAGCAAATTTATTAAAGGAATATTATTACACTGGTGGAATGCCCGAAGCCGTGTGGTGCTGGATAGATGGAGGTGACCAGGATGAGGTTCGGGAGATTCACAATTCCATCATCCAAACCTATCGGGATGATATTCCGAAATATGCGAGAAATAAAGAGTACTCCAGAGTGATGGATGTGTTTGAATATACGGTCGCTAACCTTGGAAAGAAAGTTGTCTTTTCCGATGTTGCAGCTGTCCACTCCAGAAGTGTCAAGTCAGCGATCGATCTGCTTTCAAAAGCGGGTGTCATCATCAAGGTTACTTTTAATTATTGTAATGGATTACCACTTTCCGCCGGTACAAGCCCCGCAGATTTGAAACTTTTTTTTCTTGACATAGGGCTGTACAACGCCTTGCATGAAACAAGATGGAAAGATATTTTCACTCTCTCCCCCGATACATTGATAACGAAAGGGGTTATGGCAGAACAATTTATTGCTCAGCATCTGAAGTTCATCAACGAAGCATCACTATCCACCGAACTCTATTATTGGCTTAACAAGAAAAGAAAGGGTGCCGCTGAAGTAGATTTTATCTATACCCATGCTGGAGAAATTGTTCCCATTGAGGTAAAGGCGGGAAAGGCGGGGAAAATAAAGTCGATCTGGAAATATATTGAAGAAAAGAAAGCGCAGTATGTAGTTAAATTTGACCTGATGGAACGAAAACAGCGGCTTGCAGAAATACACCATAAAGTGCCATCTCCGGACTCGGAGGAGCTAAGGAGTAATCTTATCGGGCTGCCCCTGTTTGAGATCGAAAATCTTGATAATTATCTTGAGGAAGCAACGGGAGGCTCGCAATGGAACTATTGAATCTTGGTACCCGGATCATCAACACCTATCTCTTGCGGATAGGGGGGAAACTGCTGCTCTTCTGCGGCGATGGGGCGATGAACGGATTCCCCAGTATAAAGCGCCAAAGTATCTGGATTGAAGATCCACAGCAATATAAACACTCCTGGGACAGGATGGCGGAGCTGGATTTTGAACTGGCCTATCCCGGCCATGGCAAGCCCTTTCCGAAGGGGGATCTGGCCAAATACAGGGGTGCTCTGGAGGGATTGCGGATTATTAAGGTGAAACCTCACTAGGGAGCTGGGCAGGGAGGATAAACAATTGAAAAAGATCTTACGATTTGTGCTGCTACCCCTGTATCGGCCGATAGCTTCATGACGGATCGCAGCTGCTCCCTTTGCCTTTCCAGCTCATCATGAGTATGTTTGTAGTAAGGAGGCATGTATGAGTGATAAAACAAGAGACTTAAGAGAAGAGTGGAGAAGGTTAAGCGCTGAAGAGGGTGAGGATGCATTAAAAACGGCCTTTTTGCAGTTGGTCCCGGATTCATTGCCAGCTGATGAAATCTTTGCTGATTGCAGAGATGCTTTTGCAGATGAAGAACTGGGTGAGATTTGTGCGGAGTTTGTACTTACCATAAATGCCGATTGTAGCAACGATGAATTCCATAACTGGAATTATGACCACCTCGAATTCATCATAGGATTATCAAATCAATATACAATCCAGATTCCCCTTAATCTGCTGAACGGACTTCCAGAGCAGTTAATTCTTCTTGTGGATTCAAAGAAGCTTCAGCGGCCGGAGTGTTAATATTTAGCGGCTAGGCATCCCTGCCCGCTGTCTAGCCACTGGCCACCGTTTACAAGTCTCCAGAAGCGTCGTAAGATGCTGTATGAAGCGAAAGGACCCTTACCGGAAGAGGCTGCTCCTGGGAGTGTTGCTCTTCTGCCTGCCCCTGATCATCTACTACTTCTTCTTCAATCTCTTCAGTTCCGATCCCGAGGCGAGGATTTTTCTGGTTCAGAACGGACTTTTAATCGCTATCCTGATTGCTGCTTTGATGTTACTATGGACGGACCGGTACCGCCCGGCGGTGCATCTTCTCTTTTTTATCGCCACCCCTCTGGTGCAGCTCTCCTTCCTCATCCATCCCCAGAGCTGGTTCAGTTTCACAATCCTCCATGCAAGCCTCTCGATACTTCTGGCTACCGCTTTTTTCGTGCACCTGTGGGAGCTGATTGTATTGAGCATCCTCAGCGGAGGAATATTCATTATTCAGGTATGGAATCAGATCCGTGGGGGCTATCACACCCTGAGTGATTCCCTGGGATTTATCGGCTATTTTCTCCTGGCCCTCTTCTTTTCTCAGGTGATGTTTCATCTCTTCGATTATTCGGAGCGTCTGCTTCGTCAAAAAGAGGCGGCGGTTCGGGATAAGGAGCAGCTTGTTCGGGAAAAGGAGCGTCTCCTTCTGGAGGTACATCATCGGATAAAGAACCACATGGACACCATCTACAGCCTCCTCTCTCTGCAGGCAAAAGATTTTGATGATCCCCGGATGCAGGGTGCCTTTGAGGAGGCTCTTGGGCGGATCAGGATGATGCAGACCATCTACCAGAATCTCTATACCAGCGAAAATCCGGAGCATCTCTCCTCTACCGGTTTCCTTAAAGAGCTGATTGCGGATCTTGAACGAATCCTGGTGATGGATGGCCGAGTCCGAATTGAACATCAAATCGAAGCGATCGATATTCCATCGAAAGAGACCCTTCCGGTGGCCATCATTATCAATGAACTGCTTACCAATGCGGTTAAGTACGCTTTCCCCTTACACCGTGGGGAGGAGTTGGGCCTGGCTGGAGAGCTTAGCGGGGTGCTTGAGGCGGGCAGGAAGGGACTTGTGGAAGTGTCTGTGCAGCAGCCCTCTTGTAACGAGATTTTTCTGGAGATTACAGACAACGGTATCGGAATTGGAGATTTGCCTCCTGAACGCTTCGGCTTTGGCCTGACGCTGGTGGAGGGCTATGTGAAACAGTACAATGGGGAGATGGTGATTGGTCCCCGCATCGAGCAGCCGGGGCAGCTGGGGCAGCCGGAGAATGAGTCCAGGGATTGGCCGGGAACCCGGATCAGAATCCGCCTCACCATCCCAAAGGAGTCTTAACTCCCCCAAATGGCGCAAAATCTGTTATACTGAGTTTGTAGGCGTGCATAAGTTGCATGATATGTGCTGAGTGAATGCTGAGTGATACTGATTGAACGTAAAAGAGGTACTCTTATGAGAATGGTGGACATTATTGAAAAGAAGCGGAACGGGGGAGAGTTATCCTCCGGGGAGATCAGCTTCTTTATCAGTGGATATGTGGCCGGAGATATCCCCGATTACCAGGTGGCGCCCCTTTTGATGGCAATCTGGTGCAAGGGAATGAACGAGCGGGAGACCACCGATCTTACCCTGGCTATGGTCGATTCCGGTGATAGGGTTGATCTCTCGGCTATCGAGGGGATCAAGGTAGATAAGCACTCCACCGGAGGTGTGGCGGACACCACCACCCTGGTGGTGGGGCCCCTAGTGGCCGCCTGCGGAGGCCGGGTTGCTAAGATGTCCGGCCGGGGGCTGGGTCATACCGGCGGTACCCTGGACAAGCTGGAGTCAATACCGGGCTTTCAGGTTTCCCAGAGCATGGAGCGCTTTTCCGAGATTGTCCGGCAGAACGGTGTTTCGGTCATTGGACAGACGGGGAACCTGGTTCCTGCAGACAAGAAGCTCTACGCCCTCCGGGATGTAACCGCCACGGTGGATAATGTGAGCCTCATCGCCGGAAGCGTGATGAGCAAAAAGATCGCCTCCGGGGCCGACCGGATTGTCCTGGATGTTAAAACCGGCTCCGGCGCCTTTATGAAAGATCTGGATGGGGCGGTGGAGCTGGCCAGGATGATGGTGAAGATAGGAGCTCTGGCGGGCCGGGAAACCCACGCCCTGGTTACCGATATGAGCCAGCCCCTGGGGAATGCAGTGGGGAACGCCCTGGAGGTACGGGAGGCTATCGAAATTCTCCGGGGAGATCACGCCGAAGGAGATTTGAAAGAGGTGAGTTTTGCCCTGGCGGAGAAGATGCTTATCCTTGGAGGAAATGCCGCCCACAAGGGTGATGCCCGAAAGCTGCTGGATAAGGCGGTCAGCTCCGGAGAGGCGCTGGAGCGCTTTGCCGGGATGATCAAACTGCAGGGGGGAGAGAGCCGGGTTTGCGAGGATATCTCCCTGCTGCCCAGGGCCCGGAATGTGGTGGAGGTAAAAGCTGAAAGCGCCGGATGGCTGGTGGGAACCGATGCGGTGGGGCTTGGAATCAGCGCCATGATGCTCGGTGCCGGGCGAAGTAAAAAGGAAGATGTGATCGATCCCGCAGTGGGCTACTGGATGCAGAAGCGGATAGGTGAGAGGATCGAGAAGGGTGATGTGCTTGCACAGTTTCATCTCGGTTCGGGGAAGAGCAACGATGAGGCGATTGACCGCTTCAGAGGCTCCCTCCGGATCGAAGAGGAGAAGCCTGGCCGGGACAGAATCCCCGACTTGATCTATACTGAAATTGATTGATGGTAAAAATTGATGGTAAAAGCAGAGCGCCGAAAGGGGATGAAGGTCGCCTGGAGCCCCTTCCAGGGGCGCTGCAAAACCGAGGAAGGAGTAGAGAGTGGAAAAAGCAAAACTGGCGAAAATGATCGACCATACCATACTGAAGGCAACAGCTACGGAGGATGATGTGAAGCGGCTCTGCGCCGAGGCACGGGCTGAGAGCTTTGCATCGGTCTGTGTAAACCCTCTCCATGTGCCCCTGGTGGCAAAGGAGCTGGAAGGAAGCGGGGTCCTCACCTGCTGTGTCGTGGGCTTCCCCCTGGGAGCCAACGCCTCGGAGGTGAAGGCTGCGGAGAGCGAATTTGCTGTCAGCCAGGGAGCCGAAGAGCTCGACATGGTGATAAACGTGGGTGCCCTCAAGGCGGGGGATCATGACCGGGTTCTCCGGGATATTGCGGCGGTAGTGGACGCCGCAGCGGGCCGAACGGTGAAGGTGATCATTGAGACCTGTTATCTGAACGAAGAGGAGAAACGGCAGGCGTGCCGGGCAGCCATGGAGGCGAAGGCCCATTTCGTGAAAACATCCACCGGTTTTGGCTCCGGAGGGGCCACTGTGGAGGATATCAGGCTGATGCGGGAGACAGTTGGTGATACAATGAAGGTGAAAGCTTCCGGCGGGGTTCGCAGTTACGCCGATGCAATTGCCATGATCGAAGCTGGAGCCGACAGAATCGGTGCATCCAGCGGGATTGCGATTCTCGCCGAGGCGGAGTAGGCACGGAGTAGGCAACTTGTAACAAAGCTGTGAGAATATTGTTTCTTCATCATGGTGATGAAAGGTTTTTGTATTTATGTATAAAAGAGGTAATGTAATGAGGAGGTTGGTTATGAAGCGTTTCTATAGTGCACCGGTTTCGGTTATTCCGGCGTTAATTTTGGTTATGATCCTGATTCCCGCAGCGCTGTTTGCTGGCGGAAACAAGGAAGTGCCGCAGATTCCGCCAATCAGCTCCGGTACCCAATACCTTTCCCCCAATGACGACGGGGTGAAGGATGAGGCGACCATCAGCTTTTCGGTAAAAATCTACGTAAAGAGTAAAGAGGGTTATGTTCCCGAATACGGCCTCCAGATTAGTGATGAGGCGGGCAAGGCGCTTCGGCAGATAGTTGAGAAGGAGAAGCGGGATATCGGCTTCTTTGCCGCTCTTTTCTCCGGCTACAAGGAGTTTACCCTGGAGCGGGAGGTTACCTGGAATGGTCTGGATGAGTCGGGCCAGCCCTTCCCCGATGGTTCCTACAACCTCTCAGTCTGGGTGGTGGATGCCAACGGGAACCGTCAGGAGACCAGCCTGGATGATTTTGTTATCGATACCACCCCTCCTTCGGCGAAGGTGACCGGACCGGAGAAGATGCTTTTTAGCCCCAACGGAGATGGTAACCTGGATACCTTTTCCATAAGCCATGTGGAAGCCACCAGCGAAGAGGAGTGGACCGGGGAGATCCGGGACGCCTCGGGCACGGTGGTGCTCACAAAAGAGTGGAGCGGAACCCCGGAGGATTTTGTCTGGGATGGGAACAGTGATTCCGGGGAGCCGGCGCCGGAGGGGATCTACTCCTATGTTCTGGAGTCTACCGATCTGGCGGGAAACGACTCCGGGGAGATTGTGCTCTCCGGAGTCGAGTTGAGCCGCCTGGAGACCTCAGTCGACCTGGTGATCGATCCGGAATATATCAGCCCCAACGGGGATGGGGTGCAGGATAGCGCTACAGTCTACCTGGACCGGAGTGTAGCCGAAGGGGTGACCGGATGGCGATGGGCGATTCTTGATCAGGATGGAGATGAGATGATCGGCGCCTCCGGAGAGGGTGAACCACCCCTGGAGGTGCTATTAGATGGCCGGGACAAGGATGGAGCGACCCTGGCCGAAGGCTCCTGGCGCTTCTTCCACCAGGTGGAGTATGAAAACGGAAACAGACCCTCCGCAGAAGAGAGCTTTGTGGTGGATGTAACTCCCCCGGAAGTTACCGTAACGGTGGAGCACCCGGTTCTCAGTCCCGACGGGGATGGTAGGAAGGATGAGACCCGGATCCAGTTTGAATCGAACGAGAAGGTTACCTGGACCGGGGCAATCCTCTCTCCCTCCGGGGAGTCTCTGATGGAGACCGATTCAAGCCAGACCACCAGCCTGGTGGTTTGGGACGGCAGGGGGCTCGATGGAGAGCTTGGTCCTGAGGGGGAGTATACCCTGCTGGTCGGTTTCACCGATCTGGCGGGAAACACCACCTATCCCATGCCCAAAACGGTAGTACTTGATGTAAGCCCGGTGGAACTTACCCTCAACACGCCAAAGGCGTTCAGCCCCAACGGAGATGGAAAGAACGATTTTCTTCCCATTGATCTCAAATCGAATCAGTATCGGGGGGTAAGCAGCTGGAACCTGCGGCTGGTGGATGAATCTGGTACCACAGTACAGGAGTACGGCGGTTCGGGAGAACTTCCCGCCGCCTTGCCCTGGGACGGATCGGTCTCTGCCAAGGATGATTTTTCAGCCGCCCCTGAAGGGCGCTACCGGGCCCGGGCCCGGGTTGTCTATGATAAGGGAATGGTAGTTGAAGCAGCAAGTGAGCGCTTTCTCCTGGATACCACCCCACCGGTGGTGCAGGTTGCCGTTACCTCCAGTCCCTTTGCTGAAACCGATGAGGGGGTTGAAGGAGAGGTGTTCGTAACAGTGAAGGCGACTGATAACGACGGAATTGCCGGATGGTCCATGGAGCTGTTGGATGAAAAGGGAGATGTGCTGCGGGTCTATGATGGTCAGGGAGACCCCTCCGGGGATATCACCTGGAACAAAAAGGAGAATGTTAAGGCGCCCAAACTGGATGCATCCCGGTTTACCATCAAGATCCGGGTCACCGATGAGGGGGGTAACATAACGGTCTATTCCGAACCCATACCCCTGGATATGCTCCTGGTCAAGAAAGATGGCCGCTACTACCTCTCGGTTCCCAATGTCATTTTCGGGGCCTATCAGCATGAGCTCTCTTCGGCGGGACCGGAGATGCTAAAGCGTAACAAAAAGACTCTGGACCGGGTCGTGAACATCTACCAGCGCTATCCATCCTACGACCTCCTTCTGGAGGGACACGCCCTCAATATCTACCGGGGCACCGGCCGGGAAACCCGGGAGGAGGAGATCCTCCAACCCCTGACCGAACGGCGGGGAAGTACCGTGAAAGATGCTCTTATCCAGCGGGGGATGGAGCGGCAGAAGATAGGCGCCGAAGCCTACGGGGGCCGCTTTCCCAACGCCGATGTGACCGATGAAAGCCTCTGGTGGAAGGTTCGCCGGGTGGAGTTTGTGATGGTGCCTCCCGCCGGCCAGGGGGAGCAGGCGGAGCCTCTCTCCACTCCGGAGGGAAAAGAGTAAAACGAAGTCTACAGCTGCTGCGACCCTTGGGAATGCACCAGGGATCGCAGCGGAAATCCCGCAGCCGGCCCCCGCCTTTCCGGCGGCGCGGAGCAGAGCCGGGTAAAAGGCGGGAAACCGGGCCGGTGAGGAATTGTAGCGGAGAGCCCGGTTCCCGGCCCCGGTGGAGTAAGGGCTGCCGGCGGGGAAGGGGTTTTTCTTTTCCCGCCGGTGGGGTTTCCTTTCGGAACCTGCTTTGGCCCTGCCCGGGCCGGGAAGGTGCCCAGAGAGCCAGAGAGCCAGAGAGCCGGTTGAGGCCGTGTGTTTTCCGGAGATATATGGTATACTTGAGGGATGAAAGAGGAATTTCTCAGCCAAAGTGAGTTTCTCCGGGCTATTTCAGAGGGGCTTCATACCAACGAGGAGACGGTGCTGCTTTTTTTCGCCATCATCCTTGGTGCCCTGGTTCTTTTTGTGGTGGGCGGAAGGATTGTCCGCAACAGTGAAGCTGGGAAAGAGAAGAAGTCGGCTTTGGAGAGTTACAACAAGCGGATCCGTAAACTGGACCTGACCATAAATGAGATCGATTATCTGGACTTGCTGGCCCAATTGCTAAAAAAACCGTGGAAAAAGTATCTCTTGCTGATGAATCAAAAAACCTTTACCAACACGCTCGTGGAGCTTCAGGCTCAGGACCCCGGGAATCTGCAGCTTGATCTTGTCCACTCCATCTCCCGAAAGGCCGGTTTTGAAATGGAGTCTCTGCCGGTGAAAAAGAATGGGACTAGAAAGGCGTACCCCGGAGCCCCAATCCGGGTGGAGGGAGAGGGAGGCACCTTTTTTGCGGGAGAGATTGTCAGGGTTGATGATGAGAGCTTCGAATTCAGAACCGATGAGACGATTCCACCGGAGATCAGGGATATATCGGTATTCATGATCGACTTTTCCGGAATGAACGGCTACCTGACCCAGATTTCGTCCCGGAAAGAGGGGAATCGTTACATTGCTTCCCACTCCGAAAAGCTCCGTTCCCAGAAATGGGAAAACCCCGGCAGCACCGGGGTGGATGCCCATGTGTACATCCTATCTCATGAAACAGGGGAGGACCCGGTCATTGCCCGGCTGAAGAGCGTCCGTCCCGGCTGGCTGGTGCTGGAAGATCCTGCAAAGGGTTTCCGCAAAGGTCAGGATATCCGTATTTTCCTATCCAGAACGACCTCCGGCGGGGTCTGGGTGAACGGGGAGATAGCCAGGGTCTCCCGGAACCGGAAACTGCTTATGGTCCGGCTGAACCATGTGAAGGCGGATTGAGGGGGGCACATGGTAGAGATAATGGAACTTGTGGACAACAGATGCGCTCTAAAGAGTGGATTGACAGTTAGAATAAATATGAATAAAAAAGAATGTGAGGTGTTGGGATGGCTAAAACAATAACAATCCGTATTGATGATGACACATATAAGCTTTTTAAAACTGCCGCTGAGGGTGAAAGGCGCTCTATTTCAAATTTCATTGAGTATGCAACAATCGCGTTTCTTACTGAAGAAAGTTTTGTTTCTGATAATGAGATGAATGATATCCTGGAGAACAAGGAACTCTTAACAGCTCTGGATCAGGGAAAAAAAGATATAGCAGAAGGAAAGTATAGAATTGTCGGCTGATTACAGCATAGCTGAAACAGAAAGTTTTCAAAAGAAGATAGAGAAGCCGCAGTTTAGAACTATCTGAACCCCGATCACATCCAGAAAATCGTCGACACCTACCGGCACGGCACGGAAGAGGAGCGATACGCCCGGCGGGTGACCATGGCGGAGATCGAAGAGAACGACTACAACCTGAACATCTCGCGCTACGTCAGCACCGCCGAACCGGAGCCGCAGATCGACCTGTCGGCCACCCATAAGAACCTGGTGGAGATCGAGAAGGAAGTTCGTGAGCAGACGGCGAAGCACAACGAGTTTCTGAAAGAGCTGGGATTGCCGCCATTGCCGATGGGGATGGAGGAGTGATGACAGCAAGCCGCAATAATAGCCTCTATTGCGGGTTGTATAACTTGGGGACAAAGGCAAATCCGCAATGACTAAAGAGGCTTTCGGGGCTATAATGGACTGAGAGGTGAAAGGATGAACCGTGTAGCAGTCAATCCGAAACTGGTAACATGGGCGCGGCAGCGTGCTTATCTTGCTGTAGAGGATCTTGCAGACAGGTTTCCCAAGCTTCCCTCCTGGGAAGGTGGAGAGTTAAAGCCGACCTTCAAACAACTTGAAGAGTTTGCCAGGGTAACCCATGTTCCCTTTGGATACCTGTTCCTGCCGGAAGCTCCGCAGATCACTCTCCCGATTTCCGACTTTCGCACTCTGGATAATCAGTATAACGATGAAGTCAGCCAGGATCTGTTGGATACGATTTATGCCATGCAGCGGTGACAGAACTGGTTGCGTGAAAGCCGTATTGAATGTGAGGCGGATCGACTCCCCTTTAGTGGTAGTGCCCGGCTCTCTGATGACCCGGCTGCAATCGGCCGCGAGATACGTCGTGTATTGGATCTGGAAGAGGGATGGGCAAAAAAAGTACCCACCTGGCAGTCGGCCCTGGGCGTACTTCGTGCTGCTATTGAGGAAGCGGGCATACTGGTGGTTATCAATGGGGTGGTAGGCAATAACCCCCATCGGCGGTTGGATGTAGCGGAATTTCGCGGCTTTGCCCTGTGTGATGCTTACGCACCCTTGATCTTTGTTAACGGAGCTGATGCCAAATCGGCACAGATGTTCACTCTGGCCCACGAGTTGGCTCACCTCTGGCTGGGATCCCGGGGGACCGGCTTGTCCGGCTTTACGGGTATTTTCCCGGAGGGCAATGAAATAGAGACCTTCTGCAACAAAGCAGCGGCAGAGTTTCTGGTGCCGGAGATTGAAATTCGAAAGCTCTGGCCCAATGTTCAGCGTGATGTTGCTCCCTTCGAGACCCTTGCGCGAACTTTCAAGGTCAGCCCGATTGTAATCGGGAGACGGGCAATGGATTTACGTCTGGTAGACAGGCAGCAATTCTTTGTCTTTTACGAGGATTACACCCGGAAAGAACGACGACAGGCACAGAAGCCCGGCGGCGGAGGGGACTTCTATAATAACCAGAATAATAGCGTTGGGAAACTGTTTGCCACCCAGGTTATCCGTGCAGCCAAAGAAGGCCGCATAGGCTTCAAACAAGCCTATGAACTGACCGGGCTGAAGGGCGGATCGTTTCAGGAATATGCCGGTCGGCTGGGTTTGGAGTTACCTGGATGAGTTTTCCAAAATCGTTGTGGAAAAATGCTTTTACATGAGCTGGAGCAGGGGTAAAATGAGGGGAAGGCTTTTAAAATTGAACTTTAGATGGTGCTCTTAAAATGGTGGGATATGTGGATCTGTATAGTTATAGTTATCTCATCAGTCGGTAAAAGACAAGCTGTGCTAAGGCCGACCAACGATTCAGGAGCGAGTATATGGCTAAAGCCTATCTTTATGAGAAAGTACGAAACGGAAAAAAATACATTTATGCCACTTTTGGAAATTCGACAGAGCTTGTAACTGTTTATCACGATGCCGAAGGAATCTATCATCAACATGTCCTGCAGGGAGACGTCGAATATCTTAATCCCCCGATGGACATAGAAGCCAGCCTTTCTAACGAGAATTACGTTACGTCAACTAACGACGTCGGTCACGTAATCCACTCCGTTTGGCGCCCTGGTTTGACGGTCGATGTACCATTTGCGTTGAAGATTGATGATAGTGAGAAGCATCGGTCGAAAAAAGATCTTAAGCTTCTTATCGAAAGGCTTCACGATTTGCTGCTCTTTGTTGAGCCAGATGAACATGGTCTCAAAGCGCAC